>DATLHE010000424.1:0-20627 GCA_035540335.1 Thermomicrobiales bacterium | reverse complement strand
GTCATGCGGATCTCCGGGGGCGGAGGGCCGAAGGCTCTCCGCCCGTACGAGCAGGGTTCCACGTGGGGATCATCGGTAGGGGTCCGCCGCGTCGCGCAGGCCGTCGCCCATGAAGTTCATCGCCAGCACCGCGACGACGATGGCGACGCCGGGAGCGAAGAGCCACGGCGCCGTCGCCACCGTGCGGATGTTCTGCGCCTCCTGCAGGAGCACGCCCCAACTCACCGTTGGCGGTCGCAGGCCGAGGCCGAGGAAGCTGAGCGATGTCTCGGCGAGGATCATCGCCGGGATCGAGAGCGTGACCGAGGCGATGATGTGGCTCATGAAGGAGGGCACCATGTGCCGGGCGATGATGCGCCGCTCACTGGAGCCGTCGAGCTTGGCGGCCATGATGAACTCTTCCTCGCGCATCGCCAAAAAGCGTCCGCGCACGACGCGCGCAAGCCCCGTCCACCCGATGAACGAGAGGATGACGGTGATCCCGAAGTAGACCCGCAGGCCGGACCACCCGGCCGGCAGCGCGGCGGCGAGGCCCATCCAGAGGGGGATGGTGGGGATCGAGCGGATCACCTCGATGACGCGCTGGATGGCGTTGTCGATCCGGCCACCGTAGTAGCCGGAGATGCCGCCGAGGGCGATGCCGAGGACGACGCTCAGCGCGACGCCGACGAGCCCGATCGACATCGAGATGCGGGCGCCGTAGACGACCCGGCTGAGCATGTCGCGCCCCAGCCGGTCGGTGCCGAGCATGAACGCAGTGTCCTCCGGGTTCGTCGGCCCGATGAGGTGCCGGTCCATCGGGATCAGCCCCCACAGCTCGTATTCCGGCCCCTTGACGAAGAAGCCGAGCGGGATCTTCGCCTCCTCGTCGACCGTGAAGACGCGCTTGAACGAGGTGGTGTCGACCTCCGACTTGTACCCGTTGACGTACAGGCCGAAGCTGATGCCGTCGGAGGTGTCGACGATCTTCGGGAATTGCGGTGGCGCGTAGGTGTACTGGCTGAAGTTGGTCTCCGGCGCGTAGGGCGCCACGAACTCCGCGAGGAAGGCGACGAGGTAGATCAGCAGCGTCACCACCGTGCCCGCCATGGCCAGCTTGTGCTTGCGGAACTTCCACCAGATCAGCTTCCACGGCGAGGCGACCGACGCCTCGGACGCCGCGCTGGCAATGAACTCCTCGGCCCGGGGCGGGACGGCGCCGCCGGGCCGCTCGAGGTTCGGGTCGGGCTTGGGCGGCGTCGCGCCGGGCGCGGCCACCTCGTCGAGGCCGCGCATCTGGCTGGCGGTGGGGACGTCTCTCATGGCCGGACTCCTATTGATACCGGATGCGCGGGTCGTTCCAGGCGAGCAGGATGTCGGAGATCAGCGTGCCGATGACGGTCAGGATGCTCAGGATGAGGATGATGCTCCCCGCCAGATACATGTCCTGGGCCTTCAGCGCGTTCAGCAGCAGCGGGCCGATGGTCGGCAGGCTGAGCACGACGCCGACGATCGTCTCGCCCGAGAAGAGGGCCGGCAGGCTCCAGCCGATCGTGCTGATGAACGGGTTGAGCGCGATCCGGACCGGGTACCGGAGCAGCAGCCGGCGCTCGGAGACACCCTTGGAGCGGGCGGTGATGACATAGGGCTTGAACAGCTCGTCGAGCAGGTTCGCGCGGAGGATGCGGATCAGGCCGGCCGTGCCCGCGGTGCCGACGATCACCATCGGGATCCAGAGATGGCTGCCGAGGTCGGCCAGCTTCGCGAGGCTCCACGGCGCGTCGATGTACTGCTCGCTGAACAGCCCGCCGACGCTCTGCCCGAAGTACTTGAAGGCGATGTACATCATCACCAGCGCGAGCAGGAAGTCGGGGATCGCGAGGCCGAGGAAGCCGAGCAGGGTGAACGTGTAGTCGCCGACCGAGTACTTGCGAACGGCCGAGTAGATGCCGATCGGGAAGGCGATCGCCCAGGTCATGAGCAGGGCGCTGGCCGAGATCAGGATCGTGAAGCCGAGGCGGCCCATGATCAGCGACCTGGCCGGCTCGTTGAAGGTGTAGGAGAACCCCAGGTCGCCCTGCAGCAGCCCCGTCACCCACTTCCCGTACTGGACATAGACCGGCTGGCCGAGCCCGTAGCGGGCGCGCAGCGCCTGGATCTCGGCGGCGTCGATGTTCTGCCCCTGCGCGGCCGAGTTCGCGACCATCGTGCTGACGAAATCACCTGGCGGGAGCTGGATGATGATGAACGTCAGGATCGAGATGATGAACAGCGTCGGGATCATGAAGATGATGCGTTTGATGATGTACTGGGCCATACGCGTTATCCCTGTTCCAACCAGTTTCCTGTTTCCGAGGGGCCGTCCACGCTCACCGCACCTCCTCCAGCGCGAACGGGATGTCCGCCACCGATCGCGTGTGCTCGCGCGGCATGCAGCCGAGCGCCACGAAGTCGTCGGCGTGAAGGAGCGCCACCGACCGCTCGCCGCCCGGTGTGTTCGCGCGCAGGATGCTGACGAGTTCGTAGGGCGGCTCGATGAAGAAGGGCGGGATCTCCCCGATGCGCCGTACCGCCCGCTCCGCGGCCTCGCGGATCATCGCCCGCGCCTTCGCCGGGGGCCGGTGGACGGCCGCGGCGTTGTGGAGACGGTTCTCGTCGCCGGTCAGCCCCGTGGCGGGACCGTTCCGGATGCCGGTCTTGACGGCGACCGTCTCGATCTCGGGGACCAGCGCACGCGCCTCGTCGCAGACGGCCTGATCGCCGGTGACGAGGATCGTCGGCTTGCCGTGGTGGCCGGCGAGCTGGATATACCAGCCAAGCTCGCCGACCGAGCGGCGATTGAGGATGAGGTCGTCCTGGTCCATGCTGCCGGTATGGCTGAGATGCCCGCCATCGGTGTTCGACTTCGCGTGCTGGCCGACGAACACCAGGGCGTCGAAGGATGCGTCGAAGCCGAACGGGAAGCGGATGGGACGACCGGTCAGCACCGCCGCCGCCGGATGCAGCAGCTCAACGTCGATCGAGCCATGACCATGCCCGTCGAGGACGAAGATCTCCGTCGCCCCACCCGCCAACGCGCCCTCGATGGCGGCGTTGACCTCTTCCGTCAGCAGGCGCCGGGCGGTCTCGTAGTAGCGCGAGCCGGGGCTGGCGTAGTCCACCGAGTTGACGACGCCGGCAACGCCTTCCTGGTCGGTCAGGATGTAGATCCGCATCGGTTGGGATCCTCTTCTCTTGCTGGTGGCTCACGATGCTCGGGACTGGCACCCTGCCCTGGACGGCTCACACATGTCGTCCTGCATACCCGCGACCGAAGGTCGCGGCGGGAGGGCACAAGGCCCTCCCCTACCACAAGGACCACACGCAAGGTGCCCCCGCGGATCACTCCGCAGCCGTGAACGCGACCTGCTCGTACCACGTGATGTTCTCGTGGCCGATCGGGTAGCTGGCGACCGCCTGCTCCAGCACGTTGACGACGTTGTTCCTGACGATCACCGGCTGGAACGGCGTCGTGATCGTGCCGATGACGAAGACGTTCTCGTCGTGGACCGTCAGGATCTGCCGCCCAATCTCGATGCGCTTCGCCTCGTCCGGCTCCGCCACAAGGCTGTCGTAGAGCGTCTGCAGCTCGCGCAGGTGCGCCGGCGGCTCCTCGCCGTTCTCGCCACCGGTCGCGTACCAGATGCCGAAGAGTGGCGCCCAGTACGTCACATCCGAGGTGGGGATGTACCAGCTGGGATAGACGTCCCAGAAGAGACCGTGCGCCGAATAGCCCGCGATGTCGTGCTCGTTGGCCTTGACGCGCTCGAACCAGAGGGTGAGGTCGATCTCGTCGATGTTCATCTTCACGCCGACCTCGGCCCAGTAGCCCTTGACGAGCTCGTAGACGTCGGTCGGGTTCAGGCCCGGGTTGTAGGGGTGGGTCGTGATCGTCAGCTCGAGCGGCTTGCCGTCCGGCCGCAGCCGGAAGCCGTCGCCGTCCTTCTCGGTCAGCCCGGCGGCGTCGAGCAGTTCGTTCGCCTTGGCGACGTCGTACTCGGTGAAGCGATAGCCGAAACCATCGACATAATAGGGGCTGCCGGGCAGGTCGCAGGGGTGCTGCGTGCCGCCGAGGCCGAAGAAGAGGATCTCGTTCATCTCGTCGCGATTGATCGCGTGCGACAGGCCGGCACGGAAGTCGACATTCTGCATCAATTCGCGCAGGGCCGGATCCTTGTGGCTCTGGTTCATGTGCATGCCGGTCCACGGCTGGTCGATCGGCCACTGGAGGATGCGGAACTCGCCGGCCTCCTGCGCCTCGGTCAGCACCGGCATGTCCTGGAAGCCCAGCCCCTTGTACTGGAGGTCGATCTCGCCGTTGGCGGCGCGCAGGGCGATCGCGGTCTTGTCCAGCACCTCGAAGGTGGCGCCATCGGCGTACGGCAGCTGGTTGCCCTCGATGTCCACCTTCCAGTAATAGGGGTTGCGGTCCAGACGGGCGCGGGTGGTGCTCCCGGAGATCGCCTGGGTCAGGATCCACGCGCCGACGCCGGGCCGGTCGATGTTGCTCCACGCGTCGTTCTTGAACGTGAAGTACTCGATCCAGGTCGTGAATCCGGCGTCTTTCGCCTGCTTGTCAACGGCCGCCTGATCGGCGTAGCCGGGGTGGAATTGGGAGAGATAGTGCTTCGGCGTGTTCATCGCCATCCCCTGGAAGGCGAGGAAGCGCGGGAAGAGCCCGTTCGGCTGCGCGAAGGTGAAGGTGACCGTCAGGTCGTCCACCTTGGCGACCTCGAGCGGCGTGCCGCCGACGCTCAGGAACGTGGGCGGGGCAGGGTTGAGCTCCTTGTTCTTCGCGACGTCATCGACGTAGAAGACGATGTCGTCGGCGCTGAACGGCTCGCCGTCCGACCACTTCAGGCCCTCGCGGAGGTGGAAGGTGTAGACGGTGGCGTCGTCGTTGACCTCCCACGATTCGGCGAGCCCGGGCACCGTCTCGAAATCGGTGCCGAGGCTCCACTCCACGAGCGACGCCCGCGTCATGAGCGTGAAGTCGACCGCGCTCTCCGTCGTCTGGGCGCGGCGGAAGGTACCGCCATAGGCGCCGATCTGCTGGACCGGCGTGACGACGGACGGATTCGTCGGCAAGCGGTCGGCCAGGGCCGGCAGCTCGCCCGCGGCAACGCGCTCGGCGAGCGCCGGGGCCTCGCCGGTGGGCGCGACGGTTGGCGTCTGCGCCGCCCCGGCCGGCATGCGCCCGAGCACGGCCGCCGCGGCCCCGGCGGTGGCCGCCGACTGCAGCAGCGCGCGCCGGGACATTCCCCGGTGTCCACGATCGTTGATGGTGGTCATCTCGTCCCTCCCCTGGTGACCCTGTCGTGCGTGGGGAAGGGTCCGACGGAGACGGACCCCTCCGTGCGTCCTAGACGTTGGTGAACGACACCTGCTCGAACCAGGTGACCTCCTCGTGGCGGGCGCGGTTGCTGTGCACGCCGACCTCCAGCACGTTGACGAGGGCGTTGCTGACCACCGTCGGCTGGAACGGCGCCGTCACCGTGCCGATCATGAAGACGTTCTCGTCGTGGATGGCGAGAATCTGCTGTCCGAGGGCGATCCGCTTCTCGGGATCGGCCTCGGCGACCAGCTGGTCGTAGAGCTCCTGCAGCTGCGCGATGTTCTCCGGTGCGGCCTCGCCGGACTCACCGCCGGTCGCGTAGTTGATGCCGAAGAGCGGCGCCCAGTAGCACGCCATCGAGGTCGGCACGTACCACAGCGGATCGATGTCCCAGAGCAGGCCGGCGACGGTGTAGCCGGCGATGTCCATCTCGTTCGCGGTCGTGCGCTCGCGCCAGAGGGTCGGATCCTGGATGTCGATGTTGACCTTGACGCCGACCTCGGCCCAGTAGCCCTTGACGAGCTCATAGGCGTCCGAGGCATTGACGCCCGTCTCGTACACAAAGGTGAGAATCGTCAGCTCAAGCGGCTGGCCGTCCGGCCGCAGGCGCATGCCGCTGCCGTCTTTCTCGGCGAGCCCGGCGGCGTCGAGGCGCGCGTTGGCCTCCTCGATGTTGTACTCGGTGAACCGGTGGCCGTAGCCCTCGACGTAGTAGGGGTCCTCCGGGATGCCGCACGGGTGCTGCGTGCCGCCGAGGCCGAGGAAGAGGATCTCGTTCATCTCGTCACGGTTGATCGCGTGGGAGAGGCCGGCCCGGAAGTCGAGGCTCTGCATCAGCTCGCGCAGCACCGGGTCCTTGTGGCTCTGGTTCATGTACATGGCGATCCAGGGCGCGTCGAGCCCCCACTGGCGCACCTGGTAGTTCCCGGCCTCCTGCGCCTCGGTCAACACCGGCATGTCCTGGAAGCCGAGGTACTTGTACTGGAGGTCGAGCTCGCCGTTGGCGGCGCGGAGCGTGATCGCCGTCTTGTCGAGAATGTCGAAGACGACGCCGTCCGCATAGGGCAGCTGGTTGCCCTCGGTGTCGATCTTCCAGTAGTAGGGGTTGCGCTCCAGCGTGGCCCGCGTCGAGCTGCCGCTGACGGCCTGCGTCAGGTGCCAGGCGCCGAGGCTTGGGCGGTCGGGGTTCGTCCAGCCGGTGTTCATCGCGTTGAAGAACTCGACCCAGCTCGCGAACCCGGCGTCGGTGGCCATCTTGTCGATCGCGGCCTGATCGGCGAACTCGGGATGGAACTGCGACAGGTAGTGCTTGGGGGTGTTCAGCCCATCGCCCTGGAAGGCGAGGAAGCGCGGGAAGAGGCCGTTCGGCTGCGCGAAAGTGAAGGTCACGGTGACGTCGTCGACCTTGGCGACCTCGGCGGCCTGGCCGGCGACCGAGATCCAGGTCGGCGGCGCCGGGTAGAGCTCGGCGTTCTTGGCGACGGCATCGACGGCGAAGACGATGTCGTCAACCGTGAATGGCTCGCCGTCCGACCACTTCAGGCCCTCGCGGAGGTGGAAGGTATAGACGGTGGCGTCGTCGTTGACCTCCCAGGTCTCGGCGAGGCCGGGGATCGTCTCGAAGTCCAGCCCCAGGCTCCACTCCACCAGCGAGGCGCGGGTGATATGGGTGAAATCGACCGTGCCCTCCGGCGAGGTCTGGGCGCGGCGGAAGGTGCCGCCGTACTGACCGATCTGGGTGAGCGGCGTGACCACCGACGGATTCGCCGGCAGGCGGTCGGCGAGCGCGGGCAGCGTGCCGGCACTGACCTGCTCGGCGAGCGCCGGAGCCTCGCCCGTGGCCGCGACGGCGGGCGTCTGGGCGAGCGCGGGCATCCGGCCCATCAGGGCCGCCGCCGCGCCGATGGCGGCCGCGGATTGCAGCAGATCGCGTCGAGACAGGCTGGGGCGAAGCTCATGATCGGGAGAGGTCACGATTGCGCTCCTTCTTTACATTGCCAACAACGGATCGGTTCCAGTGCTCAGCTCCGGAGGCCCGGGATCGGTGGCGAATTCCGGGGCGGTCGCTCCGGAACGATCTCGGCCAGGTCGATATTTGGTTTCCGGACTGAACAATAGGCGCATTGTAGGGGCACGCAACGCCCTGTCAAGCCGCCCGGGATAACAAGCGCCCCGGCGAGCCGCCGGTCTCGCCGGCAGGCGACGCGACGATCGCCGGATTGTTTGGTTTGTTGCACAAACTATGTAGCGGCGATTTGGTGCGGATCGCCATGTCACGCTGATGGAGCTATGGCTCCCCTCGGTAGTACCGGGGCTCATACCCGGGGCTTGAAATGCCGCTGCGCGGTATCGAGCCGGCAGGACGGGTGTGGGATGGGAGCGGACTCGCGAAGCGCCTGTCCTGATCCAGACCCAGTGCGCAGCGTGGGGAATGGATTCGTCCGATGGCCCACCGGGCCCGTTCGCGAACCAACACCGGGCACCCAGGCCCGGCGCTACCGGGATGCGGTGGTGGGTCCGGCATCCTGAGGGGTTCGTGGCGAAGCGACCCCGGCCGCGGGTGCGCCGCGGGTGCGCCGCGGGTGCGCCGCAGGTGCGACACCAAGGGCTCGGCCGGGGGGCCGGGGCTACACCGTGCCGTCCATCGCGACGAAGTGGCCGGGGGCGACCTCGTTGAGCATCACGCCGGGCACCGGGTCGACGCCGTCGGCCGAGCCGAGCGGCGTCGGCGGGCGCTCCCAGAACGCGATGGTCTCCATCGCGCCCGAACGCGCCGGCAACACCGCGCTGAGCAGCCGACGCGTGTAGCCGTGGGCGGCGGTCGTGAAGATCGCCTGCGTCGGCGCCATCTCGATCACCCGGCCCCGGTACATCACCGCGACATGGGTCGCGAGGTGCTCGACGACCGCGAGGTTGTGCGAGATGAAGAGCATTGAGAGACCGAGCTGCTCCTGCAGCCGCTTGAGGAGGTTCAGGATCTGCGCCTGGATCGAGACGTCGAGCGACGACGTCGGCTCGTCGCAGATCAGCAGGTCCGGCTCCAGCGCCAGCGCCCGCGCGATGGCGATGCGCTGCTGCTGGCCGCCGCTGAACTCGTGTGGATAGCGGTCGACCATCACCGGGTTGATGCCGACGAGGTCGAGCAGCTCCCGGGCACGCTCCCGGCGCTGCTTCTTGTCGCCGCGCTTGTGGAGGCGCAGCGGCTCCGAGACGTTGTCGATCGCCGAGTAGTGCGGCAGCAGCGAGCTGAACGGGTCCTGGAAGACGATCTGCATCCGCGCCCGCAGCGCGCGCAGCGCCTCGGGTTCGGCGGCGAGGACGTCGGTGCCGTCGAAGCGGACGCTGCCGCCGGTCGACTCGTGCAGCCGCAGGATGAGGCGGGCGAGCGTCGACTTGCCGCTGCCGCTCTCACCGACGATGCCGAGGGTCTGCCCGCGCTGGAGGTCGAAGCTGACGCGATCGACCGCCGTCATCGTCTCGCCGCCGGGCAGGTAGAAGGTCTTGGTCAGGTCGCGCACCGTGAGCAGCGGGGCCCCGGGCGCCTGGTGCTGGTCCGTCATCGTCTCGCCATCTCCGTGGTGTGGGTGCCCTGCGCCGCGGCCGCCGGGGTGGCGGTGGTCAGTCCCTCGGACACCTTCCAGCAGGCGACGTCGCGGCCCGGGCCGATCGGCTCCAGCCGCTGCGGCTCGACCCGGCAGCGCTCCTCGGCCAGCGGGCAGCGTGGCGCGAACGGGCACCCGGCCGGGATCGCCGCCATGTTCGGCGGGTTGCCGGGGATAGGTCGCAGCTCCTGGCCGCTCATCCCGATCTCCAGCGTGGAGTCGAGCAGGCCGGTCGAGTAGGGGTGGGCGGGTTCGGCGAGCAGATCCGCCATCGGCGCCCGCTCGACCGCCTTGCCGGCGTACATCACGATCACCCGGTCGCAGAAGTAGCGGGCGACGCCGAGGTCGTGCGTGATGAGGATGATCGACATCCCTTCCTGCTTCTTCTGCTTGAGGATGTCGAGGATCTGTCGTTGCAGCGTGACGTCGAGCGCGGTCGTCGGCTCGTCGGCGATCAGCAGGCTCGGCCGGCTGGCCATCGCCATCGCGATCATCGCGCGCTGGCGCATGCCGCCGGAGAGCTGGAAGGGGTACTGCCGCAGGCGCACCTCCGGCCGGTCGAGGCCGACATCGGTCATCGCCTCGATCGCGCGCTGGGTGGCGGTCTCCTTGTTCGCCAGACCGTGCCAGATGAGGTGCTCGGTGAGCTGGCGCTTGAGGGTCATCGTCGGGTTCAGCGCGGTCATCGCGTCCTGGAAGACGAACGAGATGTCCTTGCCGCGGATAGTGCGCAGCTGCTTCTCGGAGAGGGCGAGCAGGTCGATCCCCTTGAAGTGCGCCTTGCCCTGGACGACGTCCCCATGCGCGGGGATGAGCCGCAGCAGGGAGCGCACGCCGACGCTCTTGCCGCTGCCGCTCTCGCCGACGATGGCGACCGCCTCGCCGGCGCGGACCTGGTAGGAGAGGCCGTTGACCGCGCGGACGACCGTCTTGTTGCGGCGAAACTCGGTATGCAGGTTCTGGACATCGAGAATGACGTCGGCCACGGTTGGTCTACTCCTGGGGATCGAAGGCATCGCGCAGGCCGTCGCCGATCCACGTGAACGCCAGCATCGTGAGCGCGAAGAGCCCCGTCGGCCAGATCAGGAGGTGCGGGGAGACGAGCACCCACTGCTGCCCCTCCTGGATCATCGTGCCCCACGAGGGCGTCGGCGGCTGCACGCCGAGGCCGAGCAGCGCGAGGCCGGCCTCGGCGATGATCGCGCCGGGGATGCCGAAGCTGAGCGCGACGAGCAGCGGCCCAAGCGAATTCGGCAGGATATAGCGCAGCGCGATCGTCGGCCCGTTCGCGCCCATCGCCTTGCCGGCCTCGACGAACTCGCGCACGCGCAGGCGCAGCACCTCGGCGCGCACCAGGCGGGCGGTGCCGACCCACGAGCTGATGCCGATGGCGACGAAGATTGTCAGCTCGCTGCGGCCGAAGACGGTGACGAGGATGATGATCAGCAGGTAGGACGGGAAGACGAAGAGGATGTCGGTCAGCGCCATCAGCCACTGGTCGACGCGGCCGCCCATGTAGCCCGCCGTCATGCCGATGACGATGGCGAGGAACATGGCGACGGCCTCGGCGCCGATCGCGATGATCAGCGCGGTGCGCAGGCTGAAGATCATGCGGCTGAGGATGTCGCGGCCGATCTGGTCGGTCCCGAGCAGGTAGCCGTCGGTGTTGAACCCGGCGCGGATCGCCGCGTAGTTCGTCTCGTCATACCCGTAGGGGGCGATCAGGGGGGCGAAGATGGCGACGAGGACGAGCAGCGCGACGAAGACGAGGCTGACGAGCGCCAGCCTGTTGCGCTTGAAGCGGTCCCAGGCACGGGCGTACTGGCCGCGCGCCTTCGCGGCCTCCGGCAGGTCGGCGGGTGTTGCGGCGACGGCGGCCATTAGCGACGTCCTGACGTTTCAAAGCCGATACGGGGATCGAGCATGCGGTAGATCAGGTCCACGAAGAGGTTCATGGTCATCAGGATCAGCGCGAAGAAGAGCGTCGACCCCATCAGCAGCGGCATGTCGCGCGAACGCGCGGCGTCGGCGAAGTAGAGGCCGAGCCCCGGAATGCCGAAGATCGACTCGATGAAGACCGTGCCCGTCATCAGGCCGGCGAGATAGGGACCGACGATGGTGACGAAGGGGATCAGCGAGTTGCGCAGCGCGTGGCCGAAGACGACCGGGCGGAAGCCGCCGCCCTTGGCGCGCGCGGCCATGATGTAGTCCTGCCGCAGCGTCTCGAGCATGCTGGAGCGGATGTAGCGGGCGAGGATCGCGATCGAGCCGACGGACAGCGCCGCGACCGGCATGATCGACTCCTTCAGCCCCGGCCAGCCCCGCGTTGGCAGCCAGCCGAGCTGGCGCGAGAAGAGCAGGATCAGGAAGAGCGCGATGAGGTAGCTCGGGATCGCGCGGCTGATCGTGAGCAGGAACATCGGGATGTAGTCGGCCGAGCGGTTGTGGTTGACCGCCGCCAGCACCCCGAGCGGGATCGCGATCACGACCGCGATCGCGACCGAGATCAGCGCCAGCGTGGCGGAGACGGGGAAGGCGTCGGCGATGATCTCCTGCACCGTCAGGTTCGGGTACTTGTACGACGGCCCGAAGTCCCAGACGATGGCGCCCTTCATGAATTTCAGGTACTGCTTCCAGGCCGGGACATCGTCGCCGTAGCGGGTCTGGAACTCGCCGATCACCTCCGAGGCCTGGGCCGGGCTGAGCTCCGACGCGCCGCTGGTGACGCGCTGGATGTCGGCGAAGTTGCCGGGCGCCATCTGCAGGAGCACGAAGGTGATGATGGAGACGGCGACCAGGGAGAAGATCATGCGGACGAGCCGCGCCGCGAGGTAGCGGACCATCGGCTGGGTGGTGAAGGCCAGAAGCGGGTTCTGGGCGGGGATGGTTACCATAAAGACTCCCACAAGGGGTGTTTGGGTGAGACGTGACGAAGATTACCGCGGCCGGTAGGGGCAGCCACGCAGGGCTGCCCGATGGCCCAGAGGCCATACCGTGCCCGAGGGGCACGGCGGTCGGACACAAGGTCCCCCTTACCGGCCGGAATGCACCCGGCGTCAGCCGTTCTTCTTGACGCCGCGCAGGTAGTAGGCCCGCCCGCCCGGGTGCAGCTGGAAGTTCTCGATGTTCGGCTTGACGGCCCAATACTGGTCGTTGAACCACATCGGGATGAACAGGTAGGTGTCCTGGCGCAGCCGCGAGGCCTCCTTGAACAGCGCGATCTGCTGCTCCGGGTCCGGCGTGCCGGCCGCCTCGTCGACCTTGGCGGCGTAGGCCTTGGCGCCCTCCGAGGCGTGCTCGTCGCGGATCGCGGCGAGCTGCGTCGCCTTCTCGACCGGGTCGAGATCGGGGTCGCTCTGGATCGCCAGATATTCGCCCCAGACCGACGACGGCAGGCTGAACTCCTCGGTGAACTGCGGGCCCCAGAGATTCGCCGCCCACGAGCTCCACGTCGGCTGCGAGCCGAAGGAGCCGAGGTAGAACCCGATGTAGTCCTCCTCCTGCAACCGCCAGCGCTGCTCGGTGTAGGTGCCGGCCTCGACGACATCGAGCCGGACCTTGATGTTCAGGGCCTTGCCGATGAGGTCGATGAGCGCCTCGTCCGTCACCGACGCGGTGCCGCCACGGAGCATCGTCAGCTCCGGGAAGCCCTCGCCGTCCGGGTACCCGGCCTCGGCCAGCAGCTGCTTCGCCCGGTCGGGGTCGTAGGACACGTTGAGCGACTCGTCCCAGCCGAGCACGGCGTCCGGCACCAGCTGCCAGCCGGGCCGCAGCGCCGGGTTGGTCTGCGCCAGCGTCTCGCGGTCGATCGAGAGCGCGATCGCCTCGCGGATGCGGACGTCCTCCAGGATCGTGTTCTTGCTGCGCAGCAGGGCCATGTAGGCGACCGAGCCGCCGCCGATCGAGCGCAGCTGCTCGGTGAGCGCGGGGTCCGCCTGGTAGCGGATCAGATCGGCGCCGCCGAGCGCCAGGGCGTCGACCTCGCCGGCCTCGTAGGCGGCGCTGATCGCGGTGTCGGCGCCCGTCGTGAGCTGGACCTTGACGCCGCTCAGGAAGACGTTCTCGCGGTCCCAATAGTGCTCGTTCGGGGCCAGCGTGAGCGATGCGTTCATCACCCACTCGGTCGGCACGAAGGGGCCGTTGCCGACGAAGTTCTCCGGCAGCGACCACTCGGCGCCGATCTCCTCGATGCCGGGCCACATGCCGAGCATGGACGGGTGCGTCATCAGCAGCAGGAACTCGGCGTTCGGGTTGACCAGCGAGATCTCCAGCGTCTTCTCGTCGGTCGCCTTGATGCCGACCTCCGCCCAGTCCGAGATCGCGCCGGCGAGGAAGTCGCTGGCGCCGACGATGCCGAGGATCTGCTGGTATGACTTCGCGCCCGCCGTGTTGCCGGTCGCCGCGCCGGGGGTGAGCAGCCGCTGGTAGGTCCACTCGAAGTCGTTGGCCGTCACCGGGTCGCCGTTCGACCATTTCGCGGTGTCGCGCATGGTGAAGGTGTAGGTGAGACCGTCCTCCGAGATCTCCCAGGACTCCGCCTGGCCGGCGATCGCCGCCGACCCCTTCTCGTCAGCGAGCACGAGGCCCTCGAGCAGCGAGGTGCCGACGAACCACATGCCATCGGTGATCGTCTGCGGGTCGAGGTCGGCAAAGTTGTTCTGGAAGATGTTGAAGACGCCCGCCTCCTGCGCAGCTGTCACGGATGTGCCCGCGCGGTGCGACGGCGCCGCGGAAACGGTGCCTGCGACCCCGGCCGTGGCGACGACGGCGCCACCGAGCGCCGCTCGGGCCAGCAGCCGGCGACGGGAGAGCGCGTGGTCGCGGATCTCCCGGTGGATGCGCTGCAGGTCGGTGGTATTGCGTGTGATCATGTGTCCCTTCCCCTGTGTGAGTACCGGCCGGGTGATCCCCACAATCTCCCGGCGACGTGTCGCATCGTGTGGTGCGCGTGGCGCATGGGCCGGTGGGGGCGGGCCTCGGTGCCCTCCCGATGCCCGAAGGGCATGGTGAATCCCGACCCTCGCCCAGGGGCGGGGCATGGGCGACCACGAGGGTTGCCCGTGCCCCGCGAGCCTCCTACGCGCCCTTCGTGATCGTGTCGTAGTAGAAGTGCAGGCCGCCGGGGATCAGCTCGATGCCGCCGACCTCGGGCTTGATCGCGTAGTAGAGATCGGCGTAGTAGATCGGGATGATCAGGTATGTCTCCTGGCGAAGCTTCGCCGCCGCGCGCAGCGCCTCCTGCTGCGCCGCCGGGTCGGGCAGCGTGAAGGCCTCCGCGACCGCGGCGACGTAGGCCATCGCGCCCTCCGATGCGCGGGTGTCACGGAGCTCCTTGAGTTGCGCCGCCTTGTCGGCCGGGTCGATCGCCTGGTCGTTCTGGAGGCCCTGGTATTCGGCCCAGTCGGCGGACTTCAGGCTGAACTCCTGGATGAACTGCGGGCCCCAGAGGTTCGCCGCCCAGGTGCTCCACGTCGGCGTCGAGCCGAAGGTGCCGAAGTAGAACCCGATGTAGTCCTCCTCCTGCACCGCCCAGCGGCGTTCGACGTAGACGCCGGACTCCTGCATGTCGAGTGCGACCTTGATCCCGAGGTTCTTCTGCCAGGTGTCGGCCAGCGCCTCGAGCTGGACGTTCGTCTGGGTGCCGCCAAAGAGGATCTTCAGCTCCGGAAAGCCCTCGCCGTCCGGGTACCCGGCGTCCGCGAGGATCTGCTTCGCCTGCTCGACGTCGCTCGGCGTGTTGTCCTCCTCGGTCCAGCCGGCCAGCGAGTCGGGCACGAGCTGCGGCCCCGGCCGCGTGGACGGGTTGGCGAGGGCGATCGTCTCCCGGTCGAGCGCGAGCGAGAGGGCCTTGCGGATGTTCGTATCCTCGAGGATCGGATTCTTCGAGCGCAGCGTGGCCAGGTAGCCGACGCTGCCGCCGGTCGCGGCGTGCAGCTGCTGCGAGAGCTCGGGATCCGCCTGATACCGGATGAGATCGGCCAGCGGCAACCCGACGAGATCGACCTCGCCGGCCTCGTAGGCGGCGGCGTGCTGGGTGTTCGCGCCCTCGTAGAGCTGGACCTCCATGCCGGCCAGCTTGATCTCGGCGGCGTTCCAGTAGTTCTCGTTCGGGGCGAGGACGATCTTGGTGTTGACCGTCCATTCGGTCGGCACGAAGGGGCCGTTGCCGACCCAGTTGGCGGGCTGGACCCAGTCGTCGCTGGCCTCGACCGATGCGGGATGGAGCGGCAGCATCGATGGGTGGGTCAGCAGCAGCGGGAACTCGGCGTTGGCGGTGTCGAGCGTGAACTCGAGCGTCTTCTCGTCGAGCGCCTTGATGCCGACCTCGGCGAAGTCCGTGATCACACCGTTCAGGTGGTCGACGGCGCCGGTGATCTGCAGGATCGGCTGGTAGGAGTTGGCCCCGAGCGTGACACCGGTGGAGGAGCCCTGCGCCGTGAGCAGGCGCGTGTAGGCCCAGACGAAGTCCTCCGCCGTCACCGGGTCGCCGTTCGACCAGGTCGCGTCGCGGAGGGTAAAGGTGTAGGTGAGGCCGTCCTCGGAGACCTCCCACGATTCCGCGGCGGCGGCGACCGCCTCCGTCCCGCCCGCGCCGAGGGTGACGAGGCCCTCGAGCAGGCCCTCGGCGTCGAACCACATCCCGTTGGTGACGACCTGGGGATCGAGCGTCGGGAAGTTCGGGTAGAACATCCGGAAGATCGAGCCCTCCTGGGCGTTGGCACGGGTCGCGCGGGCCAGCAGGCCAGGCGCGGCCCACGCGGGCCGGGTGGCGCCCAGCGCGGCGCCGGCGGCGGTTGCGCCCGCGGCGCCCAGAATATGGCGGCGCGACAGACGGAGACTGGTGAACCGGGTGCCGTTGCTCATTCCGTTCCTCCGATTGAACTCGCGGATGCGTGCCCACGCTGCGGTCAGTCCGGGGCGCGATTCAGGCGTCGGTGCGAAACCCTCCTGTGGTGCAGGCACGGAGAAGGCTGGCGAGCGCGTCCTGCGACGCCATGCGCTCGGGCCGGATCGACTTCGTTCTGAGCCCTAACAAACTCGGATAGCGCGATGCTAGCACTTGGCTGGTGGATCGTCAACGTGCAGCATCCGCTCATCTGTTGCGTGGCGGTTGTGGTCGCCATCGGCCTCTTGACAGCCAGCGAGAACGCCGTACCATCTGTTTTCGTTCGATCTCTAAACCAAACACCGGAACGCGAGAGACACGGCACGGCAAGGAGACGTTTCATGACGGCGCAACTGGCCATCGACGGTGGTGCACCGATCCGGCGAGAGCCTTTTCCGGAGTGGCCGATCTTCGGAAACCGGGAGGAGCAGCTGCTGCTCGAGGTGCTGCACAGCGGCAAGTGGGGCGAGCTGACGGGCAGCAAGGTGGTCACCTTCGCGCGGGACTTCGCCGCGTTCCAGGGCGCGGCGTACGGCGTCTGTGTTCCGAACGGCACGCTCGCGCTCGAGGTCGGCCTCGAGGCGCTTGGCGTCGGCCACGCCGACGAGATCATCACCACCGCCTACACCTTTATCGCGACGGCCAGCTCGGCGTTCGCGGTCGGGGCGCGGCCGATCTTCGTCGACATCGACCCCGAGACGAACAACATCGACCCGGCGCGGATCGCGGCGGCGATCACGCCGCGCACGAAGGCGATCGTGCCGGTCCACATCGGCGGCCAGCCGGCCGATATGGACGGCGTGATGGAGGTGGCCCGCGCGCACGGCATCCCCGTGCTGGAGGACGCCTGCCAGGCGTGGGGCGCGGCGTGGAGGGGCACGCCGGTCGGCGCGATCGGCGATCTCGGCTGCTTCAGCTTCCAGGCGAGCAAGAACATCACCGCCGGCGAGGGCGGCATCGTTGTCACCAACAGCCGCGAGCACTACACGATGGCGTGGTCGTTGCACAACGTCGGGCGCCTGCCGGAGGGCGGCTGGTACCAGCACGAGCTGCTCGGCCGGAACCTGCGCATGTCCGAGTGGCAGGGCGCCATCCTGACGGCCCAGCTCGAGCGCCTGCCGGACGCGATGGCGCTGCGCCAGCGCAACGCCGCGCGCCTAACCGAGGGACTCGCGGACGTGCCGGGGCTGGCGCCGGTGAAGGTCGACGCGCGGGTGACCAGCCACGCCTGGCACCTCTACCAGATCCGCTACGACCCGGCGCGATTCGGCGGGCGTGGGCGCGATGAGTTCCTCAAGGCCCTGCAGGCGGAGGGCATCCCATGCAGCGGCGGCTACGTGCCGCTGACCTACCAGGCGGCAATCCAGAATACGCTGCGCGCCCGCTTCGGGGAGGAATCGCTGGCGAACCTCGCCGAGGTGCCCCGCGCCGAGCACGCGGGCGGCCACACCGTCTGGCTGACGCAGACGATGCTGCTGGGCGAGGAGGCGGACATCGACCAGATCGCCGAGGCCTGCCGCAAGATCCAGCGCGCCTGGGGCGAGTGAGCCCCGCGCGCTCGTCTTTTCAAAGATGTCCACCTTGTTCCTACAGGGAGGACGTGGACATCTTTGAAAAGCTCGACAAGAGCGGGCTGTTTTGGGTGCCTTCGGTGCCCCTTCGCTACGGCGGATGCCCACCCCCGTAGCGAGCCCTTGCAATCGCTCAGGATGGGGGGTGTATGGCGCGGCCGGGCAGAGCCTAGAGCCATTCCCCCAGGAAGGCGACGATCTCCGCGCGCATCGCCGCCGTCTCCAGGTGCCCGGTCGCGTGGCGGGAGAGCCGCCAGGCCTCCGGCGCGCCCGCCCCGGCGTAGACCGCCCGCAGCTCGCGGTCGATGCGGTCGAGCCCCGCCGGCGGCGTCAGCGGGTCGTGGATGCCGGCGAGGCTGAGGTGGGGACGCGGGGCGGTGAGCGCGTTGATCTGCGCCGTCGTGAAGTGCTTCCGCAGGCGCGGCACGTAGTAGTAGACGCCGTGCCCCTCGAGGCCGCGCGTCTCGATCAGGGCGTCGAAGTCGGTCAGGCAGCAGATGTCGACGCAGACCTTCACGCGGGGGTCGAGCGCGGCTACCCACCACGCCATCGTGCTGCCCATCGACATGCCGAGCGTGCCGATGCGGGCCGGATCGATGTCCGGCCGGCCCACCAGGTAGTCGATCGCGCGCAGGCTGTCGTGGACCATCATGCCCCACATCACCTGCCCGGCCCAGAGCATGTCGCGGAAGATCTCCCCCTCGCGGCGGCCACGACGCTCGCCGAACGCCCAGGTGTCGACGCACAGCGCCGCATAGCCGAGCCCGGTGAGGACCTCGGCGTAGGGCGGACGCTGCAGCGCCGGGCGGCCGGCGATCAGCTCGTCCTTGCCGAGCGCGTAGTCGCCGCCGTGGGCGTGGTTGTAGAGGACGACGGGAAGCGGCCCGGGGAGATCCTTCGGCCGCGCCAGATAGGCCGGGACCGGCTCGACGCCGTTTAGGTCGAGCACGAGCGTCTCGAGGATGTACCCCTCGCGCTCCTCCACGCCGATCTCCCGCGCCTCCACGGGGCCATCGCGTGGGGGCAGGTCGCCCAGCAGAGCGAAGAGCTCCCGCCGCCGCGCATCGTTCGTCGTCATCCCCTGGTCGCCTCCCGGTACGAACGTGCCTCCTGAAAGGTGGCGTTCCCATGAACCATCGTGGAAGCGCTCGGCCCTGAGCGTCACGGCCTGGGCGGCCCCTGGCGTATGCGCTCTCGTGTGTCGTCAAGCGATCCGCGCAGGCTGTTCATTCCCTCCAGCCACCAGGTAAGCCCGACCGCGACATACGACTCGACGATCGCGATGGCGCGGCCGCGGTCGTGCGCTGGCGTATACCCTCCGAGCGCCACGACGAAGGAATCGTCAAGCGGACGTTGTTGCCCGATGAAGTCGACGATTTCGCCGAGGTCCTTGGGTGTCATCATGTCGTCGAGCGCGACGCCGCGTCTTCCCGGGAAGATCCCGTCCCATTGTGCTGCCCGCCGGAAGGGCGGCTTGTTCGGCCAGTCGCCCCCAACCCAGATGGGAATTCGCGGTGTCTGCACCGGGGTCGGCAGGAACGTGGCCTCGTGGATCGCGTAGTGAACGCCTTCGTACCTGAAGGGCTCGCCGCTCCAGAGCCCGGCCAGGATCGCCAGCGCTTCGTCGAGCTTGGCGGCTCTTGTCCTGGCATCGCTCTCCTCGCCGAAACGCGCGAACTCCACCTCCGCGGGCTCCCCCAACCCGACGCCGAGCACCAGCCTCCCGTCGCTCAGCACGTCGAGCGAGGCGGTCTCCCGCGCGAGCTTCCATGGCCGCCGCCGTGCCAGGGGCGTGACCATCGGACCGAACTTGACGCGCCGGGTGCTGAGGGCGATCGCCGCCAGCGCGATCCAGGGATCGACGACCGGGAGTGCCGTGTCGACGGAGTAGAGGAGATGGTCCCAGATGAAGAAGCCATCCCATCCGGCTTCTTCCGCCTCGCGCGCCAGGTCGGCCAGGACGCGCGGGTCGCCGTACTCGCCAGAGTTCTGTACATGGACGCCGTAGAACACCATTCCCTCCCAGCCGGCGTGGGGTCAGCATGGCCTCACGATACGCTGGCGGATGACTTCGCAAGCGTCAACCGGTGGGCATTGTCGTAGTACACCTTCCTGAGGACGTCATCGGGCAAGTCGAGCCCGTAGATCATCCATCGGCCACTCCCGGGCGTCTCCCTGCCGCCGTAGTTGAAGTACTCATCCCGGGTTTCGAGAAAGCGATAGGAGCGACGATAGACGTCGACGTCGGGAGACGCATCGGTGCCGTAGAGGATGCGGTCCTGATGCCGGATGAAGAACTCCCGGGCTGTGTACGGCTGGCGACCCAACTCCGCGATGCGCGCGCTGATGTCGGCGTAAAAGTTCGGGCACGTGTCCATCACGCGGCCGACCCAGCCGAGATCTTCGGCGTAGCAGCCAACGTGCGCACCGATGAATGTCGTTCCCGAGTGGCGCGTGAGCAGGTCCTCGAACTGCTCCATCAGCTCCTCGAACGAGGGGAAGTCCGGGTGCATGAGGTCCCCACGCGGGCGGGTGGGGTAGAAGTGCCAGTCCGGATGGCGTTCCAGTTCCTCCCAGCGCTCGTTGAAGCGGTCGAGCGGCTGGAAGAAGGCGACGGGATCGGCGATGTGGATCAGGATCGGGATGCCGAGCTCGGCGGCGGTCGCCCAGAGGGGATCGAGGCGCTCGTCGTTGATGGGAATGAGACGCCCCTGGGGATCCCGGAGCCGGAGGCCGAGCGTCTTCCAGACTTTCAGCCCGCGCGCACCCATCGCCACTGACTCGCGAAGCCGCCGCGCCTCCGTCTCACCGAAGTTGGGATCGGTCGCGAAGTTGTCGTAATCGATGCCCGAGAAGACGATGAAGCGATCGGGATGGGGCTCCTGGTAGTGGGCGAGCTCCTCCCGCAGGCGGTCGCCCCATCCCCCGTCCAGATCGACGATCGCCCGCACCCCCACCTCGTCCATGAGGGCCAGCAGCTTGTGCAGGGGCCATCTGGGAAACCATGGGCTGCCGCCGAGGACGCCGCCCCCGAGATGATTGTGGGCGTCGATCACGTCGAATCGCGGACGCATCGGCTCGTTGACCGGGACACGAAGCATTGGTCGTGGAGCGTACTCCCGGAGAGTCAGTTCACCGTTCCTCGAACCCATCAGTGTGCTCCTCCTCATGCGCGAGGCATGTCCGTGAATCAGATGAAACGCGTTGTTGACCGG
>DATLHE010000423.1:0-11536 GCA_035540335.1 Thermomicrobiales bacterium | reverse complement strand
TACGGAGTTCGTCGCTCGTGGCCGCGCACGCGCCTCCCAACGGGCAAACAATAAGCGGCCTGATGTTTCACGTGAAACATCAGGCCGCTTATTGTTTGCCCGTTGGGAGGCGCGTGCGCGGCCACGAGCGACGAACTCCGTACGGTCGGCCCTTGTGACCGACCTATGCCCACCTCGTACTCGAATTCGGGTGAACGGTGCGTCTTCCGTCGTACGGGCGGATGGCCGAAGGCTCCCGGTCGAGCGCGTCAGCGCAAGAAGCGTAGCGCTCGCTCCGCTTCCCGGCCGAGCCGGCGAAAAGCGAAGCGACCCCCCGGTGAGCCTCGAGAGGGGCGAAAAGCGGAGCGACCCCTTGGCTTCGCCTCGGCCATGGCGAGCCCTTCGCCCTGCCCCTGCGGCAATGCCCCGCAGGGGCAGGACCGGCCGGTGATGACGGTCGGCTCGCCGGCACGGCCCTGACTCACGCCATGATAGCGATAGCTGCGTGCTCTCCACTCGCGGAAAGGTCGGCCACAAGGGCCGACCGTACGAACTTGGGCGAACCGCGGCGTTTCCGCGCCGTCACGCAAAAAAGAGGACATTGCCATTGGCAATGTCCTCGCTCTCAAATCATCGGTTGTTAACGGCAGATCAATCCTCGGTGATGTAGAGAAGCCCCGGCTGCATGTTGTAATGGTGCATGATCTCCGCGATCAGGTTCCGCACCGCCTGCTCGTCGATGTCCGCAGGGATCGGGCGGCGATCGTCGAACGGCATCCCGGCGTACTTCTGGCGGCCGGCGCTCGATCGGGCGTCGGTGCGCGGCAGCCGGCGATAGAGCTCGGCGTAGACGCCGTCGCCATCGCTCGTCAGGTAGAGGCCGTAGCTCGGATCGATCTCCAGTCCGATCAAGCCACGCTCCGGCTCATTGACGACATTGGGGTAGCCCTGCGGCACGCGCCCGCGATACTGGTCGGCGGCGGCCTGGAACAACGGCAGCACGCGGTCGCGAATGGCTGTCAGACTCTGGTTTGGCACCCTGAACTCTCCTCGGTCCTCGTCACGTCGCCGGCGGGGCAACATCCGTGTTCGTCGCGCCGGCCTGCACACCGATTATTGCCCGTGCCCGCGCCGCCTGTCCACGACAGCCGGTGTGTTTCACGTGAAACATCGCCCGACGCGCAGTTACGGGTTGCCGCGCCGGTTCTCCTCGGAGAGCGGGCTGGCGCGCGGCGTCACCTGCCCGGCGTACTTGTTGTTCTTCTTGGCCCGATAGGGCGTCATCACCGGGCTCGACACCGGCTCGAACGAGAACGCGCAGATCCGCATGCCAGGATAGAGCGCGACTGCCATGCGGCCGAGGTTGCTCAGCTCCATCGTCGCCGTGCCCACCCAGCCGGGCTCGAACACCGCCGCCGTGGAATGGACCGTGATGCCGAGGCGGGCGATGCTCGAGCGCCCCTCGAGGCGACCGAGCAGGTCGTCCGCCAGCTCCAGCGACTCCATCGTGGACGCCAGCGCGAAATCGCCGGGCTGCATGATGAACGGCTCGTCCTCGGAGACCTCGATCGTCCGCATCGCGTCGCCAATCGACTGCGGATGGCGGGGATCGATGTAGCTGAAGCGGCTGTGCTCGAAGACCATGAAGGTGGTGCCCAGACGGAAGTCGACGGAGACCGACCCGAGCTGCTTCTCCATATCCGGGGCGGGATCGATCTTGATCCGGCCTTCCTCCATGGCCCGCAGAATATCGCGATCAGACAGCACCATTCGGCTCAACCCTTTGCGTTTCGGAATCTCGACATCACCGTTGCGCCCATCCGCGCCGGCCGCATTGCACACCGCGAAGCATACCCCAAAACATGTACGTGCACCCTTGTCAAGCGCTCTCCCCACGGTGGTCAATGACTAGACATAACATGAGTGATCTGTGACCGGCCGGAACAGGCGCGTGGTAGACTGCCTTCACGTCTGCGCCGCCCGCCGGACACCGTCACCCGCCGCTAGCCCATGCCCGATGGTGCCAATGCCCGATCAGGACGCCCAACCCGGAACCGGCCCGTCCGGCGACTACCTCGCCCGCGCCCGCTCGCGCACGCGTCGACGCTCCCTCCGCCAGGCCACGCGCCGCGCGCCCCGGAGGACGGCCGACCGCTACCGCGCCTACCAGCAGCACACCACGCCTTCCATACCGGTCGTCGCCACACCGCAGCCGGCCGCCGCCATGGCCGCGACGGCACCGTCCAGCCCGCTCGCCGCCGCCTTCGCGATGGCCGAGCGCGAGCAGCTCACCGCCCGCCGCAACCGCGGCGGCCGCGTGCGCCGCCTGATGCGCAAGAAGTGGTTCTGGCCGGTCATCGGCGTGCCCGGCACGCTCCTGATCGTCGCCCTGCTCGCCCTCAGCCCGGTCATCTACCAGGCGATCTTCGCCTACCGCGACGTCCAGGTCGATCCCGTCGACCACATCTCGTCCGCCTTCGTGCCCCAGCTCAACCAGGAGGGCACGCCCGAGCTCGTCGCCGCGCCGACCGAGATGACCAACCAGAACTGGACCGGCACCGAGCGGATCACGATCCTGCTGCTCGGCGTCGACAAGTCGGAGAACGGCGCCTCGCGCACCGACACGCTGATCCTCGTCAACATCGACCCGGTCGCCAAGACCGCCAACATGCTCTCGATCCCGCGCGACCTCAAGGTCGTCATCCCCGGCTACGGCGTCGACAAGATCAACGCCGCCTTCGCGCTCGGCGAGTTCAACAAGGTGCAGGGCGGGGGAGCGGGCCTGACGATCCGGACGATCGAGGCCAACCTCGGCATCCCGATCGCCAGCTTCGTCCAGATCGACTTCGACGGCTTCGTGCGCATGATCGACACCGTCGGCGGCATCACGATCGACAACCCATACCCGATCAAGGACAACGAGTACCCCGACGAGGACTACCGTTACCAGCGCATCTACTTCCCGGCCGGCTGGCAGCACCTCGATGGCGCGTCGGCGCTGCAGTTCGCCCGCACCCGCCACATGGACGGCGACGCCCGCCGCTCGGCCCGCCAGCAGCAGGTGCTCCTCGCCCTGCGCGACCAGGCCATGGGGCTCGATCTCATCCCCCAGCTGCCGACGCTGATCGGCCAGTTCGGCGACTCCGTGCGCACCGACATCTCGATCAACGACGCCGTCAAGCTCGCCCGCCTCGGCAGCTCCATCCCGCGCGGCCAGATCACCCAGACCTCGCTCATGCCCGCGCTCTACGAGGAGCAGGAGTGGGGCGGGCCGTACTACCTGACGGCCGACTGGGACGCCGTCGGCGACGTGCTGACCAAGTTCGCCGGCGCCGACATCAGCCCGCCGGGGGCCGCGCTCGCCAACCCGGACTACGGCCTGGCGATCCTGATCGAGAACGGCACCAGCAACGAGGGCCTCGCCGGGCGCATCGGCACCGTGCTGGAGCAGAACGGCTTCTGGAACGTCGAGGTCGCCACGACCGAGAACCCCGGCAGCCAGGACGAGACGGAGATCGTCGACAACGAGGGCAACCTCGGCACCTCGGCGCTGATCACCAACCTGATCGGCGTCGGCGCCGACCGCATCGCGATCGGCAACCTGCCCGGCACGGAGACGAACGGTCCCGGCGACGGCACACAGGGCAACCAGATGGGCAGCCAGTACGCGATCGTCATCACCCTCGGCGGCGACGCGCCCGACCCGGCCGGCTCCGAGTGGAACCTCAGCGACTACCAGCGCGAGGTCGGCGACGAGCCGGTGGATGCGCCCCAGGGCACGCCGCCCGGCGACTCCTCCACCGACGGCACCACGACCGGGGACGGGACAGACCCGGGCATGGTCCCCGGCGATGGCACGGGCCAGTAGACGCTCGCCGGCTGTGGCCAGGACCCTCGATTCAGATGGATGCGATCCACCAGCTGCTCGCTGATGCCGGGTTCTCCGGCACCTGGCAGATCACCCGCTCGGGCGGAGGAGCGACCGGGCGCGCCTTTCTCGCGCGGCGGCACGAGCAGGCGGTGATCATCAAGGTGGGTGCCGCGCATCCGGCATATCGCCGGCTCTCGGAGCTCGGTGTCACTCCGCCCCTGCTGTCCCTCGGCGTCCACGACGGCATGCCATACAGCATTCATGAGGCCGTGGTGGCAACACGCCCCAGCCCCGTATGGATCGCCGACCACCTGATGGAGATCGTTGACCTGATCGCTGGCTACCAAGGGGATGACGTGCTCCCGGGGCTGATTGGCCCGACGACGGGGACGTCGCTCCAGAGGCATCTCGTTCAGGAGATCGACCGGATGGGACAGGGCATCGCGGGAGCGAACGACCCACGCTTCCGGGGCCCGGAGGTTCGTGCCGCGGTTGACCGGCTGGTCCGGCTTCCGCCAACCGACGCCATGTCCCGGTTGGTGCCGGCGCACACCGATCCGAACACCAGCAACATCCTGGTGGCACCCGATCGCTCATACCTGATCGACTGGGATGGCGTGACGCTGTCCGATCCCCTGCGCGACATCGGTCTGGTGCTGTGGTGGTACGTGCCAGAGCAGCGCTGGGCAGACGCTTTGTCACGCATGACGCGCGGCACGGTCGACAGAGGAGCGTCGTGGCGCATCTTCTGGTGGGCGGCTGTCACCTCGATCTGGGCCGCCCTGTGGGTCGACCGGCATGCCTCCGACGCGACCACCATCGCCTCCTTTGTCGAGGACGCAATCGCGGCCGCCGACAGACAGCCCAACCCCAAACGCGTTTCGTGATCCATGTGCGCGTCCTCATCGCTACCTCGCCCGCGATCGCCCGCTGGGACGAGTACTGAGCCCGTCCGTGGCCACCAACGTGCGGGATTGCGGCGCGGGAAATGCCCGGCACCCGCCGTTCACCACGCACGAAAGGATGCCATCGCGATGGAACCCGAGACCGAAAAAGGACGTTCCCTGCTTCCCGAGGACACGGCGGAGCCCGAGACCACGCGCGGCCGCGCGATGACTCCCGATGCCCTGTTCCGGCTCTTCGTCGAGCGGGTCAACACCGGCGACCTCGATGGGCTGATGGAGCTCTACGAGCCCGACGGCGCGGTCGTCTTCGAGCCCGGAAACCCGACGGTGGGGCACGACGCCATCCGTGCCGCATTCGGCCAGATGCTCGCCAGCAAGCCCCAGTTCTCCGCCGAAGGACAACGCCCCTCGCTCGTGGTCGGCGACATCGCCATCACCTCCGCCCGCCTCGGCCCGGATGCCGTCACCGCCGAGGTCGCCCGCCAGCAGATGGACGGCTCGTGGCTCTGGGTGATCGACAACCCCAACTTCCTCGCCTGACACAATCTCCGTCACAACGGCGCCACGAGGCTGCCACGCTCGCCCGCCCCCGTAGCCCCGGACCTTGTGTCCGGGGTCCGCTCCCGACCACGGCGATGCCGGAACGCCCATTGATCCCGGTAGCCCCGGGCCTCGTGCCCGGGTCAGGCACCCGGCACCCGGCACCCGGCACCAGGCACCAGGCGATGATCGCGGCCCCTCGCCCCGGTAGCGCCGGGTCTTGTACCCGGCGTCGTCCTCGGCCACCCGGGGCCGAGGTTACCGGACGCCGCGCATCCACCCCCATCCCTCATTCCGAGCGAGTGCGTAGGACCCTACGCGAAGCGTTGTTCACCACACACACCTTTCGCACGCACCTTCTGCCCCTCCAGGCCAGCGACCCTTCGGGGTCGGCCCCGACGATGCGGGACGCCCATTCCGTCGTCGTAGCCGCGCACCCCCGAAGGGTGTGCGCTCACGGACCCCGGCCGAACCGCCGTTGCCATCGCCGTGCGTCCGAGACGCGTCACCCCACTAGGCAAATCGCGACACATGCAACTAGAATGGCCGAACCACGCCCGTCCGGGGCGCGCCTCGCAGGGCCCGCGAGCGCGCACGACGACGGACCACGTGGCTTCGGAACGGCGTTCCTCCCCGCCCGGGCGGGGACGGGAAACACCTTCCGCACATTGACAATGGAGTGCGCGAGTTCCCGAATTGCGGAGCTCGCAGGATCTGGAGGTCACCGTCATGGTCCAGCAACCAGGCGTGCTCGCCGACTCCGGCGTGCAACGACAGCAGGACAGGATCCGGGTCGCCATCATCGGCGTCGGAAATTGCGCTTCTTCACTCGTACAGGGTGTGCAGTATTACCAGCAGGCACCGGACGACGAATTCGTCCCCGGGCTGATGCACGTCAATCTCGGCGGCTATCACATTCGCGACATCGAGTTCTCCGCCGCGTTCGACGTCGATGCCGACAAGGTCGGGAAGGACCTGAGCGAAGCCATCTTCGCCGGGCCGAACAACACGATCAGGTTCGCCGATGTCCCGCACCTGGGCGTTCCCGTCCATCGCGGCATGACTCACGACGGCATCGGCCGCTACCTCTCCGACGTCATCACCGAAGCCGAGGGGCCGTGCGCCGACATCGTCCAGATCCTGCGAGAGACGCGGACCGACGTGGTGGTCTCCTACCTGCCGGTCGGATCCGAGACGGCCACGAAGTGGTACGTCGAACAGATCCTCGAAGCGGGCTGCGCCTTCGTCAACTGCATCCCCGTGTTCATCGCCCGTGAAGATGAGTGGCACCAGCGCTTCCTCGCGAAGGGCCTGCCGGTCGTCGGCGACGACATCAAGAGCCAGGTCGGCGCGACCATCACCCACCGGCTCCTGACGCGCCTCTTCGCCGACCGCGGCGTGCGCATCGACCGCACCTACCAGCTCAACTTCGGCGGCAACACCGACTTCCTGAACATGCTCGAGCGCGACCGCCTCGAGTCGAAGAAGATCTCCAAGACCAACGCCGTGACGTCTCAGCTCGACTACGGCGTCGAGCCCGGCAACGTCCATGTTGGCCCCTCCGACCACGTGCCGTGGCTGGAGGACCGCAAATGGGCGCACATCCGCATGGAGGGCACGACCTTCGGCGACGTGCCGCTGAACGTCGAGCTGAAGCTGGAGGTCTGGGACTCGCCGAACAGCGCCGGGGTGGTGATCGACGCCATCCGCTGCGCGAAGCTGGCCCTGAACCACGGCATCGGCGGCGCGCTGCTGGCGCCCTCGGCCTACTTCATGAAGTCCCCCCCGGAGCAGTACCACGACGACATCGCCCGCGACCGGGTGGAGGAATTCATCGGCGTCTACCGCTATGATCGGGAGCAGGTAACCGCGAAGGCGTAGGCGCACCCACACGGCCATCCGTAGCCCCGTGCCGCACCTGCGGCCGGGGTCGCGGACCGGCGCATGGTGGCCCCCGGAACGCGCTTTGCCGATACCCCACCCTCATTCTGAGCGCAGCGGAGAATCCCCCGCCGAAGCCGGTCATTCGACCACGAGACCTACATGGTGCCAACAGCGCTTCGCGTAGGGTCCTCATGGCCGAGCCCAACAGGGCGAGAAGCGGAGCGGGCCCTTGCATTCGCTCAGGATGACGGGGCTTGTGGACGCGCGTCCGGTAGCCTCGGCCCTGGGTGGCCGAGGACAACGCCGGTCGCGACTCCGGGGCCGGCCCTGAGCAAAGTCGAATGGGTCTACCCTCGTCACTACCGGGAGGCAGATCATGAGAACGAACGACAATGCCCGCGTCGCGCTCCTCAACGAACACGGCGCGATCTTTCTCTTCATGTATCACCACCCGGACGACGGCCGCCGCTGCTGGGTGACGCCCGGCGGCGGCGTCGAGAGCGGCGAGACCTTCGAGGAGGCCGCCCGCCGCGAGCTGCGGGAGGAAACGGGGCTGCACGAGTTCGCGCTCGGCCCCTGCGTCTGGGCGTGGGACGAAACGTCCGCAACCGCCGATGACGGCGAGCCCACCCGCCAGCGGTTCTTTCTCGTACGCACGACCGAGGATGCCTTCGCCGCCGACTACGTGCAGGAGCACGAGACGCAGGAGGTCTACCTGGAGCGGGGCTGGTGGTCCGCGGAGGCGATGCGCCTCTCGCCGGACACGTTCTGGCCGATCGGCCTGGCGGATCTGCTCGCGCCGCTGGCGGCGGGCGAGCTCCCCGGCGAACCGGTGCGGCTGACCGTCTTCTGAACCCGGCGATGGCACGCTTCGTGGTGAGAGGCATGCCGGAGGATGCCCGCGATGACCATCCGCGAGAGTGCCCGGATCGTGCTTCTCAACGAGCGCGACGAGATCTTCCTCTTCCGCGCCGACGGCCCCCCACAGGACCCCGCGCTCGAGCACGTCCCCCATTTCTGGGTGCTCCCCGGCGGCGGGCGCGAGGAAGGCGAGACCTGGGAGCAGGCCGCCCTGCGCGAGCTCCACGAGGAGACCGGCATCGCCGACGTCGAGCTGGGTCCGTGGGTCTGGTCGCGCGAGAAGTCGATCGACCTCTTCGGCGAGGTGGTCCTCGGCCGCGAGCGGTACTACCTCGTCCACGCCGGCCACCGGGTCATCACCGACGAGCATCAGCTCGAGCAGGAGCGGCTCCACTACCGCACGCACCACTGGTGGTCGCTGGATGAGCTGCGCGCGTCCGGCGACACCTTCTTCCCGCTCGGCCTCGCCGACCTGCTGGAGCCGCTGCTCGCCGGGCAGATCCCCGCCGAGCCGGTACGGCTCACCGAGTAGCGACCTCCTCCCGCAGCCGGCTGACAATCTCCGCCACGGAGGGATCGTAGTCGTCAGTGGTGTCGACGTGAATCGTCGGCAGGTCGAGATTCAGCGGCTCGTAGGTCCCTTCCTGGAGCTGCTCCTCCAGATCATCCACGTTCTTGCTGTCGTGGTGCACCGGATGCCGGTCACCCTCTTGGGCCCGTTCGACGTACCGCTCCTTGATGGTGTCTTTCGGCGCGTCGCAATGGACGATCACGGCATCGGCCCTGGCAGCAAGCGACGAGAGGTCACCCTCGGACACGCCGCGAAAAAAGTTGGCCTCGATCACCACGCCGGTGCCCGCATCCAGGATGCTCCCGGCGACGGTGTACATCAGACGCATCGATGTTTCGCCTAGCTTGCGCGAGATCGTGCGCTCGATGACGCCGAGGCTGTCGAAGAGCTCTTCCTTGATGGCGTCCTTCGACAGGAAAGGCAGCCGCAGCTCGACGGCGATCTGCTCGCCGAGGGTGGACTTCCCGGACGCCGGCGGCCCGTTGACGATGACGAGGAGCGGCCGTTGCGGGCTCATGGTGTTCATTGGGGTCCCTTCCGATGGCGCATGGCGGATCGTCTCATGCAGCGGTGTACGCAGGAACGGGACCAGACAGGGCGGCGAACGGCGCGCATGCACGACGCCGCCGGCGCCCGCTGGTCGCCAGGCCGTGCCACACACCGGTA
Source organism: Thermomicrobiales bacterium (assembly GCA_035540335.1). Classification (GTDB taxonomy): domain Bacteria; phylum Chloroflexota; class Chloroflexia; order Thermomicrobiales; family UBA6265; genus UBA6265. The sequence goes on along the minus strand of DATLHE010000423.1, from coordinate 2,259 downwards.
GGGGCGGACCTTGGTGCCGGCCGAGCCGCAGGCGAGAAGCGAAGGGCCCGCTCCGCTTCTCGCGCTGAGGCGCGCGGCCGGGCGAGCCCTTCATGTCCGCCCTCACGCCAACACCCTCGAGAAGGCAGCTCCCGGCAGTGCCTCCCCACCAAACATGCTGTACCCAACACATTCTCTCAACTACACTCATCCCGAGACCCGGACCTCCAGCCGGGCAGGGACATGGTTGACTTCCACGCTGACATGAAAGGACCCCCGCTCCATGGTGCGACCGGCATCGAATCGTCCCCACGCCCTCGACGCGACCCTCTCCCGCCGCGCCTTCGCGCGGGCGACCGGCACGCTCACCGCCGGCGCGGCACTCGCGCCCCGCATCACCCACGGCCAGGGCACACCCGTCGCCTCCCCAGGCGCGACGCCCGCCATGGCGAGCCAGCGGCCCGCCCTTGGCACCGAGACGCAGGAGCGCGGCGCCGGCGGCGAACTGCGGATCATCGCCTGGCAGGCGCCGAGCGTCGCCGGCCCCCACAGCGGTTCCGGCGAGGTCGATTTCGTCGCCGCCGCGCCCGTGCTCGAGCCGCTGCTGCACTACCTTCCCGACGGCACGATCATCCCCAACCTCGTCACCGACGTGCCGAGCATCGAGAACGGCCTCCTCGCGCCAGACCTCTCCACCGCGACCTTCACGCTCCTCCCGGACATCACCTGGAGCGACGGCGAGCCCTTCACGTCGCGCGACGTCCAGTTCACCTGGCAGTGGATCACCACCGAGAGCAACGCGTCGTCCAACTTCTCCGTCTGGGACCCGATCGCGAGCATCGAGACGCCCGACGACCTCACCGTCGTCGTCACCTACAAGACCCCCTCGCTGGCCTGGTTCGATCCCTTCACCGGCAACTACAACGGCCCGATCTACCCCGCCCACGTCTTCGGCGACGACCCGGCGAACAAGAACGACGCCTTCCTCTCCAACCCGATCGGCACCGGCCCCTACGTGATCGACACCTTCGCCACCGACGATCAGGTCACGTACGTCATGAACGAGCGCTACCGGGAACCGACCAAGCCCTATTTCAGCCGCGTGCTCCTCAAGGGCGGCGGGGATCCCGCCGCGTCGGCCCGCGCCGTCTGCCAGACCGGCGAGTTCGACTTCGGCTGGAACATCCAGGTCGAGCCCGAGGTGCGCCAGCAGATCGAGAGCGACGGCGACCGCGGCGCGATCTACAGCATCCCCGGCGTCCTGGTCGAGCAGCTCACCTTCAACCTCTCCGACCCCAACACGGAGGTCGACGGCCAGCGCTCGCAGAAGGACACCCCGCACCCGATCCTGGGCGATCTCGCCGTGCGGCGGGCGCTCAGCCTCGCCGTCCAGCGCGACGTGATGGCCGAGCGCTTCTACGGCGACGGCCAGCCGCCGGCCAGCAACGTCCTCACCGGCATCCCGGCGTTCACCTCGCCGAACACCTCATGGGCGTTCGACCCGGAGCAGGCCGGACAGATGCTGGACGAGGCCGGCTGGGTGCTCGATGGCGACGTGCGGAAGAAGGACGGCGTCGAGCTGGCGCTGACCGTGGCCGCCTCAACGAGCTCCGTGCGCCAGAAGGAGCAGGCGGTGCTCAAGGAGAACTGGGGCCGTATCGGCGTCCGCGTCGAGATCCCGAGCATCGCCCCCGAGATCTACTTCGACGGCTCGCCGGGGAACGATCAGAACCCGCAGCACAAGTACCGCGACGCCGACATCGCCGCCAACGGGCCAACCTCCCCGATCCCGACCGACTATCTCAGCCAGTGGTACGCGGGGCCGGACGGCGAGAACATCTCCCAGAAAGAGAACGACTGGCAGCGGGCCAACACGCTGCGCTGGCAGAACGCCGAGTACGACGCGCTCTACGAGAGCCTCGCGCAGGAGACGGACCTCGCAAAGGCCCAGGAGACGGCGATCGCGCTCAACGACCTGATCATCGACCAGGCCGTCACCATCCCGCTCGTGCAGCGGACCGACTCCCCCTACGCCCTCAGCCACCGCCTGCGGCCGGAGAACATCGCGATCGGCCCCCGCTTCGCGATCAGCCTCTGGAACATCGCCAACTGGAACGCGGCGGAGGGGTAGCGCAAGCTCGTCGTACGGGCTCGCCCGGCCGAGCCGCAGGCGAGAAGCGAAGGGCCCGCTCCGCTTCTCGCGCTGAGGCGCTGGGCCGGGCGAGCCCTTCATGTCTGCCCTACAATGTTTGCCCCTCAATGCCCCGAGCTCTGGTACCC
>DATLHE010000422.1:0-14940 GCA_035540335.1 Thermomicrobiales bacterium | reverse complement strand
CGGCCGGGAAGATCATCGCCGGCGCCAAGATCTCCCCCGTCGCGGTCCCCGCGGCGGTGCTGGACGAGCTCGAGCGGGAGCTGGCGGCGCTCGACCACCCTGTTGTCCAGGTCAAGCCGTTCGTGTCGCACTGCGCCGGCGTGGTCGTCACCGAGGGGCTGAACGAGAAGATCCGCGACCGCTTCGAGAGCGTCGTCCGCCAGAAGATCGGCTGGTACGGCGGCTCCATCCTCCGCTTCGACTACGTCGCGGACGAGACGGCCGCCGTCGCGGGCGCGATGCGCGCGCAGCTCGCCGATGGCGCGACCATCCTCCTCGCCGCCGGCGGGCACATGCTCGACCCGCTCGACCCGACCCAGCGGGCGCTGCCGGAGATCGGCGCGTCGATCACCCGCCTCGGCGCGCCGGCGCACCCGGGGTCGATGTTCTGGCTCGGGCACGTCGATGAGCGCGATGTCCCGATCGTCAGCCTCGCCTCGTGCTCGATGTACTCGCGCTCGACGGTCGCCGACCTCGTCCTGCCGTGGGTGATGGCGGGCGAGCGCGTGACCTCCGCCGACATCGCGACCATCGGCTACGGCGGGATGCTCGACCGCGACATGGGCTGGCGCTTCCCGCCCTATGACGTCGAATCGGTCGACGAGCCGGACGAGGACGAGTGATCGAGGCACCCTCCCCGTCGACCATCGAAATCCCGGCCCCGGACGCCTTCCAGCAGCGCGTGATCGACGCCCCCGAGCGGTCGATCCGCGTCGTCGCGCCCGCGGGCTCGGGCAAGACGGAGACGCTCGCCCGCCGCGTCGAGAAGCGCATCCGCGACGGCGTCTCGCCACGTCGCATCCTCGTCCTGACGTTCGATCGCAACGCGGCGGAATCGTTCCGCGCCAAGCTGCGGCGCGGCGGCGCCGCGAACGGCGTCCGGGTCGAAACGCTCAATGCCTACGGCTACGCGCTGCTGCGCCGGAACTTCCCGGACGAGCGGACGCGGATGATCACCGAACCGTTCTGGCCGAGCGCGAAGTTCCTCTCCGAGCTCGTCAACGAGTACGGGCGGCGCACCTTCGACGAGATGCTCTCCAAGCTCAAGAACCAGTCCTTCGACCCGCGCACGATGGACCGCCAGGCGCTGATCCGCTGGATCGCCGACAACAAGGTCCACCTCCTGCGCGACCTCGAGAACGAGCTGATCGACAAGAAGATCACCCCGCGCCAGTTCGGCCACGACCTGGCGTCGGAGTTCTTCGCCTATGAGAAGTTCCTCGCGGATCGCGGTGGCATCGACTTCGACGACCAGAAGCTGCGGCCGCTGATCCTCCTGCGGCAGACGCCGCACCGGGCGCTGCTGGAGCGCATCCAGGGCGAGCTCGACGAGGTGATCGTCGACGAGTTCCAGGACATCAACAAGCTCGACTGCGAGCTGATCGATCTCATCTCCCCGAAGGCGACGATGGTCGTCACCGGCGATGACGACCAGGCGATCTACGGCTTCCGGGGCGCGTCGGCGGAGTACCTGATCCAGCCGAAGGACTGGTTCTCCCGCGAGTTCACGCACTACGAGCTGAGCATGAACTATCGCTGTCCGCGGAGCGTGCTGGGCGCGGCGGGGCAGCTGATCGAGCGCAACGCGACGCGCATCCCGAAGCACCCCGAGGCGGCGAAGCCGGTGACCGGGCAGATCGAGACGATCACCGCGCCGGACGCCGCCAGCGAGGCGATCCGCATCGCCCGCCGCGCCGGGCAGATGCTGCGGGACCCGCAGTCGGGCGACACGCGCACCGTCGCCGTGCTGGCGCGCACGAACCACCAGTTCCTGGAGATCCAGAGCGCATTCGTCAGCGAGGAGGTGCCCTACGCGATCGCGCCGGAGAACGACATCCGCATCACGTGGGAGCAGGCCCGCCGGATGCTCCTCCTCGCGCCGTCATTGCGCGACGGCGAGGGGCCGTCGGCCGAGCAGCGGGCGGAGATCGTCGGCATCTTCGGCGCGGCGTGGCGCTTCGGCGACCGACGCATCAACGACCTGCGGCGCATGGCTCGCGCGGACGAGCGCGCGTTCCCCAGCCCGCTCCTGATCCAGGCCGCCGCCCAGCGGCACCGCACCGCGGCGAGCTTCCTCTCGGCGGGGATCGCCCAGTTGACGCGCGCCACCTCCCTGAAGAAGGAGCTGGAGGCGTTGGAGGGCTTCCTCAACGCCCAGGGCTCGCGGCACGCGGACACGGACGGCGCCAGCCGCCGCGACAACGGCCCGTCGCGCCTGACCCGGCTGCAGGACGTCGCTGCCCTCTACGTCGGACGGCGCGAGGCGTTCCTGGAGCGCCTGGACGAGGTGATCTGCCTCCAGCGCGAGGCGCTGCGCTACCCGGCCCGGCCCAAGGTGACGCTCTCGACGTGCCACGGCGCGAAGGGGCGCGAATGGCAGGTCGTCTTCGTGCCGCAGTGCAACAGGGACGTCTTCCCCGACCGGCGCAGCAGCGAGGGGCCGTACCTGGAGGCCGAGCGCAAGCTCTTCTACGTCTCGATGACCCGCGCCTCGGAGCATCTCATCCTCTCGTGGGTGGCGACGAAGAAGAGCGGATCGCGCGAGGCGCAGGAGGCGAGCGAGTTCCTCATCGAGGCGGGCATCGTCCGCCCCACGGCGCCGCCGAAGGCGAAGACGCCCGCGCCGGCGCGGCGGACGGCGGGCCCGGATCTGCATCCGACCCCGGCGACGCCCTGGGTGGGGCGGGCGCCGGCCGCCACCGCGAAGAAGGCGACGCAGGCGCCGGAGACGTCGCGCCCGGTGCGGATGGTGACGCTGCTGACGCCGCGCAGCCGGGTGCCCGTCGATGGCGTCGACGCCGCGAAGGTGGCGGACGTCCCGGCGCGCATTCGCGGCGAGCGGGAGAGCGGCCTGCGGCTCGATCAGATGACGATCACCTACCGGGCGAGCGACGCGGACGCGACGCTGCCCCTGCAGCTCGCGCTGGCGCTGGAGGGCATCCCCTACATGATCGCCCCGGAGCACCGGATCATGGCCTCGCCGCTCGTCGAGCAGTTTCGCACGGCGCGTGCGTCCGGGAAGCGGCCCGTCGACGGCTCGCTCGCGGCGGACGTCATCGCGGCGCTGGAGCGGGTGCTGACCTGGCTGGCCGGTGGCGAGCGGCGGCGCCTCGCCGCCCTCGCGGAGGGCGATATCGGCGCCGACGCCGATGGCATCCAGTTCGTGGCGGGGTAGCACGCCACCGGTATGATGGGGACAAATCGAACCTTTCGCCCCAAGTCCCTCGTCATCCTGAGCGACAGCGAGGGCCCGCTGCCGCTTCTCGCGCTTCGCGCTCGGCCGAAGGATCCCCGCGCGAAGCGCACCGCGCCGCAGGCGCGGCTGGTGGAGACGCCCAACCAATCTGCTCCTGCGGGCAGCGGCGTCGCCGGGGGATTCTGCGCAAAGCTCAGAATGACGTGTGTTCTGGGCGTGTGATGCTGTTATGGCATACGACATTCCTGTGAGGTGCACACCATGGCGAAGGCGAAACATCCGGTCACGATCGAGCAGGCGACCTACGGCGAGCTCGAGGACGTCGCCGTCGAGCGCTTCGTCCTCGGCAACGACGCCGGGCTCCGCGTCGCCATCCTCTCGTATGGCGCGATCATCCAGGAGCTGCACGTCCCGGACGCCAGGGGCGAGACCGCGAACGTCACCCTCGGCTTCGACAACCTCGCGCAATACGGCAAGAAGCACCCGCATTTCGGGTCGGTCATCGGCCGTTTCGCGAACCGCATCGGCGCATCCCGCTTCACGCTGGATGGCGTGGTCTACCAGCTGACGCCGAACAAGGGCACCTTCACGGCCCACGGCGGGGCGCGGCCGTTCGATCTCTATCATTGGAAGGCGAAGGTGGTCGACACGGACCACGGCCCCGGCGTGTCCCTCACCCACGTCAGCCCGGACGGCGACGAGGGCTTCCCCGGCGAGCTGACCGCCGAGGTGACCTACTCGCTGACGCCGGAGCAGGGGCTGCGGCTCGACTACACGATCACGACGACGAAGCCGACGGTGCACAACCTCACCAACCACGCCTACTTCAACCTCGCCGGGGAAGCCTCCGGCACGGTCGAGGACCAGTTCGTCACCGTCAACGCCTCCCATTACACGCCGACGACGGCGGAGCAGATCACCACCGGTGAGATCGCCCCGGTGGCGGGCACGCCGCTGGACTTCCGCCAACCCACCCGGATCGGCGACGTCGTGCGCAATGGCGACGATCCGCAGATCGCGATCGCGCGGGGGATCGACCAGAACTTCGTCATCGAGCGTCCGGCGGGCACTGCCGAGCTGGTCCACGCCGGCCGGTTGGAGGACCCTGCCTCGGGCCGGGTGATGAACGTCCTCACGACCATGCCGGGCCTGCAGGTGTATTCCTCGAACTCGTTGGACGGCTCCTTGCGAGGATACGGTGGGCGGCGCTACCGGCAGACGGACGCGATCTGCTTCGAGACGCAGCAGTTCCCGGACGCGCCCAACCATCCGGAGTTCCCGTCGGCCGTGCTGCGGCCGGGGGAGACGTTCCGGTCAACCACCATTTACCAGTTCACCCATCGCTGACCCAAGGGACTCAAGGAGAACCATCATGCTGTGCCCGATCGATCAAACGGAGCTCGTGATTACCGAGCGGCAGGGCGTCGAGATCGACTATTGCCCGAAGTGCCGGGGTGTCTGGCTGGACCGCGGCGAGCTCGACAAGATCATCGACCGCTCGGGGAGCTACGCCTCCGGCAGCGCCAGGGAGGACGAGCGGTACGTCGGCACCACGAAGGAGGTCGGCGGCATGTCCGGCAAGGTGCACCGGCTTGGCGAGCGCCTGCGGCGCGACGACGACGATGACGACCGCTACGAGCAGCGGTACGACGATCGCGGCCGTCCGGTCCGCAAGAAGAAGCGGGGCTCCTTCCTCGAGGATCTGTTCGACTTCGACTAGGACCGCGCGGCCCGGCCGCCACGAGGACTGACGATGCCGACCTCCGATTCCGGGAACGATGCCCCGGACCCGCTGCATGCGATTCGTCGCTTCGATGTCTTCGCCGAGTACACGCGGCAGGAGCGCCTGGACAAGGGCTATCCGGAGGACCAGGCCAAGGGGTATGGCATCTGGCTCGCCAAGGTCGTCGCCGCCCGCCGCTTCGGCAAGAGCGCGCCGGACCGCGAGCGACCCCGGGCCGAGCAGGGGGAGCGCGCCGCGGAGCCGGCGTTCCGGTCGGTCGGGGACGAGCTCCAGACCGACGAGACGTTCGATCAGGACATCATCGCGCGCATGGGAGCCGCGTTCTACGACCGGGTCTTCGTCCCCGCCATCGAGCAGGCGCGGGCCCAGGGCGAGTCCTATGAGGACATCCGCGACGCCATCCGCGCCGACTGGAAGCCCGCCCGCTCGCGGGCGAGCGGCAAGCGGTCATCCTCCTGATCGCCACACTGCCAGAATTCGAAACAATCTGGCAGTGTGGCAGCCTTGCCCGATTTCCCCGAATCCATGCGGGTTTCGAGGCTGCCAGAAATGGGCGCCCTTGTGGCAGCCTGACCCAAGGCTGCCAGAATGCCAATAATCCGTGTACAGGGGATATCTGGCAGCCTGCTTCGGCATGCGCGGGGGCTGGCCGCCCAACGCTGCCATGTCCGCACCTACAACACAACGTCATCCTGAGCTTGTCGAAGGATCTCCCGGCGAAGCCGGTGTCGTCGTCATGCCCGTTTCGCGTGAACCATCTGCACCTTCGGTGCAGCGGGCCGACACTCCTTCGGAGGTACGGCCCCTACGACGGCGAAATGCCGCCCTCCGTACCGTCAACCCTGCCCCTGCGGGCGCCCCTCTCGGCCGTGGCTGCGGGTGGTGGCCGGCCTCCGGTCCCTGATCGCGTGCGTCTGCCGTCGTAGCCGAGACGCGGGGCGTCTTCGTACGGGCGGATCCCTGCAGGGTGCGGGCCGAGCGCGAAGCGCGAGAAGCGGCAGCGGGCCCCTCGCCCTCATCGCCGAAGGCGATGACCGTCGTCCCAGACGGCCAACCACCCCCTATACACCCATAACTTGGCCATCTGGGCAGCCTTCCATAACGAACACCACCCGTCATGCTGAGCGCAGGGAAGGATCCCCGTGCGCAGCGAAGCGAGAGCACGTCCAATCTCGCGCGACGCGCGCCCCTGGTCCCAGGCTGCCAAATCATGGAAACAACCTGGCCACCTGGGAAAACCCGCGCCATATCAGGCAAATCGGCCCCCACAATCCCCTAGATGGCCACCGGCCAAGTTGTTTCACGTGGCAACCTGACAATAACGACGCATCCACCCCGCCACCCGCTGGCGCCCGACCGGGCCATCACATCCTGCTCCGGGCATAGGCATTGCGGCGAAACCGCTTCCGCTCCCAATCGTGGGACGACCGGCATTCACAACCGCATCCGCATCCGCGAGGAGGTTTCGTCATGACCCGGATTCTCCGTGCCGCGTGTTCCGCGTCGATTCGCCCCCTGGTCGTCGTGCTGTTGCTTTTGGGGTCCTCCACCGGTCTCGCCCTCGCCCAGACCCCCGTCGCCTCGCCGGGAGCTACCCCCACCGGTACCATGGGAATCAACAGGGAACCATGGGGAGAGGTGGAAGGGCAGCCGGTGGATCGCTACACGCTCACGAACGCCAACGGGATGGAGGTCTCCATCCTCACCTATGGCGGGATCGTCCAGTCGCTCACCGTTCCGGACCGGGACGGCACGATGGCGAACGTCTCGCTCGGGTTCGACAACGTCGACGACTACGTCGCGATGAGTCCCTACTTCGGCGCGCTCATCGGCCGCTATGGCAACCGCATCGCCAGAGGCACATTCACGCTGGAGGGCAAGCACTACTACCTGCCCGTCAACAACGCCCCCAACTCCCTCCACGGCGGCGAGAAGGGATTCGACAAGAAGATCTGGACCGCGATGGAGGGTTCGTCCTCGGACGGCCCGTCGCTGAAGCTGAGCTACACCAGTCGGGATGGCGAGGAGGGGTATCCCGGCACGCTGGAGGTGGCCGTTACCTACACGCTGACCGACAACAACGAGCTCCGCATCGAGTACCACGCGACCACGGACGCGCCGACGGTCGTCAACCTCACGAACCACACCTACTTCAATCTCGCGGGCGAGGGCAGCGGATCGATCTACAACCACGAGCTCCAGCTCAACGCCAGCAACTACACGCCGGTCGACGAGGCGCTGATCCCGACCGGCGAGATCGCGCCGGTGGCCGGCACACCGTTCGACTTCACGACCGCCAAGCCGATCGGGCAGGACATCCGCGACGCCACCTCGGAGCAGATCGTCTTCGGGCGCGGCTACGACCACAACTTCGTGATCGACCGGCCGGAGGGCGACACGTCGCTCATGCAGATCGCGCGGGTGGTGGAGCCGACGACGGGCCGGGTGATGGAGGTCTCGACGACCGAGCCGGGCGTGCAGTTCTACACCGGCAACTTCCTCGACGGCACGTTCGCCGGCACCAGCGGCAAGACCTACCGGCAGGGGGACGCCTTCTGCCTCGAGACCCAGCACTTCCCGGATTCGCCGAACCACCCCGAGTTCCCGACAACCGAGCTGAAGCCCGGCGAGGAGTACACCTCGACGACGGTCTACGCGTTCTCGACCGAGAGCTAGAGCGTGCGTCATCGGCGATGACATCGCCAGGGTGAGACGGCAATAGCCGTCGAAAAGCGGGAGCGGCCCCTTGTCCTTTCAATCGATGCCCTACAGCGGCGTGCGACGCGTGAGTTGCCGCCAACCTCACTGCAAGCCGCTGCAGGGCCGAATCCGCCGAAGCGCGTACAATCAGAAGCCTGACACGCACACGAGACCCGGCGCGGCATCAGCGCTGATGCCGCGCCGGGTATGCACGCCCGCGGAAGGATTCGCCTGTGACCGACCAGCGCCCCTACGTCGTCGACAGCCACCAGCACTTCTGGAACCCCGCCCACCGCGACTACCCGTGGCTGACCGACCCGCGGATCCGGAAGCCGTTCGGGCCGGAGGACCTGCGCCCGCTGCTCGCCGCGAACGGCGTCGACGCCACCGTGCTCGTCCAGACGGTCTCCGACCTCGATGAGACGCGGGAGTTCCTGGCGCTCGCGGCGGACACCGACTTTGTCGCCGGGGTCGTCGGCTGGGCGGACCTCACCGACCCGGCGCTGGCGCAGACGCTCGCCGAGCTCAGGAATGGCGAGCACGGCGCGTCCCTGGTCGGGATCCGGCATCAGGTGCACGACGAAGAGGATCCGAACTGGCTGCTGCGCGAGGACGTGCAGCACGGCCTGGGCGAGATCGCGGAGGCCGGTCTCGTCTACGACCTGCTGGTGCGCCCGCGCGAGCTGCCGGTGGCGCTGACGGTGGCGCGGGACTTCCCGCACCTGCGGTTCGTGATCGACCACCTCGCCAAGCCGCCGATCGCGAGCGGCGAGATCGACGAGTGGTCGACGCTGCTGCACGAGTTCGCCGGGCTGGAGAACGTCGCCTGCAAGCTGTCCGGGATGGTCACCGAGGCCGATCCGGAGGGCTGGACGGTCGACGACCTGCGGCCCTACGTCCGGCAGGCGGTGGAGATCTTCGGTCCGCACCGGCTGATGTTCGGCTCGGACTGGCCGGTCTGCCTGCTCGCGGCCGACTACGGGCGGGTGCTCTCGGCGCTGCGCGAGGCGCTGGACGGCATCGAGCTGACCGGTGTCGAGCCGGAGGCGGCCATCTTCGGCGGCACGGCGATGCACTGGTATGGGCTGACGCTGCCGCAGGGGGAGTGAGGGACCGGCACGAGAGCATTCCGTACGGGCACTATCCGTGCGAGGACCGGGGTGGGACAATACGAGGGAAGTTTCACGTCCTCGCACGTGGTTTCACGGTGTGTTCGAAGCAGGGGCAGACGAGTGGCCATCCATTCGCATCGGCCGTCGGCGACGGCCAAGACAACCCGCGAGAAGCTCCTGGCCGACCTGGCCTCTGTCGATGATCGGCGAGACGCCAACATCGATCGTATCCGGCTGCGCATCGCTGAGTTCGAGCGCATGTATGGCATGCCATCGGACGACATGACCGCCAAGGTCAATGCCGGCGAGCTGGCCGAGACGGACGACATTCTCCTCTGGCGAATGGATCTCGACCTGCTGCGACATGTCGCATCGGCGTAGGTCGACCGATCGGCATGGCTGGAACAGTCTCGACAACTACCTTGCCGTGCACGATTCGTGCATGTCGGATCTGCGCGAGTATTTCGTCGACAGCGATACACTTGCGTTTGAAGTCATTGATGGACGGACCCTGCGACTGCATGGGTCCGTCTATTGTCATGGTGGGCTCGTGCTTCACGTCACCAAGCTGCTTGAGTTGAACGATACCCAGCAGGTTCGCACCTTCAGGTATCGTTACCAGGCGCAGTTCGCCGAACCCCCAACCAGACAAATCTTTCGGTATGACAATGACCACGCCTATCTGAGAGAGAACCACGCCGACGCACACCACCGACACCGGTTCAACATCCGGACATGGAAAGAGATTACCCCGCCCGAATGGGTCGGTCATGATCATTGGCCGGTCTTGCGCGAGGTGCTCGATGAACTCTACGAGTGGTGGATTCTCCACCGCGACGACCGGCTGATCTACCCGTAGGAACCCAGGCGTCGAGCCGCCGTCGGTATCCTCCCTACAGCCCCGCCTCGGCGCGGTATTGCCAGACGGACATGACCGCCGCCGCGCCTTCGCCGACCGCCGTCGCGACGCGCTTGCCGGAGCCGTGGCGGACGTCGCCGGCGGCGAAGACGCCGGGGATGTTCGTCTCCAGCAGGTAGGGGTCGCGGTCGAGCCGCCAGGCCTGCGGTTGGCCGCTGCCAAGGATGTCGGGCCCGGTGAGGATGAACCCCTTGTCGTCGCGCAGGACGCAGCCGTCCAGCCAGTTGGTCAGCGGCATCGCGCCGATAAAGACGAAGAGGGCGCTGCCGGGCTGCGTTTCTCGCTCCCCGGTCGTGGTGTTGCGCACCGCGAGCCCTTCCAGATGCTCGTCGCCGAGAACCGCATCGATGACGGTGTCAAAGCGCAGGCGGATGTTCGGCGTGCGCTCGATCCGGTCCACGAGGTAGCTGGACATCCCGCGCGAGAGGTCCGCGCCGCGCACGAGCATGGTGATGCTGCGCGCGAGCTCGCTGAAGAAGATCGCGGCCTGCCCGGCGGAGTTCGCCCCGCCGACGATGAAGATGTCCTCGTCGTGGATGGACGTCGCCTCCGACATGGCGGCGCCGTAGTACACGCCACGCCCGGTCAGGTCGTCGACGCCCGGGAGGTCGAGGCGGCGGTAGGCGACGCCGGTCGCGATGATCGCCGAATGGGCGCGGAGCTCCGACGCGTCGCTGAGCCGCACGCTGATGACCCCTTGGTGGTCCTCGAGCGCGATGGCCTCCTGCGTCAGCAGGAACTCGGTGCCGAAGCGGCGGGCCTGGGTCATCGCGCGGCGCGCGAGGTCGCCGCCGGAGAGGCCGGAGGGGAAGCCGAGATAGTTCTCGATGCGGGAACTCATGCCCGCCTGGCCGCCGGCGGCCTCGCGCTCGACGATGACCGTCCGGAGGCCCTCCGAGGCGCCGTAGACCGCCGCCGCGAGCCCGGCGGGACCGGCGCCGATGATCGCGAGATCGTAGAGCGGCACGTCGGCGTGGCCGCGCAGCCCCACCTTCTCGGCGATCTCCTGGGTCGTCGGCTGCTCGAGGATGGAGCCGTCGGGGAAGAGCAGCACCGGGAGCTTGCGGGCGTCGAGCCCGGCCAGCTCCTGCAACAGCTGGGCGTCGTCGTTCGTCGCCAGGTCAAGCCACTGGTAGGGGACCTGGTTGCGCGCCAGGAAATCGCGCGCGGCGTGCGATTCGCGCGACCAGCGGTCGCCGACGACGCGGATGCCGTCGAAGGCGGGCCGGTAGCCGGCCTGCCAGTCGTCGAGCAGGTCGTCCAGCACCGGGTAGAGCCGCTCCTCCGGCGGATCCCAGGGTTTGACGAGGTAGTAGTCGAGGCGGACGTCGTTGATCGCGGTGATCGCGGCGTCGGTGTCGGCGTAGGCCGTCAGCAGGGCGCGCTTGGCCTCGGGGTAGAGCTGGCGTGCCTCGCCGAGCAGCTCGACGCCGGTCATGCTGGGCATGCGCTGGTCGACCAGCAGCAGGGCGACCGGGTCGTTGGCGACCTTCAGCTGGCGCAGCACATCGAGCGCCCGGGCGCCGGAATCGGCACGGACGACCCGGAACTGCTCGCCGTACCCCCGTCGAACATCGCGCGCGATGGCCTGGAGCACTTCGGTGTCGTCGTCGACCGTGAGAATGATCGGCTTGCCCATTGTCCGCATCACCTCGACTGCGTGAGACGACTGGCCGGGCACGCGGTGGCCGGTGCCGGCGGGGACCACCGGGTGCATCCCCATGCCGCGAACCCCACCGGACCGACCGATCGGGCTGGCAATGCCGCAAGGACCTCTTCATCAGCCGTGAACGTCTCTCGATATGCTAGGCTGGACCCGGGTCCATCATACATTGAACTGCTGGTTCAGCCATATCCCCGGGCCATCCGTCCCGCGTGGGGCGTCCTGTGATTGCCCGTTGAGGAGCCTCCGATGCCCCCAACCGACCCCAGCACCGACGACCTCCGGCTGATCGAAAGCGAGCAACGCTACCAGACCGTTATCCAGAACGCGTCCGACATGATCCAGAGCGTGCGGCCGGACGGGACCTTCGAGTTCGTCAACAAGGCGTGGCACGACCGGCTCGGCTATACCGCCGACGATCTGTCGACGCTTATCGTCTGGGACATCATCCATCCGGACGCGATCGAGCATTGCCAGTCGCTCTTCGCCCTGGCCGTCACTGGCGAGTCGATCCCGTATATGGAGACCATGTTCCGGACCAAGGACGGCGAGAAGGTCCCGGTTGAGGGCAACGTCTCCTCCCGGTTTCTGGGGAGCACCGTCGTCGCCACCCATGGCTTCTTCCGCGACATCACCGAGCGCCTGCGCGCGCAGGAGCTGGAAGTGCGCAACGTGCAGCTGGAGCGCGACAAGCAGGCGCGCTATCTGGAGAAGATGGCGGCGCTCGGCAAGCTCTCGGCGGGGCTCGCGCATGAGCTCAACAATCCCGCCGCGGCGGCGCAGCGAGCCGGATCGCGTCTCACCGAGAGCCTGACACGGCGGGACAGCGCGATGCGCGAGCTGATCGGCGCGGGGCTCGCCCCGGACCAGTGGCAGGCGATCGAGACCCTGCTGGTGGACGGTCTCGTGCCGGGGTCGCTCACCCCGCTGGAGATCAGCGACCGGGAGACGGCGGTCGAGGAGTGGCTGGAGGACCACGGCGTCGAAGGGGCGTGGGATCTGGCGCCGGCGTTGGTCCAGGCCGGCATCGTCGCGGACCGGCTGGACGCGTTCGCCACGCAGGTCCCGGCCGCGGCCCTGGCCGCCGCCGTGCACTGGCAGGCGGAGGGGCAGGCGGTGCGCGAGATCGCCGAGATCATCGTCCGCAGCAGCCACCGCATCTCGGAGCTGGTGAGCGCGGTCAAGGGCTATTCCTATATGGACCGCGCGACCGAGCAGCACGTCGACATCCATGAGGGGCTGGAGAGCACGATCCTGATCCTCGGCCACCGCCTGCGCGACGTGACCATCGCGCGCGACTACGACCGGGAGCTGCCGGCGATCCGGGTGCTGGGCAGCTCGCTGAACCAGGTGTGGACGAACATCCTCGACAACGCGATCGACGCGACGGGTGGGACGGGCACGGTCACGATCCGGACGCGGCGCGAGGGCGACGCGGCGGTCGTCGAGATCGAGGACGACGGGTGCGGGATCCCGCCGGAGGACCAGGCGCGCATCTTCGAGCCCTTCTTCACGACCAAGCCACAGGGGCAGGGCACCGGGCTGGGCCTCGACACGGTGTGGCGGATCGTGAATGAGGAGCACGGCGGGACGATCACGGTCGACTCCGAGCGGGGGCGCACGGTGTTCCGGGTGACGCTGCCGTTGACGGAGCCGGGCGCGTCGTAGGTGCTGGTTGAGGCGCCCGTGACCCGATGCTGGATGCTCGCGCCAACGT
The DNA here is from genome assembly GCA_035540335.1 of Thermomicrobiales bacterium. GTDB lineage: Bacteria > Chloroflexota > Chloroflexia > Thermomicrobiales > UBA6265 > UBA6265. Next base: position 1,850 of record DATLHE010000422.1, on the reverse strand, counting down.
CGTAGGGGCCGTACCTCCGTAGGAGTGTCGGCCCAAGGGCCCGCATGGCCGAACCCGAAGGGTGAGAAGCGGAGCGAGCCTTTCGCTTCTCGGTGGCTGTGCCACCTCGGCCGGTGGCCCGCAGGGCCATATGGTGCGGGTGGGAGCACAGCCGCGCATCCTGCAGGGTGCGCGGCTGCGACGATAGGCGCTCGCGGCTTGGCGGCCGGGGAAGGTTAGAGCACGATCTCGCGGGCTGTGCCGCGGACGTCCATCTCGTACTCGATGTCGACCACCGGCGGGCGGCTGAAGTGCCACTCCAGCCCGGCCGCCGCGGCGCCCTTGCTCGCGATCTCGTCGCCGACCAGCGACCCGATGTCATGGACGGTGTACGCCTGGGTAGAGGTGGCGTCCGGCCAGGCGTACCCGAGCGCGGCCAGCCGCGCCTCCATCGTGGCCATGACCGTGCGCATCTTCTCGCGCAAGCCCCCGGTGGAGGTGTCGCCGAGGCGGACGATGCTCTCCCGGTATGTCGCCGCGCCCTCACGTGCCTCGCCACCCCCGGCGATGATGAAGCTGCCGCGGTCGGTATCCGCGGGAACGGTGTAGGAAAACGCGTAGAGCGCGGGCGTCGCGGGCTTGTCGTATTCCGGGCAGACGTTCGTCCGCGCCACCGGGTTCCTGCCCTCCACGATGATCCGCCAGCGTTCGAGCGTGGTCACGTACTCACGGTTGAAGGCGACGAACCCTTCCTCGGTGAAGGGAGCGGGGGAGCGCATCTCGCAGGCGCAGAACGCCGTCATTGGCCGTCCGATGGTCGCCAGGTGCGCCTCGACGGCGGCGAACCCCTCCGCCAGCGGGAGGGGGCGCGCAAAGCGGGCGCGCTCGATGGCGTAGCCGGGCTCGGCGGCCACCCCCGCCGAATACTGGAAGACGCCCTCGATGTAGCGATAGTTTCCCGGACGGAAGTCGATCACGTTGGCCAACGAGAACTCCTTATGACGAGGGCCGCCATCAGGGCGGCCCGTACGGGCGGGCACAAGGCCCGCCCCAAACGCGACGGCACGGCATCGCAGGATTCGGGCGGCCGTCATCCCGTATCCCCGAATCCTGGGTATGTCCTCGCTGGCCTGAAGGCGCACATCCTTCGGGGTGCGCCGCTACGGCAAGGGGCGCTCCGTGCCGAAGGACTACCAAGGGCGGACATAGAGTCCGCCCGTACGACTGTCCCTCAATACAGCGTCGTGCGGTAGCGCTCCTCGCGCTCGCGAGCGAGGTCCGCGACGGTGCCGCCCAGGTGCAGCTGGTCGTGGAGGATCGCCGCCATCGACGGCACGTCGCCCAGCTCCGGCCACGACTCCGGGCGCCAGAGCGCCGAGCGGCGGAAGGCCCGCGCGCAGTGCATGAACGCCTCGTCGATGTCGACCACGATCGCCAGCTTCGGCGTCTTGCCCTGCATCGGCATCGCGGCCAGCACGTCCGCGTTGCGGGTGATCGTCGCGCGGCCGTTGATCCGCAGCGTCTCGTCCATCCCCGGCACCAGCACCAGAAGGCCGACGCGCGGGTTGTGGACGATGTTGCGGAGCGAGTCGACCCGCTTGTTCCCGGCGCGGTCGGGGAGGATGAGCGTCGTCTCGTCGACGATCCGGATCGCGCCGGCGGGGTCGCCGCGCGGGGAGACGTCACACGCGCCGTCCGCGCTCGCGGTCGCCAGCAGGTAGAAGGGTGACTGTGCGACGTAGGCCCGCATCAGCGGGGTGAGGTGCGGGGAGACCTTGTCCCGGGCGACGCCGGTGGGCGCGCCGACGATCGCCTCCAGCTCGTCGATGGTCCGGACGGCATCGCGCGCCAGCGTGGCGCGATCGAGGGTC
>DATLHE010000421.1:0-4587 GCA_035540335.1 Thermomicrobiales bacterium | reverse complement strand
CATCCCGGTCGTGAGCGTGATCGCGACGCTGACGCTGCTGCCGATCATCCTCGCCACGGTCGGCCCGAAGCTCGACTGGCCGCGCGGCCGCCGCGCCGCCCACCACGGCCACGGCTGGCAGCGCTGGGCGACCGGCGTCGTCAAGCACCGCTGGGCGGCGGCGATCGTCGCGCTCGTCATCCTTGGCGCGCTGCTGATCCCGGCGACGCAGCTGGAGATCGGCGAGCCGCGCCCGGATGCCCTCAACGGCCCGGCCGGCGCCAGGGCGGGGCTCGCGGCCCTGGAGGCGTCGGGCATCGACGCCGGGGTGATGAGCCCGTTCGAGATCGTCGTCGCGGGCGCCTCCGCGCCGGTCGTGGACGCCATCGCCGGCGTCACGGGCGTCCGCGGCGCGGTCGCGCCGGACGACCCCGCCTGGCGCGGCGCGGATGGCGCGCTGCTCGTCGCCCTCCCGCAGTCGGACGGCTCCGGCAGCGCCATCCGCGCGACGATGGACGACATCCGCGCCGTCACGCACGACCTGCCGCAGCCGGTCGCGGTCGGCGGGTTCGCGGCCACCGGCGGCGACTTCGTCGAGGACACCTACGGCCAGCTGCCGCTGATGATCGGCGTCATCTCGCTCGTCACCTTCGTCCTGCTGCTGCGGGCGTTCCGCTCGGTGATCCTGCCGCTGAAGGCGGTCCTGCTCAACATCATCTCGGTCGGCGCGTCGTTCGGCGTGCTGGTGCTGATCTGGCAGTGGGGCTGGGGCTCGGAGCTGATCTGGGGCATCCCCGCGTCCGGGTCGATCACCGACTGGGTGCCGATCATGGCCTTCGCCTTCCTCTTCGGCCTCTCGATGGACTACGAGGTCTTCATCCTGGCCCGCATGCGCGAGGAGTGGGACGCGACCGGCGACAACGACACCGCGATCGTCCGCGGCCTCGGCTTCACCGGGCGGCTGGTGACCTGCGCGGCGCTGATCCTCTTCCTCGCCTTCGCCGCGATGGCGGCGGGACCGGAGACGGAGATCAAGATCATGGCGACGGTGCTGGCGACCGGCATCCTGCTCGACGCGACGGTCGTGCGTGCGCTTTTGGTGCCCGCGCTCGTCTCCTTGATGGGCCACTGGAACTGGTGGCTGCCGTCGTGGCTCGACTGGCTCGCGCCGGCCCCGGCGGCGAACACCGGCGACGCCCGCCCCGGCCGCGCCACGGACAAGCGGGGCGTCGCCACATCGTAGGGGCGGACCTTGTGCCGGCCGAGCTGTAGGCAAGGGCTCGCCATGGCCGAGCGCGCAGCGCGAGAAGCGAAGGGCTCGCTCCGCTTCTCACCCTCCGGGTTCGGCCAGGCGGGCCCTTCGCCCGATGGCCCGCAGGGCCATATGCCGGCGCCCGGAGAGCCGGTACGCCACACACGGAACAAACGTCACCGATCCATCGTCCCTGTAACAGTCCTGTAACAAACCCGAATCATGGGCGTAACGAACACACGCAATGATGGTTTTGTCAGGGAACGCCGGGACCCAATCGAAAAAACCGACGCCGCCAACCTGGGAACGTAGGGATAACCCTACCGCTGATTTGATCGCTGGCATGATCGCCCCTGCTGGTTCCGGGGCGGATCATGAGGGTACTGCCGGATGGGCGTGATCGCCCACGGGGACCCGAGTGGGCGGCCCGCACTCGTCACAAGGAACACAGCAGGATGAGCGTTTCGATTCCACATCTCAGCCATCCGAAGCCAACCCGGACGATCGTGTCCCGGCCGGCCAAGGTGCCGCGCGCGACGACCATGCACCTCAACGCGATCCGCGAGGTCAGCATTGTCTCGCTGGCGATCTTTCTCTACTTCTTCGTCCGCGGGCTCATGCACAGCAAGGCCTCGCTCGCCGAGGAGCACGCCCGCTGGCTGGTCGATTTCGAGCGCTGGCTCGGCATCTTCCATGAGCCCGCGATCCAGAAATGGACGCTCGAGCAGGACTGGCTGGTCCGCGTCGTCAACTCGATCTACATCTACGGCCACTGGCCGGTGCTGGTCTCGACGCTCGTCTGGCTGCTCTGGAAGCGGCGTGACCTCTTCCCGGTCTACCGCTCGGCCCTGCTCATCTCCGGCGCGATCGGCCTGGTGGTGTTCGTCACCTTCCCGATGGCCCCGCCGCGCTTCCTGCCCGACCTCGGCTTCGTCGACACCGTCACGCTCCACACCAACGCCTACCGCGTGCTCCAGCCGCCCTCCTTCACCAACCAGTACGCGGCGATGCCGAGCCTCCACGTCGGCTGGAACCTGCTGATGGGCATCGCGATCTTCACCAGCACGCGCCACCGGTTCTGGCGTGCCTTCGCGATCGTCATGCCGCTCGCGATGTACCTGGCGACGATCCTGACCGCGAACCACTACATCCTGGACGGCATCGTCGGCTCGCTCGTCGCCCTCACCGGCCTCGCCATCGCCTGGCGGATCAGCGGCCCGGCGGCCGACACCGCGGCCACCCCGAGGCCGGAGCCGGTCCCGGTGCCCGTCGCCTTCGAGGAAGGGAAGCACGCCGCCTGATGACGTCCGGATTCCGCGTCCTCATCGTCGAGGACGACCCGTCGATCTCCCGCCTGCTGGAGCTGGAGCTCCGCCACCGCGGCATGGAGATCCAGGTTGCCGCCGACGGCCTCGCGGGCCTGACGCACGCCGAACGGCATCGCCACGACGTCATCCTCCTCGACATCCTGCTGCCGGTCATGGACGGCGAGCGCATGCTCGCCAGGCTCCGGCAGCAGGGCGTCCGCACCCCGGTAATCATGCTCACCGCGCGGGACGGCGACCGCGACAAGATCCGCAACCTCGAGGCCGGCGCCGATGACTACCTCACCAAGCCCTACAACGTCGACGAACTCGTCGCCCGCATCCGCGCCGTCCTTCGCCGCGTCCAGCCGGACCCGGTCCTGCGCGTCGCCGACCTGGAGCTCAACCTCGCCACGCGCGAGGTCCATCGCGACGGCGCGGCGGTCGAGCTCACCGCGCGGGAGTACGACCTGCTCGTCTTCCTCGCCCAAAACGCCCGCCAGGTCCTCTCCCGCACCCGCATCATCGAGCGCATCTGGAGCGAGAACCCGGACGTCGATCCCAATGTCCTCGACGTCTACATCGGCTATCTTCGGAGGAAGCTCGACCGGCCCGGCCAACCTCGCCTTATCCAGACGGTGCGCGGCGTCGGGTACACGCTGCGGGAATCCTGACGATGCGCTGGCTCCCGATCCGATGGCGACTGACGCTCTTCCACGCGCTGACCATGGCCGCGATCATGGTGGCGCTCATCCTCGCCCTGTTCGCGACCATCGGCTACCTGCAGGACGACAGGCTCCGCGACACCACCTCGGACTGCGCCTGGATCGGCGAGTCCGCCCTCCGCAACACCGGCACGCTCGACCCCGCCTACCTCGCCTCGCTCGACTGCGACGGCGTCACCCTCGCCGCGCTCGACAGCGGCGGCCGCATCCTCGACCAGTACGGCTACGCCGGGGAGATCGGCGAGGTCTACCCCGACGACGTCTGGCGCAACGTGATGGTGACCCGCCAACCGGCGCAGGACCACCACGCACAGGTGGCCGCCTCCAGCGGCATCCGCTTCGCCTACGCGATCCCCGTCACGCTCACCGATCCGCCCGCCAGCGTCATCGTCTCCTCGATGTCCTACGCCGCCGTCGGCAACGACGACATCTTCCTCGTCCCGGTCATCATCGCCGGCGCGGCGATCATCGCCCTGATCGTCATTGTCACCGTCTCCTACCTGCTCGCCCGCTCGTCACTGGCGCCCGTCGCCGCGATCACCGACGCCGCGCGGGCGATCACCGCCAGCGACCTCTCGCGGCGGCTGCCGGTCGAATCCACGCGCGACGAGCTGGGCCGCCTCTCGGCGACGATCAACGATCTGCTCGCCCGCCTGGAGGTCGCCTTCGACGAGCGGGAGCGCTCGCTCGCCGAGCAGCACCGGTTCGTCGCCGACGCCAGCCACGAGCTCCGCACGCCGCTGACATCGATCCTCGGCTACACGCGGATGCTCCGCCAATGGGGCCTCGACAACCCGGCGACGGCCCGCGAGGGCGTCGACGCGCTGGAGCAGGAGGCCGAGCGGATGCACCGCCTCGTGGAATCGCTGCTCCGCCTCGCCCGCGGCGACGAGGATCCCGCGCTGAGCCTCGGTGAGCACGACCTGGGCGAGATCGTGGCCTCGGCGGTGATGGCGGCGCGGGCGTTCGCCAACCATGCGCCGGAGATCGCGGTCGATGTACCGGAGGCGCCGGTGCGGGCTCTGGTCGACCGCGAGATGACGATCCAGGTCGTGGAGATCCTGCTCGACAACGCCGCGAAGTACGCCCCGGGCGCCCCTTTCGACGTGTCGCTGCGCGCGGAGGGCGACCGCGCCGTGATCCGGGTGACGGACCACGGTCCCGGCATCGCGCCGGAGCACCTGCCGCACCTCTTCGACCGCTTCTACCGCGCGGACATCTCGCGCACGACCGGCGGCAGCGGCCTCGGCCTCGCCATCGCGAGGCAGATCGTCACCCAGCACGGCGGCGACATCACCGCCGCCAGCGTTGTGGGCGAGGGAACGAC
>DATLHE010000420.1:0-3543 GCA_035540335.1 Thermomicrobiales bacterium | reverse complement strand
ACTCCATCCGCCATACGATGGTGAAGGAATCGCTCCAGGCGGAGTTCCACGAACTGCCGGAGGCCTATGGCGTCCAGAACCTGCCCCTCGCGGTCGAGCGCCGGAAGGACAATCCGGAGTTCGTGCACTGGACCGGGACAGACACCGTCTTCGGGCCGCTCGCGGACGGGCTGCAGGACGCGGAGCCGTTCATCCTCAAGGACCAGCACCGCTGTTACAGGCTCGTGCCAACCAGCGATGGGTCCAGCATCTCCCACGCGGAGATCCAGAATCTGAAGGAGTGGTCTACGTACAACGTGCGCGCCACGACCTACATCGTCGCCTGCAACGCGTACCTGACGCCGCAGGTCCTCTACAACTCCGGCATCCGCCCCGATCCGCTGGGGCACTACCTCACCGAGCAGCCAATGGCGTTTTGCCAGATCGTTCTCAAGCAGAGCATCGTCGACGGAATTGTCAACGATCCCCGCTTCGCCGAGAAAGTCGCCAGACATCGCGAGGAGAGCCCGCTTGACCCGGTCCCGTTCGCCGCGACGGAGGCTGAGCCGCAGGTCTGGATCCCGGTCTCGGATGACCGGCCGTGGCACTGCCAGGTCCATCGCGACGCCTTCCACTACGGCGACGTTCAGCCGAACGTCGACTCCCGGCTGGTCGTGGACCTTCGCTGGTTTGGCATCGTGCAGCCACGCCACGAGAGCAAGCTCGTCTTCTCCGACGATCACATCGACAGCTTCGGCATGCCGCAGCCGACGTTCGAGTGGGTCCTGGACGAGGAGGACCGCCGCGAGCAGCACCTGATGATGGCGGACATGCTTCGCGCGGCCAGCGCGCTGGGCGGATTCCTGCCCGGCTCGGAGCCGACGTTCGTTGCGCCCGGCCTCCCGATCCATGTCACCGGCACGGTCCGCATGGGCAACAGGCCGGATGACAGTGTGGTCGACGCCAACTCGCAGGTGTGGGGTATCGACAACCTCTTTCTTGGTGGCAACGGCCTGATCCCGCGTGGTTCGGCGAGCAACCCGACCCTGACGAGCGTCGCGATGGCGATCAAGTCGGCGGAGCACATCATCTCATCGTCGACGTAGACAGCCGCCTTTGGGGCACGGCCGTGGTCGTGGCGCGCCACGACCACGGCACGCGCCGGAGCGGCACCGAACCATCGTGGGGACGACACACCGGCGCGATTGTGCGCCAGGAGGCCGCGTGATGTTCACCAGGGACAGGGTCTTTCTCGGGATCACACCGACGGGTTGGACCAACGACGACCTGCCCCTGCTCGGCGACCGCATCCCGTTCGAGCAAGTGGTCAGCGAGATGGCGCTCGCTGGCTACGAGGGATGCAGCGTCGGGCACAACTTTCCGCACGATCCGGAGCTCTTGCGGCCGGCGCTGGAGCTGCGCGGCTTGCGCGTTTCCGAGCCGTGGGCGAGCACCTACTTCACCGTCAACGAGATGGAGGAGCAGACCGAGCGCAATTTCCGGGAGCAGCTCGCCTTCATCAAGGCCATGGGCGGCACGGATCTCGTCGTGGCGGAGCTGGGGAACGCGGTCCATCAGCAGCCGGTGTCGCTCTTTCCGAACAAGCCCGTGTTCAGCGATACCCAGTGGGACGCGCTGGTCAACGGGCTCCACAAGCTGGGTCGGATCGCGGTCGATGAGGGCATGCGCCTGTGCTATCACCACCATCTCGGCACCGGCGTCATGTACCGCGAGGAGGTCGATCGGCTGATGGCGTCCACGGACCCCGAGCTGGTCCACCTGCTGCTCGACACCGGCCATCTCTTCGCGACGGGCGGTGATCCGCTGGACATGACCCGGGCCTACGCCGACCGCATCAAGCATGTCCATCTCAAGGATATCCGCGTTGACATTCTGGAGGAGTCGAAGCAGCTGGGCCGCAGTTTCCTCGAATCGATGCAGGCGGGGTTCTTCACGGTCCCCGGGGATGGCGCGATCGACTTCAAGCCCATCCTCCAGACGTTGGCGGATGCCGGGTACGAGGGATGGCTGATGGTCGAGGCCGAGCAGGATCCCGCGAAGGCAAATCCGCTGCTCTACGCCAAGAAGGCGCGGGCGTACCTTCGCGACATCGCTGGCCTGTGATCTGGCCGGCATGATGGGATTGCAGCCACGATGACGGACTCCGGCAGCGAGTTGATTCACGTCACGGATGACGGCTTGTCGGCCACTATAGATCCCTTCGGGGCGCAACTGATGTCCCTGCGCCTGCGCGAGGGGGGCGAGCTGCTCTGGCAGGGCGATCCCGCATTCTGGCCGGACCGGGCACCGCTGCTCTTCCCGGTGATCGGCCCCATGCGCGATGGGCAGATTCGACACGCCGGGGCGTCGTACCCGATGCCCGCGCACGGCTTCGCCCGGCAGCGAGAGTTCAGGGTGGTGGAGCAGTCACCCGCCACCTGCACGTTCGAGCTGCGCGCGGATGCCGGGACACGGACGCACTACCCGTTCGAGTTCGTGGTGCGGGCCACCTTCGCGCTGTCGAACGATACGCTGCAGGTGACGATCGCGGTCACCAACGCTGGAGACGCGTCCATGCCGGCGGATGTGGGCTTTCACCCCGGGTTCGTTTGGCCCCTGGTGCCCGGCGCAACCCGGGAAGGCCATGCCATCGTGTTCGAGCGGGAGGAGCACGCGCCGATCCGGCGCGGCGTCGACGACCCGATCTTCCTCCGTCCGGGGGCCGTGCCGACGCCGGTCGCGGGCAGGGTGCTTCGCCTGCGCGATGATCTGTTCCGTGAGAACGCGATCGTCTTCGATCAGCTCACCAGCCGCGCGCTGACCTACGGGCCGTTGGATCAAGATGGAGCGCTCCGGCTTCGCATCGCCTTCCCGGACAGTCCCTACCTGGCGATCTGGTCGCGGCCGGGCGCCGGATTCGTCGCCATCGAGCCGTGGCACGGCCTGCCAAGCCCGGTCGATTTCACCGGCCCGTTGCAGGAAAAGCCCGGCATCGCCGTCATCGCTCCCGGAGACTCGCGCCGGTGGCGTCTCCAGGTGACCACGGCCCGCGCCAGGGAGGAGGCATCGTGAACTACCGCTTGATCGACGAACGAGAAGGCCGGCGGACCTACGTCGTCGCCCTGGAGATCGGCGAGTTGGTGATGGAGACGCTCACCGCGCTCGCGACCGAGCTCAATCTGATTGGCAGCAGCATCGTCGGCATCGGCGGATTCCAGCACGTCACGTTGGGCTACTTTGACTGGGAGCGCGCCAACTTCATCCAGAACGTCGTCGACGAGCAGGTCGAGGTGCTCTCGTTCCAGGGCAACATCGCCGAGGGTGACGAGGGCAAACCGCACTTGCATGTCCACGTCGTCCTGGGCCGCTCGGATGCCACGACGCGCGGCGGTCATCTGGTCGAGGGAACGGTTCGGCCCACGCTCGAGATCATCATCACCGAATCGCCCGAGCACCTGCACCGGCGTCACGACGAGAAGACCGGTCTCGTGCTTCTGAAACCCTGAGCACTCCCACCGACGGAGGTCGCGCGATGAAGTTCGGCGTCAACTCGCTGCTGTTCAC
>DATLHE010000419.1:0-3760 GCA_035540335.1 Thermomicrobiales bacterium | reverse complement strand
CTTTCGGGCTCAAGCGCTGCTCAAGCCGCGAGCGGCCATAATCGGTGACGGCCTTGGCCGCGGTGACGGGGCCTACCGATTTCAGCGCGCTGCCGATCTTGAGCGGGTAATCGACGAACTTGCCGTCGAAGTAGATGCGGCTAATGCGATTGACCCACAGCAGCTCCTCGGCCACGACCTCCTTGAACAGGGCGTTGAGCTCGTCGTTCTTGGTGAACCACCGGTGGCCACCGATATCGAACTTGAACTCGCCGTGCTCGGTATCGCGGCGGATCGTGCGGGCCAAGCCGCCGACGAAAGGCGCTGACTCCACGACGGTAACGGGCGCGCCTGCCTTGCTCAGGACATAGGCGGAACACAGTCCGGCCGGTCCCGCGCCCATCACCACAGTGGTTCCCCGGTCGCTCGTTGCGGACCCATTGGGATTGTGGCCATTCTGCATTGGTTGACGATTCCTTCCTTGTCCCGCGGTGGTCGTTCACCGGCGCCATGTGGCCGGCGGTCCAGCGCAGGTCACACCGTAAACACGCCCACGCTTGCGCCCGGACGCTCTCACGCGCCTACTTTATACCACCTGCATCATCCCGATACTGCACGCGGGATCAGGAGCGCCAGGTGATTGCGTTGTTGAGCACGAAGTTCCAGACGGCCGCAATCGCGGCACCGACGAGGTTGGCGAGCAGGTAATGCACATCGTACTGATCGTGCAGAAACGTCAGGACCGCCCAGTTGATCGCAAGCCCACCGAGGTTGATGGGAATGTAGGTCTGCGCGCGGGAGAGAATGCGCCCGCTGCCGCGATCGTGCCAAGTCCATATCTCGTTGAGGTAGAAAGTCACGATCATCGAGAGGAAGATGGCGAAGGGCGATGCCGCCCGGACGGCCAATCCTACAGAGTCGTGGAGCAGAAACAGCGACAGCTGGTTGACCGCAAACCCGATGGCGCCTACCACCAGGAATTTCTGGAAACGCTGAACGAGCGTCCACGCCCTGATCGCCGGTTGCGGCCACGACTCAACGGAGATCATGTCTTCGCGTCACCCCTCACAAACACACTCCGATGGCATGAGTCGCACCTCATGCCCCTGCCCGTCACCGCCAGTCCGCGGGGACAGGGATACCCCAATCAGATTGTCAGGCGGCGTGCCCGCCCGCTTTCGGGGTGCCGACAGTGTAGTTCACTGTCGCCGATTATCGCACCGACCATGCCAACTGAGTGTGGATAGATTTCCCGATTCCCCGGAAATGACCAGACCGGACGGGCCAGATGAGCCGTCCGGTCTGGTCATGCATGCCGCTATTCGTTTGCGGCGAGGTTCTCGACCTTGTCGAAGGCGGTGGACAGCTGCTTGTCCTCACCGTTCAGCTGCTTCCATTGGGCCTGCGTCAGCTCACGATTGTCGCTGTCCGGCACGTACTCGATCGGCAGCGCCACGGAGGTGCCCTCGTCGAGCGTGACCTCGAGGTCCGGCTCGACGCCGTGCTTGTAAATCTGCTCGCCGGAGGCCGTCAGCCAGAGCTCCGTGCCCAGCACCGCCATCGAGCCATCGCTCAGCTCGAACGGCAGGAGCACCGTGCCCGTACCGAAGGTCTTCTCGCCGATCAGCTGCGCGCGGCCGGCGTCGCGGATCGCCGAGGAGACGATCTCCGAGGACGACGCGGAATGCTTGTTGATAAGCACAACGAGCGGGCCATCCTGCCAGACGCCGTTTGAGCCGATCGTCTTCTGGACCTTGACGCGTCCCGCTGCGTTCTCTTCCTGGAACACCGGCGTGCCGTTCGGCAGGAACTGCGAGGCGATGCCGATCGCCTCGAAGACGAGACCGCCCGGATTGTTGCGGAGGTCGAGGATGATGCTCGTCGCGCCCAGCGCCTGCGCCTCGCGGACGGCCTTCTGCACGCCCTCGGTGGCGCCGCTGGAGAACTCGGAGACCTGCAGCCACATCACGCCATTCGGCAGCATCGCCCAGGCGACCGGATTGACGCTGATCTTCTGGCGCGTGATGGTGACCTCGTAGGTGTCGTTCTCGCCCTCGTGCTGCAGGACGAGCGTGACGTCGGTGCCGGCCTCGCCTCGGATCTTGTCGGCGGCATCGGAGGGATCCATGCCCTCCAACGAGGTGCCGTCGACCTCAAGGATCGTATCGCCGGGGCGAATGCCAGCCTCGAAGGCGGGCGAGTTCTGGATCGGCGCGATTACGACCGGCAGCTCACCGGTAGTGTCGATCTGGATGCCGATGCCGATCAGCTCACCGCGCGACGACTCCTCAAACGCCTTGGCGTCCTCGGGATCGAGGAAGGTGGAGTGTCCCTCATCGCCCAGCGCGTCGACCATGCCGGCCGCGGCGCCGTAGATGAGCTCTTCATCGGAGATGTCCTCTTCGAGAACGTAGTTGTTCCGGATCGCGTCGTACGTCTGTTCGAGAATGGTGAAGTTGGCACTGTTGGTGAGCTGGGTCGATGCGCCAACCACTCCTGTCTCGATCAGGAACCGATCGAGCCCGACGCCGACGCCGACCGCGATAATGAGCATGACGCTCATCACAAGGGTCCGCGTGGCCCGCATCATGCCTCCGCCGGCGGCGGTACCGCTACCGCGCCGACGCTTGAACCTGTCCTTCATTGTGCCTCCATGACCCTTTGGGCGATGTGATAGTGACGGTGTGCGGCCATGGCCGCGAGCATTCCGGTGCTGTATGTGTCAACGCTCGCGCAATGGCCGTGGTTCCATCGGTCGCGGCATCATTGATCGCAGCGTCGTTCACCCCCGGCCCACGCGGGCCGTTCGCAGGAGATGCCCGAACCAATGGCAATTGTACGCCCCGACGAGCCGGTTGACGTCCGTTTTCTTCACGGCGAGCACACCTATACGACCAGGTCGCGCCGTGGCGCGATCATCCACGAAGCGTTCCATCACGCGCTGCCGCCATCGCTCACGGTCGGTCACCGGTTGACGTTCGCCGCACCCGGCGGCTCGGAGGTCTTCGCCGACAACTTCGTGGGCGACATCGTCGACACGTTTGGGTCGGCGGAGCTGATGATCGAGGCGAATCCCATCCCCGGCTCCGAGGGACCATGGCGGACGATCGGCTTCGACCATCTCGCCATCGCCGTCGCCGATCGCAATCACGCGCGAGAATTCTTCCGCGACGTCGTCGGGATGACGGTGATGCGCGACGACCCCCACCTCACCGTCATGGCGACGGGACCGACCGCGCTCTTCCTGTTCGACGCGGACAGCACGGAGCCACTCTCCCCCGGGGCGCCTTCGCAGTGGCATCACATCGGCTTCGTCGTCGACAATCTGGAGCACGCGTACGCGCATCTGCAGCAGCACGCCGACCGGATGAGGAGCGACTTCACACTGCTGGACCGGGACGAGCGCTGGAGCCTGTACTTCTTCTACAAGAACGGCGACGTGACGTTCATGATCCAGTTCTCGGAGGTCAAGGAGGCGTGGCGGGGCTTCCTGGAGCCGGAGCAGAAGGTGTTCGCGAACTACCTCTATGACTACGCCAGCCGGCCATATGGGTTGCGGTTCGGCGAGGAAGAAGCGTAGGGCCGGGTTCTCCGTCATACGTACTGCGCGTTATGGAAGGCTGCCACGTTGTTTTCCTTGGCCGGTGGCAGCCTAAGGCGATTGCCCGGATCTGACGCGGGTTTCCAGGTGGCCAGGTTGTCCCCGAATCCTGGCAGCCTTCCATAACGCCAGGGGCAAGAGGCGCGACGTTATGGAAGGCTGCCAGGTGGCCACGTAACG
>DATLHE010000418.1:0-7661 GCA_035540335.1 Thermomicrobiales bacterium | reverse complement strand
CCTGCCCGGCGCAGATCTCCCGGAGGCGGACGGCCAGCGCGAGCTGCTCGCGGTCCGTGAGACGCTTGGCGCGCAACTGCACAAGCGTGACGCCGCCGGCCAGCGCGGCGGCGATGGTGGGTACGAGGTCGCCGGGCGCATGGTCCGGATCCGCGACGAGGTAGAGGCGGAGCAGATCGGGCCTCATCATCCGACGCGGGAGCCCTTCAGGGCAGCGGTGATCTCCTCCGGTAGCGGCGCGAAGTGGTTGACCGGCGAGTGGCCTTCCCCGATCGCATACGAATGGCGCAGCGCGTTCTCGATGTAGCGCTTGGCGAGGCGGATGGCCTCCATCGTCTCGATGCCGTGCGCGAGGAAGGCCGTGATCGCCGCCGAGAAGGTGCAGCCCGTGCCGTGCGTGTTGCGCGTGTCGATGCGCTCGCCCTCGATCGGCAGGAAGGTCTCGCCATCGTAGACGAGGTCGACGACCGGTCCCTCGAGGTGGCCGCCCTTGACGATGACGGCCTTCGGGCCGAGCGCGTGGATCGCTTTCGCTGCCTCCCGGGCGTCGTCAAGCGTTTTCACTGGCCGTCCAGAGAGCACTTCGGCCTCGGCGATGTTCGGCGTGACGATCGTCGCCCAGTGCAGCAGGTCCTTCTTCACGGCGGCGACGGCCTCGGGCTGCAGGAGGGGCGCGCCGGACTTCGAGACCATCACGGGATCGACGACGAGATGGGGGATGCCCCACGCTTCTATTCGGTCGGCCGTGTTCTGGATGATCGCCGTGCTGCTCAGCATGCCGGTCTTGATCGCATCGGCGCCGATGTCCTCGAGGACCGTGTCGATCTGGGCGATGACGACCTCGGCGGGGACCTCCGCGATGGCGGCGACCTCGATCGTGTTCTGGGCGGTGACCGCGCTGAGGACCGAGGTGCCGTAGACGCCGAGCGCGGCGAAGGTCTTCAGATCGGCCTGGATGCCGGCTCCGGCGCCGGAGTCGGAGCCGGCGATCGTGAGCGCCTTGATGATGGACGGTGTCGACATGGTTCCTCGCTGACTTCCCGGAGCCTTGTGGCCCCGGCGCTCTCGGTGCGGCCGGCCGGCCGCCTGCGAAACATCTGACGCATATACTACCGAAGAACGCGAATGGCCTGACGACGGAGGTGCACCCCCATGAACGTCAAAGAGGGACTTGGCGAGATCCGGCGCAGGCTGGTTGAGAATCAGGCGCAGCCGGAGACGGTGAAGATGGTTGACGCGATCCTGCAGCGGGCGTCGCTGCCGGCCGCGAGCAACGCCTCGGCAAACTCCCTGCTGCAGCTGGTGCGGATGCTGATGCGCAACCCCGTGGCGAACTCAAAGCCGGCGGTCTACAACGACCTCGTGAGGCTCGAGGCCGATCTCGAGTCCCATGCCGATGAGTTCCGGGCGCTGCGGGAGCAAGAGGAGAGCCGTCCGCTGCCGAAGACGAAGAAGTATTACAAGGAGCTCAAGAAGAAGGGCGAATGACACCCCACGCGGAGGTCATCGAAACGCCCCGGGATGGAGATCCATCCCGGGGCGTTCACCTGTCAGGAGACGTGCTCCGCGAGCGCTATTCCGGGACGAGGATGCCGTAGCTGCCGTCGCGACGCCGGTAGAGGACGCTCAAGGTATCGTCCTCGGCGTTCTGGAAGAAGAAGAAATCGTGGCCGACCAGCTCCATCTGGTCGATCGCCTCTTCGACATTCATGGGCTTCATCGGGAAGCGCTTGGTGCGCACGACGTGGGTTGCGTCGCTGTCGAGGGGCTGCGCTGCGGCCTGGCTGAAGGTGAGGTCCTCGGGCAGCTGGAGCTCGGTGGTGGCTTCGCCAAGCGGTGCCGCCGCGTTCACGAGCTCGCCGACAGGGAGGCGGCGCTTGCGGTTGGTGCGCTTGTCGTTGTACTTGCGGACCTGCTTGATCAGCTTGTCGATAGCGGCGTCGACCGCCTTGGCCGGCTCGGTGGCCCGCTCCTCGGCGCGGAGGACATGGCGGCCGGTCTGGAGGGTGAGCTGGGCGGTGGTGAACTCACTACCGGTGCGGGACTGCTCGGTGCGGAGCTCAAGTTGCGCATCGACCACGTGGGCGGCCAGACGATCGAGCTTGGACATCCGGCGATCGATGAACTCCCGCATGCCGTCCGTGACCTTCGTGCCGTTCGTCCGAATCTGAAGCTCCACGATAGCCTCCTTCTCCGGGTACGAGGGGTGTCCGATTGCCACCCCACCATCTTGGAGATGCGAAAGGTATCGCAAGACTGGTCCTGAGTGTTCGCCTGGCTGGATTGAGCGGACCGACACACGACTCCGTGGCTTGCGACTGCGCCCGCGGAGGGACTCGAACCCCCGACGCCCACCTTAGGACGGTGGCGCTCTATCCACTGAGCTACACGGGCGAGAGGACCCGCTCGTCCTCTTTGGTGGATGCTACCACACCGGCGGGGTCGTGGCGCAGTCGTCGCCAATATGGCCTTCGGCATCAGCCCCAGAAGCGTACGTACGCACAGTTGCCACCGCCCTCACGATATTGTTGCATGAGACAACATCATGAATCCCCGCCGATCGGCGCGAAGATCGCCGATCGGCAACGACACGCCCCCTGTCGTTGGTGTGGAGAGTGGCAGATGCCGGGTACGCTGCGAGCGTACCTTGGGCTCGTGACGGCATTGGGCCTGTGACCCTGAGGCAGGGCAACGAGTTTTTCGTTCGATCTTGCGAGCGGCGGCCGGAACGTGGTATCTTCTGGCAGTCGTCACGGGGCGTGGCGCAGTCCGGCAGCGCGCAGCGTTCGGGACGCTGAGGTCGGAGGTTCAAATCCTCTCGCCCCGACCAAGAGACAACGAGACGGGCGGTACCAACGCGGTACCGCCCGTTTTCGTGTGCGCGTTGTGTCCCGGTTAGTACTGCGTCGTTGAACGACTGTCCTTGAAGTAGGGGCTCGGCGCGGGGTCATATTGCTTGTGGCGCTCAGAGAGCTGGACGATCTGCTCCATGAGCGAGGTGACGGCGGCCTTGTCTCCCGACTGCTGGGCGCTTTGCATGCCCTGGGTAAGCTGCCGCATCAGGAAGCTGAAGCGCTCGCGGCCGAGCTTCTCCAGCGTCTTCTGTGCCTCGGTGTGGATGTGGCTCGGGAACTGCTCCGGCCGGCCCTTGAGCATGCCCAGCAGCTGCTCGGCGTGGTCGGCGAGCTCGTCGTCGAGGGCGATCACGAGGTCGTCGCCCTCCAGCTCGGCCGTGGCGGGGTCGCGCAGCAGCTTCAGGAGCTCGCGGTTGCGCGCGTCGTGGATGTCCTCCAGCGGGATGCGGGCGACGATGTCGTTCGTCAGGCTGTGATGGCGCAGCAGGAGCGCCAGCAGGTAGTCCTCGGTGGCGCTGCGGCGCACGGACTCAACGGCGCTGGGTCGGAGGCCGGCGCGGATGGCCGCCGTCTTGCCGCCGATGGTCAGCTTGCGTTTCTCGGCAAGGATCGTCTGCTCGGAGATGTCGAGCCGCCGCGCCAGCAGGCGCGTGTAGTGGTTCTCCTTGACGCTGTCCGGGATCTGCCGCAGGAGCGGCAGGATGCGCTTGACGGCCTCCGACTTGGCGTTCGGATCGTCGATGTCGATGCCCCGGGTGAGCATGTCGATCGTGAAGTCAAGGAAGGGGCGTGCGCCACGGACCACGTCCGGCCACTTCTCGGGCGCCTTGCGGATCATCTCGTCCGGATCCTTGCCCTCGGGAAGCTGGACGATCGAGATGTCCGCCTTCAGCTTGCGCTCGAAGCGCAGCAGGCCGTTGGGCGTCGGGATCGGGCGCACCTCGCTGTCGAGCGCGTCGGCCATCGTCTCGAGGCCGCGCAGCGTTGCCATCTGGCCGGCGGCGTCGGAGTCGAGCGCGAGGACGATGTGGCTGCTGCCGCGCTTGATCTGCGCGACCTGCTGCTCGGTGAGGGCGGTGCCCATCGACGCCACAACGTTCGTGTAACCGTACTGGTGGGCCGTGATGGCGTCCATGTAGCCCTCGACGATGACGACCTCGTTGGCGGCGCGGATCGCGTCCTTCGCGACATCGAGGCCGTAGACGAGCGAGCTCTTGTCGAAGGCGAGGGTCTGGGCGGTGTTGAGGTACTTCGGCATGGCGTCGCCGAGCGCGCGGCCGCCGAAGCCGACGAGGTGCCCGTCGCGGTCGCGGATCGGGAACATGAGCCGGTTGCGGAAGCGATCGTAGAAGCCGCCGGAGTCGCGTTTGGTGGCCAGGCCGGCCTCGGCGGCGAGCTCCGGCGCGATGTTGCGGCTGGCGAGGAAGTTCAGCAGCGAGTCCCAGGAGTCGGGCGCGAAGCCGAGGCCAAACTTCTCGACCATCTCCGGCGAGATGTCGCGTTGGGCGACGACCTCGCGGCCAGCCGCGCCGTGCGGCGTCTTGAGCAGCACGTGGTGGAACCACATGCCGGCGAGCTCGTTGACCTCGATCAGCCGCTGGCGCTTCTCGTCCTCCTCGGGGATGCGCGGCGCAGTCGTCTCGATGGTGACGCCGGCGCGTTTGGCGAGCTCGTGCAGCGCCTCCTTGAACTCGACGTTCTCGACGAGCATGTAGAACGTGAAGAGGTCGCCGCCCTTGCCGCAGCCGAAGCAGTGGAAGTTCTGGGAGTCGGGGAAGACGATGAACGAGGGCGTCTTCTCCTGGTGGAACGGGCAGAGGCCCTTGAAGTTCGTTCCCGCCTTCTTCAGCGACGGCACATAGCCCTGGACGAGGTCCACGACATCGATGCGATCTCGGATTTCGGCAACGGCATCTCTGGCCATGGCGATGTCCTGTTTCGAGCGGGGCTAGGGCGCGAGCACGGAGGGGGCGTGCAGCCGCTGGTAGAGCTCGGTGGCGAACCGGTCGGTCATCGAGGCGACGAAGTCGGCAACATGTCGCTCAACGGCATCGTCGTTGCGTGAGACAACATATTGCTCGGGCATCTCTTCCGGATGCTCCATGAAGTAATTGTAATGCGTACGTACGATCTTTTGGGCCTCGATGGTCTCCGGCCGTGCATTGATCGGGTCGTAGACCCGCTCGAAGAGGAAATTGCGCAACACGTCCGCGGCGGCGCGGACGCCTTCCGACATCGTGACCAGCCCGGGCGCGTCCGTGACGTTCGAGTGCGTAATGATGTCGGCAACGAGCGTGTTGATGCGCTCCGAGTGACGACTGCCGAGGCCCGCGATGACCTCACGCGGGATGTCAGATCCGCTGATGATGCCGGCGCGGATCGCATCATCCAGATCGTGGTTCAGGTAGGCGACGCCATCGGCGATCTTGACGACGTGCCCCTCCAGCGTGGCCGGCTGCGATGAGTGGCTCTGCAGGATCGACGCGCGCGACTTCGAGTGGCGCAGGATGCCATCGCGGACGGGAGCCGTGAGGTTGAGCCCCTGTCCGTCATTCTCAAGCCGGTCGACAAGACGTAGGCTCTGCTCGTTGTGGCGGAAGCCGGGGATGACCTCGCCGAGCGCCCGCTCGCCGGCATGGCCGAACGGCGTGTGGCCAAGGTCGTGCCCCATGCCGATCGCCTCGATGAGGTCCTCATTGAGCGCCAGCGCCCGTCCGACAGTGCGGGCGATCTGCGTGACCTCCAGCGTGTGCGTCAGGCGTGTCCGGTAGTGATCGCCGTGCGGGCCGATGAAAACCTGCGTCTTGTGCATCAGCCGCCGGAAGCTCTTGGTGTGGATGATCCGGTCGCGATCGCGCTGGAACTCGGTGCGCATGGGCGACGAAGGCTCCTCGCGCATGCGCTCGGCGCCGCGGCTGCGGGCCGCGAGCGGGGCGAGGCAGGCATCCTCCTGCCGCTCCAGTCGTTCCCGGATCGCCTCGGACCAGTCGGGTGCCGGGGTGCTCGTCATCGGTGATCCCTCGCGCTACTTAATGATGTCCATGTTCGCCAGGGAGGCCATGAGGCGCTTGCGCCCGTGCCGCTTGAACTCGACGGCGATCTCCATGTCTCCGTCCTTGCGGGGCGAAAGCTCGAAGATCTGACCCTCGCCAAACTTCGGGTGGAAGACGGTGTTGCCTTCCTTGTAGTCCGGCAACTGGACCGGCACCGCCTTCGGCGTCGGGACGGGCGTGGGCGACGACCACGACGTTGAGACTTGCGAGCTGAGCGATCCAGCCTGCCGGCGGGCGTAGGAACGGCCGCTCTTGCCGGAGACGGCGGTCTCGCGCGTCACGGCCCGCACGACGTCGGCGGGGATGCTCTGCACGAAGCGGGAGACGACGCCCTCGCGGTATTGACCGTAGGTCATGCGCGAGCCGGCGTAGGTGATGTAGAGCACCCGCTCGGCGCGGGTGACTCCCACATAGAAGAGCCGGCGCTCCTCCTCCATCGGCAGGGGGTCGAAGGCCTCGGCCTCGACCGCACGGTTGATCGGAAGCAGGCCTTCCTCGGCGCCGGCGATAAACACGACCGGGAACTCGAGACCCTTCGCGGAGTGCAACGTGATCAGCGTCACCTGGCCGCTGGCGTCGTCGGCCATCGTGTCGGCGTCGGAGATGAGCGCCACCTGCTCCAGGTACGTCGTGAGCGCCTCGGCCGGGTCGAAGTTGTCGTAGCGCTCGAGGTCGTTGCGCAGCTCGAGGACATTGGCCCAACGCTGGAGCTCCTCCTCCGTGCCGTCGTCGAACGATTTGCGGAACTCGGTGACCTCGACCACGGAGTCGAACAGCTCCGCGAGGCTCGATGTCTTCGCGCGCTCCTGGAGGATGGCGAATGCGGTGCCGAGGCGTTGAGCGGCAGTCTTGCCCGCGCCCGTGTACTGGGGAGCGGGGATGGTGCTGGTAACCGCGACGGACGGCACCAACGCCGTGAAGGCGTCAACGAGCGTGCGCCGGTACTCGGCGGCCCATCCGCTGGCGACCTCCATGGCGCGGGGGCCGAAGCCGCGGCCGATCGGGAAGTTATCGATGACGCGGGTAAGGCTGACATTGTCGGACGGGTTGTAGAGCAGGCGGAGCACCGCGAGAACGTCGCGGACCTCCTTGCGCTCGTAGAAGCGGACGCCGCCGACGATCCGGTAGCGGAATTCGCTGGTGCGGAACGCCTCCTCCAGCACGCGGCTCTGGGCGGTGGTGCGGTACATCACCGCGACATCCTCCGGCCGGATGCCCTGACGCGCGGCGAGGCGCCGAATCTCGCTGACGATGAACTGCGCCTCGTGGTTCTGGTCGGAGAGCTCGCGGACCTGGATCTTCTCGCCGTCCTCGTTGATCGTGCGGATCTTGCGGTCGATGCGCTGCTCGTTGTCGCGGATCACGCGATCGGCCGCCTCGACGATCCGCTTCGTGGAGCGGTAGTTGATCTCCAGATGGATCTGCTGCGCGTCCGGGTAGTCCTTCTCGAAGTCGAGGATGTTGCGGATGTCCGCCTGGCGCCAGGCGTAGATCGACTGGTCGGGGTCGCCGACGACGAAGAGGTTGCGGTGCGCGTCGGCCAGCGCCGACACGAGCACGTACTGGACGCGGTTGGTGTCCTGGTACTCGTCGACGAGGATGTAGCGGAAGCGCTGCTGGTAGCGCTCGAGCGCGCCTGGATCCTGGTCGAAGAGGCGGATCGGCAGGCCAAGAAGATCGTCGAAGTCGACGGCGTTGGCGGCGCGCAGCAGTTTTTCGTACTCCCGGTAGACGCGCACGGCGATCTCGTCGT
>DATLHE010000417.1:0-2985 GCA_035540335.1 Thermomicrobiales bacterium | reverse complement strand
GACATGATGGAATCGAACGAGAAGATGACGTCGTCGGCGGTCACCGGGTTGCCGTCGTGCCACGTTGCGTTCTCGTTGATATGGAAGGTGTAGGTGACCCCATCGTCGGCCAGTTCCCAGTAATCCGCGAGACCCGGAACCGGTGTGCCGTCGATCGGACTCCCGCCAGCGAGATACTCGTAGACGAAGCCCGTGATGTAGCCGGAGTAGGTATCCGTAACGAGTTGCGGATTCAGGGTGCGGATGTCAGTGGTCAAGACGTGGATGATCTGACCGCCGGTGGACGCCGGCTCCTCGAACGTGAAGGCTTCGCGGAGCGCGGTGTTGTATTCCTGGCGCGTAATCGATGTCGTCCCGCCCGCCGCGGGACTCGCGCCGGGCGTTGCCTCCTGGGCCAGCGTGTGCCGGGCGAGTACCCCAGCCGCCCCGGCCGAGAGACCGAGCGCCGTCGCCTGCTTGATGAAGGTGCGGCGGTTGACCTCACCACGGCGCAGGGCCCCGGTCAGCTGCGCGAGCGTCGTCGATGTCATCGTTGTGTCCTCCCACTTTGTGGTTCGATCCGTTCGTCGCCGAGCGGGCCGAGAGCCATCAGTCAATGGATGAAACGCGGGCAGGTTCCCGATTCTGTTGACACGACCGGAATCCATCGTACCAGACGAATATAAGCCTCCTCGAAGCGCGCCGACGACGCGCATCTGTGCCGCTGCTACAATGCTGCTGTTCGGGTCAACAATGTGAATACGTGGTTTCTTCGCCCAGTCCCGTGAAAGCGAGGAACAATGACACCGTTGCGAACGCTCGTTGGCAGTGCCCTGGTGGCGTGCATCGTCGTGCTCGCGGCGATGGCGTGGTTCGACCGTGCCGCCCCGATCGCGATATCCGTTACCCCGCTCGCTGCCGAGCCGATGCGAGTCTCGGTAACTGGCGCCGTCGCCACGCCCGGCATCGTCACCGTCGATCCGGGGGCACGTCTGCAGGATGTCGCAAATGCCGCCGGTGGCTTCACCGGCGACGCCGATGTCGCGGCCCTCAACATGGCGGGCCGGGTGGGCGATGGCGAGCACATCGACGTTCCCCGCCTGACGACTGCCGACGCCGACGTCGCCACGTCCGCCCCCGCCACGGACGGCAATCCACTCGACCTGAACCATGCCACCGCCAGTGAGCTCGAGGAGCTACCGGGGATCGGTGAGGTGCTGGCCGCGCGGATCGTCGACTACCGGGAGGAGCATGGCGTCTTCGCCTCGATCGATGAGCTCATCCTCGTCGACGGCATTTCCCCCAGGTTGCTGGAGAAGCTTCGCCCGCTGATCACGGTGACCAATGGCGGCTGATGGCGTCCTTATCGGGCTCTCGCTGCTCGCCGGCGTCGTGCTGGGCCCCTTGGCGCTCCCGTTGGCGCCGGGGATGACGCTCGCGATCCAGGCGCTGCACGGTCGCATCCTGTGGTCCCGGGTGATGATCGTCGTCTGCGCTGTGGCGCTCGGTGCCGCGCGGGCGACGCTGGCGCCCGCGCCCGGAGCACTCGACGACCTGGAGAGGAGTCGGGCGGCGGTCGGCGTGATCGTCTCGCTGCCGGTTTCGGGCGGTGCCAACGAGCGCGTCGTGCTGGACGTCCAGCAGATTGAGATGCCGGACGGCGCGGTCCACACCGTTGCCGGGCGGGTGATGCTCTACACCAGCGAGGGTATGGCGGTCAGCAAGGGCGATCGGGTGCGGGTCGTCTGGAGCGCGTCTGCGGCGAGTTCGGCGCCACCCGGGTACGCGCGTTTCCTCTCGGCCGAGGGTGTCTCCGGGTCGGCGCATGTCTGGTCGCTGCGCACGGTCGAGCGTGGTCCGGCGTGGGCGCGAGGGCTGGCGCGGTTCCGGCGGGAGATCTCGCAGGGGCTTCGCGAGGCGCTGCCCGGCGATGCCGGCGCGCTGGCCGCCGGTATCGTGACCGGCGACGACTCCGGCCTCAGCGCGGAGGTCGATGACGCCTTCCATCGCTCCGGCACCAGCCACATCACCGCCGTGAGCGGGCAGAACATCGGCCTCCTGCTCGCATTCGGCGCGCTCTGGATGCGCCCCGCTCGGCGGTCCACCCGCATCGCCTCCCACGTCGCCATGATCGGCACGGTGTGGCTCTACGCGCTCATGGTGGGCATCGAGGCGCCGGCTCTCCGCGCGGCGATTGTCGCCACCCTGACCATCCTCGGCACCTATACCGGCCGCCGCGCCGATCCGCTCACCTTGCTCGCGCTGACCCTCGGCGGGATGGTCCTCCTCGACCCGCGCATGGCGCAGGGCGCCGGGTTTTGGCTCTCGGCGTCCGCTTCCTTCGCCCTTTGCAGCGTCATGCCGGTCGATGGTCCTCCCTCGATCGGCCGATTCCTGCGCCAGTCGGTGCGGGCGGTGCTCGCGGCGACCGTCGCGACGCTTCCGTTCCTCGTGTGGATGTTCGGCGAGTGGTCGCCCGTCAGCCCACTCGCCAACCTGCTGATCGGGCCGCTGCTCACCGTCACCTTCCCCGCCGCCTACGTCCTCGCGTTCATTGCGCTCCTCGCGCCGGCGCTCGTGCCGGTGTGTGCCTGGATACCCGGCATCGGGCTCGACACCACGATCGTGATCGTGCGGCGCGTCGGCGCGATCATGCCCCTCGTGAGCCTGGAAGCCTCGCGTCAGGCCGGCTCGCTGGCGATCGGCTTGGCCTGTGCCGCCATGCTGGCAACGATGAGCCGCGATGGCGCCCGCTGGGCGCGGCTCGTGGCGCACCGCTGGCGCGCCGATTCCTGGGCGATGCACGCGCTCGCCTGCGGTGCCCTGATCGGCATCGCTGGGGCCATCGCGATCCGCACCCTGATCTGAAACCTTTTTCGGTAGCGGAGGACGTGCGCGCCATCGCGGCGTAGCAGGGAATGGAGGTAGCAATGTCCTCCCACTCACTAGGCTAGCGATTTCGGGATGCGCAGGGGGCAGTCAGGTCTCCTGTAGAGCGCCTTGCAG
>DATLHE010000416.1:0-7844 GCA_035540335.1 Thermomicrobiales bacterium | reverse complement strand
ACCGTTCCCTCGCCGACCTCCGGGGTGATGGCGGCGCTCATCTCGACACTGCTCGCGCTGGCCTCGTTCCGTGTTGGCAACCGCACGTCATCGGAGGGCGTGAGTCCATCCCTGCTGTCGCCGCTCTCCCTCTACACCGGCCTCAAGGGCCTGGTCATCGAGCTCTCGACGATCAATGAGTACGTCTTGCTGGCCGTGGGGCTCCTGTTCCTGCTGCTGGCGGTCGCGGTCGGCGTTGCCCGGTGGCAGGCAATCCGCCGCGAGGAGATGCGACGTCGCGCCGACCAGAAGCCCTTCGCGGGGTGGCTGATCAACCAGCGGACGGTCGCCTTCCTGGCCATCCTCGCGCTGCTCGTGCTCGGATCCTACGCATACCAGCAGTATCTCTGGCGCGTCGCCTTGCCCATCCCGGACGGTGCGCTCGGGATCGCCTTGACCCGCGAGGCGTCGGCGGCAACGGTCGAGGAGGGGCTCGCCGATTCGCTCTACACCCAGGGGCAGGCGGAGCAGGTCGTTGTCCGCGAGCTGCCGGTTGTCTTCGACGCGCGGGACACCGACAAGGCGCGGTCCCTGGGACACCGCATCGGCGCGCGGGCGGTCATCATCTACCGTGCTGATGAGCATGCCCCCGCAGGTCAGCCGCGGCATATCGCCTATCTCGTCTTTACGGATCCCAGCATTGGCCTGACCATCACGGGCGCGCCAGCCGGCCCCGCCGCGAGCGCGGCGACGTCTCCGCCCGTCGTCGTAAAGGAAGGCGTGCCGGTGCCCGTGCTGCAAACCGAGACGCTGGACGAGCTGATCAACGCCGCCGCCGGGATCATCGCCTATGACGACAACCGCGCCCGCAAGGCGATCGAGCATCTCACGCTCGCGGTGCCCGCATCGCCGGACGCGCCGAACACCGGGATCATCAACTTCTACCTCGGCAACGCCTACAACCTCGATAACCAACCGGATCTCGCGGCCACGGCGTATGAGCAGGCGGCGGCGTTCTTCGAACGACGCATGCAGGCCGGCGAGATCCTGGGGCCGCAGGACCAGCTGATTCTCGTCAAGGCCTACCTCGAGCGCGGATGGCTGGCGAGCATGGCCGAGGACTGGACGGGCGCACTCGCCTGGTACGAGAAGGGGTTGGGGCCGCGGTCCGACGTGCTCGCCCGGATGGAGGGTCTCGAGCGGCCGAGCGATGTCCCGGCCACCTACGCCCGGCTCTATACCCTCATGGCCGATGCCTACCGGTTCCAAGGGCTCGCCGAGGACCAGCGCGCCTGGGAGAAACGCGCGGCGGAGGAAACCGCCGCCATCGCCCCGCTGGCCGATGCCAACGACGCGTATGCCCTCGTGCAGGAGGGCGCCGCTCAGGTCTTCCTCGGAGACTGCCTCGGTGCGTCGCAGTCGCTGGAGAAGGCCCTGGCGCTTGACCCCACCGATATCCGCGCGCTGAACAACGCCGGGATCGTCGCCCTGTTGCAGGAGCGTCCGGACCTCGCCGTGGGCTACGTGTCGCGCGTGGCCCAGCCCTATCCCAACGATGTGTCCTCGCGACTGCTCATCGGCAACCTGCTCATCCTGCGCGCGCTCACCTCGTCGTATGTCGAGCCGGCCTACCTGGCCGAGGCCGAAGGCTACTATCGCGAGGTGATCGCGATTGATCCAACGAATCTCGCTGCACACAACGGATTGGCGTCGATCGCGACCATGCGGGCACAGGGCAGCATCCTGGATGAAACCGCGCTCCTGGTTGATGATCCGCTTGCGATCGCCAAGAGCCAAAACCTGTGGCCGCTCGACGTCGAACGCCGGCAAGCCACGCTCGACGCATTCGCGCTCGTCATCGATGAGCGGCGCGTGGTCGCGTCGGAGCTGCAGCCCGACGATCCCGAAGCCCAGATCGCTGTCGCCGAGGCCTATCTGGAACGCCTCAAGTTGCAGTACTCGGTGCTTCTCAGCATGAAACTCAGCAAGACCGACAACCCCGACATGGACACGATGGGCGAGCAGGTAATCGCCGATGCCGGACAGGTACGTGAATGGGCCGGTCGTGTCCTGGACAGCCCGTCCGCCACACGGCTACAGAAGCTTCGCGCCTATGCTGCCCTCTCCGAGACGACGGAACGAGAATGGGGATGGTACGCACTTTTTGCGGAAGACCCGGCGAAGACAGAAGAGGTGGAGCACGAGCACCGGCGGATCGTCGCTGACGGGATCGCCTTCGGTGAGGCCGAACCGATCGGCCATCTCGACGAGATTAGCCCCTTGCGCATCCTCTACTTCAAGGCCGTGTTCATCGCCAGTGCCTGGGATCAAGATAGCGAGGCAGCGGCCGAGTTGTATTCGCGGATTGACGCGATCACGCAGCAGGAGCAGGCCGGCCGGACCAAGGGCATCACCCACTATTCGACGTTCTGCACGGAGGTGCGGGACTCCCAGGAGGGCGACGCCGAGCTGGCCGGGGGGGATGCCAAGGCAGCCCAGGCGCACTACGAGGCCGCGATCACGGCGAACCCTCATCATGTCAACGCCCTGTTGGGATTGGCCGCGACGCGCTATGCGCTTGGCGATATCGATGGCGCGGTGGAGGGCGCCTCAGCCGCCACCGCGCTCGATGCGCCCGACCCCACGCGCTGGGCCGATTTGGGACGCTACAACCTGGCGGCCGGCGACGCCGCCGCGGCCAAGGATGCCTACGGCCGATTCCTCCAGCAGGCGAGTGGCCTGCCGCCCCAGGCCCGGATGGCGGTGGTCGGCGCGGCGATCGAGCGGCTGCGGGAGTTGCTGGAGGAGGATCCCGATCGCGCGTCGCTCATTGCGGGGGTCGTGCCGGTTTTTGCCGGCGAGCTCGATGGCATGTCCACGGACGCCTCGCACACCTATCAGCTGCCGGCGCTCGCCACCAGCCTTGGCCGGCTCGCGCTGTACGCGGACGATGCCACGGACGCCGAGCCGCTCTTCCGTCAGGCGCTGGAGCTTGACCCACTTCAGCCGGATGCCCACGCAGATCTGGTGATCGCCACCCTTGCCGAGGATCGGGAGGCCACCGCGGAGATCGACGCAGCGTTTGCCTCGCTTGCGGACCCGGCGTGGTCTCGCGTCGCTGGCTACGAGGATCCGGATGTCCTCCTCGACATCATGGAGCGTGAAGCTACCGCCTACGTCGATCGCTTTCCAGATCGCGAGGCGACTATTGAGCCGTTCACGTCCCGGCTGCCCGCGGAGCGCAAGAGCCAGGATTGGCGCGTGCGGGGCGTGACGGGCACCACCTACACCAGCGCCAACTTCGGCTACACGGTCACCTGGGACGACACCTGGACCGTCAGCGAAGCATCCACCGATCCCATGACCAGGTTGGACGCGCTGCAGCTGACCAATGGCGTGAGCACCGTCCACATCAGCGCCGCGAGCATGGATGTCACGGACGCCAGCGCGTGCCTCGATGCGTCGCTGGAGCGGGTGCGGGCCGAGGGTGCCTGGGCCAACGTCACCCCCGCCACGGACGAAGCCGGAGGTGAGGTGGCGGGCGAGACCGGGGACAGCGCCTACGTTGCGTTCGTGGAGCAGGGGGACGCAGGCTCGTCAGGGGCCTTCGTCGACTACATCGACTGCCGGCCGCTCGGCACGCCGGGCACGTTTGCGTCCGTCATCGCGCTGGTGCCGGCGGTCGTCTACGATCAGCAAGCGGCGATGGTCAATCAGCTTTTCGCCGGATTCGCATCGTCCGCGGGCACGCCGGGGGCCGAGCTCCCGGCGGCGCTGCCCGATATCGACCTCCACGGGGTCATCGCGGAGGTTCCCGATGTGACGGGGAACGTCTATACCAGCCCGACCTACGGCTACCGCCTGCCGGTCGTCGCGCCGTGGGCGGTCGTGACGACATCGTCCGAGGACGGGGTGGATACCGTGCATCTCACGGATGGGGGAGATGACGTGTTCCTCGAGTGGTCCGCCGATGGCGCGGACGATCCCAACGCCTGTGTGGGAGAGATCGCGAAGAACCTCTCAAAGGACGAGTCTTTCACCGATCTGTCCCCGTTCAACGGGCCTGACGGCGAGCCGCTGCGGGGGCACGACGGCGATCGTGCCTTCGCCGCCTTCACGTTCCGGTCCAAGGACGCCGACGCGTCCTCCCCGGACACGGTGTTCTACGTGGAATGCCGGGCGCTGGACGGGGACACGATGCTGCTCGTCCTGCACCTGAGCACCCCAGCGCGGGTTGCCCGCATCGCGACCGCCCGGGATACGCTTTTGAGCGGCCTTACGTCGGGCGAGCCCGTGTCGAGAGGGCCTGAGCCCGCCACTCCCGAGCCGGTGGGTACGCCCGCGGGGCTACTCGACGGTCACCCGTTCTTCGCGACGCGTTGCGCCACCTCGAGCTGATCGGGATCAGCGCAGCCGATCAGAACATCCCCCTCTGTCAGGACCCAATCCTCCGGCGGGTTGAACACGTGCCGGAGCGTGCCAGCCTCGCGAAGCGCGAAGATGGTCACCCCGGCACGCTCGTGCATGCGTAGATCCGCGAGCATTCGCCCGGCCGGTCCGGCACCGACCGTCATCTCCTGCACCCGGATGGAGTGGGGCTCTCGCAGCATCACGTCGAGCACGCTCACGACGTGGGGACGAAGCACCTCCGATGCGAGACGCAGGGCGCCGATGCGCTGCATGGGAACGATCCCGTCCGCGCCAGCGCGCACGAGCCGGCGGTGCGCATCGTCATCCACGAGACGGCTCACGATGCGCAGCGACGGATTCAGGTCACGCGCTTCGATGACGGTAAAGAGGTTTTCCTTGTCGTCCGACATGCAAGCGACCAGCCCCCGCGCCACCTCGATGCGCGCGTGGCGCAACACGGACGTATCGCTCGCGTCTCCAATGATGTAGAGCACATCTTCGCCGAACTCGCGCAGGCGTCCTTCCCGATCGGCATCCCGCTCGATGACGACGAACGGCGTCCGGGTCTGCAGGAGCTCGTGGGCGATGTGGTATCCGGCATCGCCCCCGCCGCAGATGATGATGTGATCCGTCAGGGCGGCGATGCGCTGCTCCATTCGTCGCTTCCCCCACCTGCCCAGGACATGGGCATCCACCCAGAACGCCGTCACGGTGCTCACCGCGTACGTGAACGCGCCGATCCCGACGAAGATCAGGCCGATGGTGAAGACGCGCCCCGCCGTACTGAGCGGGTGGGTCTCACCGTAGCCAACGGTCCCCAGCGTGATCGCCGTCATGTAGAGGGCGTCGAACGGCGACCACCCCTCGATCAGCATGTAGCCGATGACGCCGATGACGTTGATGGATACCACGAGAATGGCGATGTCGCGCAGGCGAGCGAAGAGGTTCATCGCTGCGCCTCGTCGTCGCCCATTCCATCATGGCTCCGCGCCACCACTCACCCTCCGCTGTTTCGACGGGACGGGCGTCCCGGGTGGTAACCCCACGGCCCGCCTCCGCTCATCAATATGCGTTTCGGGCACCGCATGCACGCCCCTGGCGGGCTGCGAATGCCGGCGGGTAAGCGCGCACCGCGCCCAGATCCTCCAGTGTGTCCGCGAACAGGACGAGGGTGATCGTGCGCTCCATCGGTGGTATCCGCACCAGGGCCAAGGGCTGCGTGCCCTCGTGAGCTTCGTGAGAGGTGAAAACGATGGTACCACGGGAACAGACCGGCAAAGGTGATCGGGCCGACGTCACTCTCTGACCCGGCGACTTCGAGGCCTCGCACTCCCGCACCACCAGCGGTGCGCCGGTGGAGTGCGCACGTCGCTCATGGAAGCGGAGTCGTCGGCGAGCGGTCGCGCGCAGCGGATCGCATGGTGACCGCGGCCCTCATTCTGTGTCGCGGTGCCTCCGTTCATCATATGGGATGCAGGAATCTAGGAAAGCATTCCTACCAACTCCCGATTGACAAGAAGGCGACGGCTCCTCAGTGTTGTATATGGGTCTATGCGACAACAACGTATCCATCTCGGAACTCTCCGAACTGCCTTGTGGTTTCCGCTTCGCAAGTCGACACGACGCTCGAAGGAGGACCAACCATGGCGCTGACTGCGGACGCCATCGTTGCCGGCACGACAACCTGGAGGCTGTCGCGCCCGAGGCTGCGGATGGTTTCTCGCAGCGTGCGCAGCGTCTGGGCAGCTTCATCCAACGCTTGCCCAGGCGTAATTCGGGGCCAGATTGACTCTCATCGACGCACCGGCCTTGAACAGCACAGAGGAAACTCCGATGTCACCCGAAGAAAACAAAGTCATCGCCCGCCGCTTCGTTGAAGAGGTCCAGAACAAGGGCAATATCGGCGCTGTCGACGATTTCCTGGCTGACACTTTTGTCAACCACAGCGTTCCGCCCGGATTACCGCCTGACCGTGAAGGCGTCAAGCAACTCTTCACCCTGTTCCGCAACGCCTTCCCCGATTTTCATGCCGAGATTCTCGACCAGGTCGCTGAAGGTGATGAGGTGGTGACCCGCAAGACGTTCATTGGCACCCACGAGGGAGAGATATTCGGAATACCCGCGACGGGTAAGGAAATGACGATCGAGCTCATCGAGATCCTGCGCGTGTCCGACGACGGAAAGATCACGGACCATTGGAATGTGGTGGATCAACTCGGCATGATGCAGCAACTGGGCGCGATCGCGGCGTGACCCTCGATGGATCGCGCGGCATCCCCACGCATTCGCCCCCGGATGGGGTGGCCCGCCAGACGCGAACCGACGACGTGCCGGGTGCGTGTAGCCCCTCGGCGGTATTGCTCTGGCGTCAGGCGGGCGTATCTTGAGACAGGTGCCCGATTGTTCGTCGGCTCGTTCTGCGCCCCGCCCCCGTGCGGGGCGCATGGGACACGATCGCGCTCTTCCAGGTTGACCCCCGAACCTCAGCGAACCGGAGGGAAACGCCCATGGTCGCTCAAGAGCTGGACAAGGAAACGTACCGCGGCATCATCGACGGCTACTTTCGCGCCTTCGAGACGCATGATTTCTCGAATGTGCAGTTCTCCTCCCAGGTCGAGTTCCTCAGCCCCATCAGCGGCATCACCATGAAGGGACGTGCAGAGGTCGGACGGTTCGTAAACAGCGTCTCCACCCGTGTCACCGCGGTCAACGTCATCGCCATCAACGTCGACTTCCCCACCGCGGCCGGAGTGTGGCAGATGACGACGACGAAGGGCGTCCAGTACACCCTTCACAACTTCTTTCGCCTCGACGGCGAAGGGCTCGTCTACATCTGGCCCATGTTCGACCCCAAGGCGGTGATGGACGATCCCCCCGGTTTGCTCCAGTGGCTGACGGGCGTCGACTACTACGAGGTCGTCGCGACCTCGCCCAAGCAAATGGCTCCTGTCGCCATCTCGAGCACCGGCCGTCTCTTTATCAGCGTCCCCAGGTGGGTCGACGAGCCCACGCCCTCGGTCGCGGAGATCGCTGCGGACGGTTCGCTCACTCCCTATCCGAACGAGGCCATGAACGCATGGGACAAGGTCCCGGGCGAGTCGGCCGCCGAGCATTTCGTGTCGATCCAGAGCGTCGTCGTCGACGAGGAGGATGCCCTCTGGATCCTGGACCCGGCATCACCGTTCTTTCGCGGGGTCGTGCCGGGCGGCGCAAAGCTGGTCAGGGTGGACCTCGCGACGAACGAGGTCACGCGGGTCTACCACTTCGATGACGAGAGCGTGCCGGTGAAGGCGTATCTCAACGACGTGCGATTCGCGCATGGCCATGCGTTCATCAGCGATTCGGGCCTTGGCTCGATCATCGTCGTCGATCTCGACACCGGAAAGGCTCGCCGCCTGCTCGACGGCCACCCCTCCACGACGGTCGAGCAGGGCGTCGAGCCGATGATCGGCGGG
>DATLHE010000415.1:0-8579 GCA_035540335.1 Thermomicrobiales bacterium | reverse complement strand
TTCTCCAGCACGGCCGCGTGGACCCGGTCGCCGTAGCGCCCCTTGCCCGCGGCGTAGGCCGCCGCGTCCGGCAGCAGCGCCGGGTGGATGTTCAGGATGCGCCCCTCCCAGCCGGGGAGGACGAGCATCTTGCGGAGAAATCCGGCCATGATCAGCACGTCGGGCGCGTGGGGTGTGAGCGCGTCGTACATCGCCCGCGAGTACGCCGGCACGTCCGCGAACGACGACCGCAGCACGGTGCACCGCGGCACCCCCGCCGCCGCCGCGATCTCCAGCCCGCGCACGCCGGCCACCGAGCTGACGACGGCGACGACCTCCGCGTCCAGCTCGCCACGGGCGATGACGCCGAGCAGGTTCTCGAGCGTGCGGCCGGAGCCGGAGATGAGCACGCCGAGGCGCCACGGTCTGTCGCCACGCTCCGTCCGGGTCTTGCGCATCATGAGCAGGGGATTGTCCTTGTGTTGCCGATCGTCCGGCGCGATGCGCGCGCCGCGATCACGTATTATCGATGATCTACGCCAGACACGGGCCGTTCGCACCGAGGCCCACTCGTGGAGAACGACCATGTCATCGCCCCGCCCCGATCAGCCAGCCACCATCGACGTCACCATCGACCGCATCGTCGGTGACGGCAAGGGCATCGGCTTCGCCGACGGCAACACGCTCTTCGTCTCGCGCACGGCCCCGGGCGACGTCGTCCGCGCCCGCGTGACCCGGCGGCAGCGTACCACGCTCCACGCCGTCCCCGAGGAGATCCTGACGCCCTCGCCGCTGCGCATCGATCCCGACTGCCCCTACTACGACCGCTGCGGCGGCTGCGACCTGATGCACATCGACTACGAGCACCAACTGGCGACCAAGGTCGGCATCATCGGCGACAGCCTCCGCCGCATCGCGAAGCTCGACCCCGTGCCGGCCATCCCGATCCACCCCTCGCCCGACCAGTGGGGCTACCGCTCCCGCGTCGAGTGGGCGGTCGACGTGCCGAACGCCAAGGTCGGCTACTTCGCCGCCGGCAGCCACGACATCGTCGACGTCGAGACCTGCCCGATCGCCACCGACGGCATCAACGCGCTGCTCACCACCCTGCGCGACGACGTGAAGGCCGGGCTCGTCCCGGCGCCGGCGAAGGAGTACCGCGCCGTCGCCACGGACACCGGCTCCGCGCTCGAGCCGACCGCCACGACCCGCTCCGGCGTCCTGCAGCGGACCGTCGGCGGCGAGACGTTCCGCTTCTCCGGCGAATGCTTCTTCCAGGCGAACATCCCGGTCACGGAGAAGCTGCTCGCCGACGTGCTGGCCATCGCGGAGCTGGCCCGGAACGAGCCGGGCATCGCGATCGACCTCTACAGCGGCGTCGGTCTCTTCACCGTGCCGCTGGCGCGCCGCTTCAAGCGCGTGATCGGCGTCGAGAGCCACAAGCCCGCCGTCCAGTTCGCGCAGGACAATCTCGCGGCCGCCGGGCAGCAGAAGGTCCGCATCGTCAACACGCCGGTCGAGCGCTGGGTCGGCCAGAACCAGTCGCAGTATGGCCGCGTCGCGATGCTCGTCTTCGACCCGCCGCGCACCGGCGCCGGCCCGCAGGCGATCGCGGGCATCCTGCGCCTCAAGCCGGCCCACATCGCCGCCGTCTCGTGCGACCCGGCCACCCTCGCGCGGGACCTGCGCGGCCTGCTCGACGGCGGCTACGTGCTGGAGAGCATCACCGCCTACGACATGTTCCCGCAGACGCACCACGTCGAGATGCTGGCGCACCTGCGCCGGGCCTAGATCGGTGTCATCGACACCGATCGTCCTTTCCATCGCCGCCTGAAGCGGCGGCAAAGGGTAGTGGATGTCATTCATTTTGGACGCTGCTTCAGGTGTCCCCATGCGCTTCGACCCCCTGACCGACCAGCACATCCCGGAGGCCGTCGCCCTCGCGCGGGAGGCCTACGACCGCGAGTGCGGGCACGTGCCCGCGCTGGACGTCGCGGACGTCTCCGGCGTCCTGACCGGCGCCATCGGCACGCTCGTGGAGCACGGCCACGGTGTCGCGGCGGTCGACGACGACCGCCTCCTGGGCTACATGGCCTTCTTCGGACCGTACGGGGGCTTCTGGGGCACCGGCACCGGCTGCTACACGCCGCTGCACGGTCACGGCGCGACCGGTCCCGACCGCGAGCGGCTCACCTCCCTGCTCTTCCAGCACGCCGCCGAGGTGCTGACCGCGCAGGGCACCGACACCTTCGCGATCACCACCTACCGGCACGATCACGACGTCCGGTCCGCGCTCTCGCTGATCGGGTTCGGCATCCGCAACGCCGACGCGATCCGGGAGATCGACCGGCCGCTCGCCGTGAAGCCGGCGCCGGGGATCACCTACGGGGAGATCGCAAAAGCGTCCGCGGTCGACCTCCTGCCGCTCAAGAACGGGCTCGTCCGCCACCTGCGCCAGAGCCCGGCGTTCGTCGCCAACGATGAGTTCACGCCCGAGTCCTTCGCCGAGCTCCTCAACGAGCGCGAGACGCGCTTCTTCGTCGCGCGGGACGGCGACACGCCGATCGGGTACATGGAGCTCGCCGACCAGGGCGAGAGCTACCTCTCCGCCGCGCCGGACATGCGCAACATCTGCGGCGCCTTCCTGCTGCCGGAGTATCGCGGGCGCGGCATCTACCAGAACCTGCTTCAGCTCGTGCTGGACACCCTGCGGGGCGAGGGCTTCCGCCGCGTCGGCGTCGACTTCGAGACGATGAACCCGACCGCGCTCCACTTCTGGCCCAAATACTTCGACGTCTACACGCACTCGTTTGCGCGGCGCATCGACGACCTGGGTGGGGCATGAGCCGGACGCCGCCGACCACCGTCCGCCTCACGCTGCCCATGCCGCCGAGCATCAACGAGCAGTACGTCGTCGTCGGCAAGCGCAAGCGGGTGCTCAGCAAGACCGCGAGCGCCTGGAAGAAGGACGCGACGAAGGTCATCTCCATGCTCCGCGACAGGAGCACGATCAGCCCCGTCGAGGAGAAGGCGCTCGCCAACGCGCTGCTGGGCGTCTACATGACCTTCTACTTCGAGACGCCCATGCGGCGCGATCTCGACGGCGGCCTCAAGATCGCGCTCGACACGCTGGCGACCAATCTCGGCTTCGACGACCGCGCCGTCGTCGACCTGCACCTCACCAAGCAAATCGACCCGCTCCGCCCCCGCCTCGAGGTCGAGATCGAGACGATCAGCGACTGGACCTTCGACCGCGAGTACGTCTATCTGGGCGATGCCGACGAAGATTCGTAAGTCGCCTACGGTGCCGGCGTCGCACCGCCCGCCACGCGAACGCGCTCCAGCAACCAATCCAGCAACGTTGGCAGCGCCTTCGGATCGGACGGCGGAACGTCGAGCAGGCCATGACCGGCGCCAGGGAACACCATCACGTTGAAGTCCTTCCCTTCACTCTCCCGCAACCTTTCGAGGATCGCCACGCTCTGGTCGACGGGGATGGACTGGTCCGCATCGCCGTAGAGCCAGAGTCCCGGGATCGTCAACCGCTCGAGGAAGGGGGCCGGATCGAACCCGGACGGCCCGGCATCCGCGAGACGACGCGCGATTTCCTCCTTCGACAGCCCGCCTGGACCGCCGCCCTCCTCGCCCGTCAGCTGGCTGTAGAGGTGTTCCTCGCCATAGCTGACCGTGGGGGCATCGACAAGCGCGAGAAACGCCACGCGCGAGGACCACGCCGCGGCCATTGGCACGACCCAACCCGCCTGGCTCGCGCCGAGCAGCCCGATCTGCGCCGGGTCGATGTCGTCGCGCATGGCCAGAACGTCCACCGCGGCGGCGGCGTCCGCGGCCAGCAGGTCGAAATCCCCAGAGTCCCCCGGACAGCACTCGCCCGTGGACTCCCCGACCCCGCGCTTGTCGTACGAAAAGACGGCAATTCCCGCACGCACGAGCGCCGGCAGGAGATCCCCGCCGAACCCAAGGCGCGGCGCCTCGCCGCTGCCGTGCACCCACACCACGGCGGGGTGTGGCCCCTCGCCGGGTGGCAGGTACAGCGTGCCGGCCAGGTCGGCCCCCTTACAAGTGAAGCGCACGGCGACTTCCTGGCGGTCGGCGAAGTCCTCCGCCTCGGCGAACGTGGCTACTGGCGCGGCGCACGGGGCGCTAAGTGAGGCGGTTGGGGTGGCGTCCTGAGCGGCCGCCAGCATGGGGCTGATGAGGAGGAGCATGGCACAGGCTGCCACCGTACACAGACGACGCATGGGGCACTCCCTTCACGAATCGACAAGCAGCGATGCGAGATGGCGGACGATTCGTTGGTAACGCGCCCATCATAGCGCCGCAGGCCGCGCATTCCGCCGGACCATCACCCTCCCTCTCGGGTAAAATGCCCCTGACGAATGGCCGCGCACGCGGCCGGACGTGGGCGCCCACCCACGCAAGACCCCAAACGCCGCGCGCACACGCGCCACCACCGGAGAAGACACCTCCTTGACTGCCACCGACGCCACCACCCCTCCCGCGATCGACCCGACCGAAGGCCAGGTCGCCAGCAGCCACTCCACCACCGACTCCGCCCATCTCCTCGAAGACGCCGGGCGCGGCGGGGAGGCCGTCGACGCGGTCGTGATCCTCGATTTCGGCTCGCAGTACAGCCAGCTCATCACCCGCCGCGTCCGCGAGTGCGGCGTCTACGGCGAGCTCCTGCCCCACGACGTGACGTGGGAGGAGGTCGCCCAGCTCCACCCCAAGGCGGTCATCCTCTCCGGCGGACCGGCCAGCGCCTACGAGGAGGGCGCGCCCCAGCTCCCGGACTGGGTGCTGGAGAAGGACATCCCGACCCTCGGCATCTGCTACGGCATGCAGCTCCTCGCGCTTGCCCACGGCGGCAACGTCGCCCCGGCCGAGCGCCGCGAATACGGCCCGGCGCAGATCGAGATCGAGGACGCCTCAGGGCTCTTCGACGGCATCCCCGAGCGGCTCGACGTCTGGATGAGCCACGGCGACCACCTGCAGTCGGTGCCGGAGGGCTTCGAGGTCCTCGCCCGCTCCGCCAACTCCCCGATCGCCGCGATGGGTCGCGGCACGACCGTCGCGCTGCAGTTCCACCCCGAGGTCCAGCACACGACGCACGGCACGGACATCCTCCGCAACTTCCTGACGAAGGTCGCCGGGTGCCACACCAACTGGTCACCCGAGTCGTTCATCGAGGCCTCCGTCAAGGAGATCCGCGAGCAGGTCGGCGAGGGCCGCGTGCTGCTCGCGCTCAGCGGCGGCGTCGACTCCTCCGTCGCGGCGGCGCTGATTCACAAGGCGATCGGCGACCAGCTGACACCCGTCTTCGTCAACAACGGCCTGCTGCGGCTCGGCGAGGCCGAGCTGGTGCAGGAGACCTTCACCCGCGCCTTCGACACGAAACTCGTCTACGTCGACGCCAGCGAGCAGTTCCTTGGCAAGCTGAAGGGCGTCACCGACCCCGAGGCGAAGCGCAAGATCATCGGCGAGACGTTCGTCCGCGTCTTCGAGGCGGAGGCAGACAAGGCCGGCCCGTTCGAGTTCCTGGCGCAGGGCACCCTCTACCCGGATGTGATCGAGAGCGCGACCAAGGGCTCGAAGACCGCCGTCAAGATCAAGACGCACCACAACGTCGGCGGCCTGCCGGAGGACATGCAGTTCAAGCTGCTGGAGCCGTTCCGCTTCCTCTTCAAGGACGAGGTCCGCGCCGTCGGCCGCCTGCTCGGCCTGCCGGACGAGATCGTCGAGCGCCAGCCCTTCCCCGGGCCAGGCCTCGCCGTCCGCCTCCTCGGCGAGATCACCGAGCCGGACCTCGACCTGCTGCGGAAGGCCGACGCGATCGTCCGCTACGAGATTGAGGCGGCCGGGCTCGCGAAGGATGTCTGGCAGTACTTCGCCGTCCTCCTGCCGGTGAACTCCACCGGCGTCATGGGCGACTACCGCACCTACGCACGCGTCTGCGCCGTCCGCGCCATCGCCAGCCAGGACGCGATGACCGCCGACTGGGCGCGCCTGCCGCACGATGTGCTGGGCCGCATCAGCAACCGCGTCGTCAACGAGGTCAACGGCATCAACCGCGTCGTCTACGACATCACGTCCAAGCCCCCCGCCACCATCGAGTGGGAGTAGCCCCACAGGTGTAGGGGCAGGCATTGATGTCTGCCCGATGCCGCTCCGGGCGACATCTCCGTACGGGCCGTGGCTTGTCCCGGCCCGCTCGCCAGCAGGGCGAGTTCGGTTGCGCATCAATGCGCGGCGGGAGGGCACAAGGCCCTCCCGTACGGTCCGTTCAGCCTCCGCGTGGTCGCTTCTGCCCTTGCCCTCGTTATGTCGCGACGCCGTCGTGCACCGCGCGGCTGTCGGCGGGCGCCTCCTCCCGCTCGGTCATCCCGTAATCCCGCACCACGCTGGCGATCCGCAAACGGTAGTCACGGAAGATCTCGCTCCGGCCGGCCCGCTGGGCGTCCCGGTGCGGCTCCAGCGACCGCCACGCGTGAACGGCCTCCTCGTCCCGCCAGAACGACAGCGACAGCACCTTGCCCGGTTCGGACAGGCTCTCGAACCGCTCGATGGAGATGAAGCCATCGATGTCGTCCAGCAACGGCCGCAGCTCGGCGGCGATGTCCAGATAGCGCCCACGCTCTCCCTCCGCCGGCCAGACCTCGAAGATAACGGCGATCACGATCCTGCCTCCTGTGTCACATCGGCTCAGATGGGGCCATTCTGGCACGTCCGGCTCCTGCCTGCCCCCGATTGCCCGGTAACGCGTTCTCGCGGGTATGATGTGCGGCGGCGGGCACCCGGCACGACACATCATGAGGACGACGCATGAAGCTGACCGATTTCGACGCGCTGAGTTTCGACTGCTACGGCACGCTGATCGACTGGGAGCATGGTCTCCGCCAGGAGCTGGCGAGGA
Source organism: Thermomicrobiales bacterium (assembly GCA_035540335.1). Lineage (GTDB taxonomy): Bacteria > Chloroflexota > Chloroflexia > Thermomicrobiales > UBA6265 > UBA6265. The sequence continues at coordinate 1,669 of DATLHE010000415.1, read as the reverse complement.
TCGCGCGGCTCGACGGCCAGAACATTGACGTCGATGCGCTGCTGGAGACGTACGGCGACGCCGAGGCCGCGGCGGAGCGCGCCCACCCCGGCCTGCGCTATCCGGAGATCATCGCCCGCGGCGCCGTCGCCGCCGGCGCATCCTACGGCGTGACCGTACCCCCCGGCCTCGCGACGGAGATCGGGGCCTCGGTTCCACAATGGCCGGCGTTCCCGGACTCGGCGGAGGCGCTGGCGCGGCTGGCGCGGCGCTACAAGCTGATCATCCTCTCCAACGTCGACCGCGCCTCGTTCGCCGCCAGCAACGAGCGGCTCGGCGTCATCTTCGACGCCATCCTGACCGCCGAGGACATCGGCTCCTACAAGCCGGACCCGCGCAACTTCGACGCGCTGCTCGCGCACGTGAAGGAGATGGGCATCGGGGAGGGCAAGCTGCTCCACGTGGCGCAAAGTCTCTTCCATGATCACGTCCCGGCCAAGGCCGCCGGGCTGCCGACCGTCTGGATCGACCGCCGCCAGGGCACGCCGGGCCACGGCGCGACGCCCGCCGCCGCGACCGTCACGCCCGACTGGACATTTCCATCTATGTCCGCCTTCGCCGACGCCGTCGACGCGGAAGGGAGCTAGGATCACTCGCCCATCTCCCATCCTCATTCAGAGCGAAGCGATGAACCCTACGCGAAGCGACGTGGCAAGCTCGGAGGCTCCCTAATCGAGGACCGGCTGCACAGAGCGACCCTTTGCTTCGCTCAGAATGAGGAGGTATTTGGGCAAGCATTGTGCAGGAGCAGAAAGGCGCTTCCGACCATGCACCTCGGCATCTTCGAAACCACCTTCACACGCCCCTCGCTCGGGGAAACCCTCGACGCCGTCGTCGCGCACGGCCTCCGCGCCATTCAGCTCGATGTCGCCTCGGCGGGCCTCGCCTCCATGCCGGACGCGATCCCGGACGAGACGATCGCAGAAATCCGGAAGGAGACAGCCGCACGGGAGATCCAAATCGCCGGCGTGCTCGGCACGTGGAACATGATCCACCCGGACGTGGCCGAGCGGCGGGCCGGGCTGGAGAGCCTGCGCGCGATCGCCGCCACCTGCCACGAGCTCGGCACGTCCGTCATCACCATCTGCACCGGCACGCGGGACCGCGACAGCATGTGGCGACGCCACCCGGACAACAACGCGCCGGAGGCGTGGGACGACCTGCTGGAGACGCTCGGCGCCGCGCTGGTGATCGCCGACGAGCACGACGTGGTGCTCGCCTTCGAGCCGGAGCCGGCCAATGTCATCAACGCGGCGACGAAGGGGCGTGCGCTGCTCGACACGCTGCGACATCCCCGTCTGAAGGTGACGATGGACCCCGCGAACGTCGTCGCCACCGACCGCACGCGGGAGCCGCTGGCGGTGCTGGAGGAGGCGTTCGGCCTGCTGGGGGGCGATATCGCCATCGCGCACGCCAAGGATCTCGACGCGGAAGGCCACTTCTGCGCTGTCGGCACCGGGATCGTCCCCTGGGGCGACTGCTTACGGCTTTTCCGTGACGCCGGCTATCACGGTCCGCTCATCCTGCATTCGCTGCGCGAGGACCAGGTGGAGCACGCGATGCGGGCGCTCACGCGGAACGAGGTCTCGCAGCCCCGCACCTGGTGTGCGGGGGCCGTGGGCAACAAACC
>DATLHE010000414.1:0-21034 GCA_035540335.1 Thermomicrobiales bacterium | reverse complement strand
CGAGGAGATCCTCCGCCAGGCCGAGGAGGAGCACCAGCGCAACCGAGGCGAGTTCGACGTCTACGTCCTCGAGCAGCTCCAGCTCGTCGAGGACGCCATCCGGCGCGGCATGGCCGTGATGGAGGACGCCGTCGAGCAGACGCTTGACTCCGTCGACCGCGCCAAGGACGCCGCCGGGCAGTAGGCCGGGCCCTACGGCGTGTTGCGACGCCGGTGGACATTGCCGGCGCTCACCATCCGGGACCGTGACTCCCGCCTGAGCCCCTCAACGCCGCGGGCCGTCGCCTCGTCCAGCGGATGCAGCACGACCAGCGAGAGCATCCCCCAGCCAACGTGCACCGCCTGGTGCCACCGCGAGAATTGCCACGTCAGTCCGTCCGGCGCCCGCAGCCGGACCGGCTCCCCCAGCAACAGGTCGATCTGCTCCAGATTCATCGTGCCCGCGCAGAGGGCATCGATGCGGTGCCATGCGTCGGTGAAGCCGGACAGCCGCGCACGAGTGGCGGGAATCGCCCGATACCACGCCTCGTGCCGCCGCAGGCAGTTGTCGAGCATGAACCTGAGCAGCACGGAATCAGCGGCCGCGTCAACGTTCAGGATCGTGTCCCGCATGCCGAGAGACGGATCCCAGAGGAGGTCCAGATCCGTGAGCTCAGCCAATCGCGCCTCGTCCATCGCCGTCGCATCGAGCTGGAACAGGGCCCGCAGGGTTTCGTTCACGCCCAGGATCCGGTAGCGGTTGTCGATCAGGAGCATCGGCTGGGCGGCGGCATCCAGGTTCGTCACCAGCCACTCCCGGAGACCCGGCATCTCATCCGGCGAGAGTGGCTCCGCATCCGGAATGTGCCCGGTGAAGCCCAGCATCACGATCCTGTCCGCGAGGCCCATCTCCAGCACCCGCGCCAACGCGTTGATCGTCTCAGCGGTCGGGTGCGGGCCATCCGGACGCGGGGTCTCCAGCCGGTAGACCGGCGCGGTGCCCGACCAGCACATCTCCAGTGCAAAGTCGATCGGCATTCGTCAACGACGAGGTCGCCGCCGGCATCATCGTCTTCCGGAAGTCGGCCGCGGGCTCCCTGCGGACGGTGCACAACTGCGTCCCGAACGGCTACGGCGCGCTCTGGTCGCTGCCGTTCGTCGGGAGGGAGGCGTAGGCCAAACACCGGGCGGCCAACACTGTCCGGCCGGCGTCCATTTCTGGCCGCGCTTCGGCGAATCACGGACTGATCGCGGCCACTCCGTACGGTCGGCCCTGCCCCTGCGGGCGCCCCTGCGGGTCGCAGCTGCGGTCGGTGGCCGACCTTGTCCGCGCACCGGTGTCCATCCGTAGGGGCGGACCTTGTGTCCGCCTGCAACCGGGTCGACACGGGGTCGACCCCTACCGATCGCCCATTACACCGTCACCAGCGCCGCCGCCCAGCCGACACCGAGAACGACCGCCCCGGCCGCGACGCAGGGAAAACACGCCATCACCCCACGGCGATGATCGTTCACCCAGATCGCCACATTGACGGCGACCAGCCCGCCCGCAATGCCCGCCGCGCCCCACACAAGCGCCGGATGATCCGTCAGCCACGGCGCGAGCGCCGCCGCGAGCACCGCCGCCGCGAACAGCGCGCCCCAACAGGCGCGCCGCGCCGCATCCGCCCCAAGCGCGACGGCGAGCGTCCGCACGCCCGCCGCCCGGTCGACCGCGACGTCCGGCAGCGACTGCGCGAGCTGGACGGCGATCACCGCCGCCGCGCCGATCGGCCAGACGGCGTACATCCCCGCCGGAACCTCATCCAGCGTCGACCAGACCCAGACCGGCAGGAGGGGGAGCGCCACGAGGTACGGGATCCACGACCAGATCGTCCGCTTGAACCAGACGCTGTAGGCCAGCCCGGCGCCAGTCCCGAGGGCGCAGAGCAGGAACGAGATCGCCCCGAACGACAGGCTCAGCACGGTCATCAGCAGCACGCCACCGATGGCGACCAGCCGCGCCCCGCGCCGGGAGACGAGCCCGGCCGGGATCGGCTTGTCGGGCTTGGCGGTCGCGTCCAGATCGGCGTCGACCAGCTCGTTGACGGCCCCGACCGCCAGCTGCCCGCCGAGCATCGCGCCGAGCAGCCGCGCCATCGGTCCGATCCCCGGCCAGCCGGCCGCCGCAATCAGCGCGAACGCCGCCGTCGCGGTCATCACGACGAGGACCGGCACCGCGTGCGGCAGCACGAGGTAGCCGCGTATGGTCTCGTTCCAGGTGTGCTGCCGCGTCATCGCCTTCCATGCCGTATCGTGTGCGGGATGCACCCGCCCGAGAGTGTCAGGATACCCGTGAGCACGTCGATCCTGGAGCGAACCCCACCCCCGGCCGGTCTCCGCCTGCCATACGGCCCCGCGCCCCAGCAGTTCGGAGACCTGCGCCTGCCGGACGGCCCCAGCCCACATCCCTGCGTGGTCGCGATCCACGGCGGGTTCTGGCGTGCCCGCTACGACCTGGAGCACCTCGGCCATTGCTGCGCCGCGCTGACCATCGCCGGCATCGCGACGTGGAACATCGAGTACCGCCGCGCCGGCGACCCCGGCGGCGGCTGGCCCGGCACCTTCCGCGACGTCGCCAGCGCCGCCCGGCATCTCGTCGACATCGCGCCCGAGCACGGCATCGACCCCGACCGCGTCATTGTCGCCGGCCACTCCGCCGGCGGCCATCTCGCCCTCTGGCTCGCCGCGCTACGCCGCATCCGTCGCGACAGCCCGATCCGGAGCGCTCCCTTGCTCCTGCGTGGCGCCGTGTCGCTGGCATGCGTCCCCGATCTCCACGAGGCGTGGCGGCTCGGCCTCAGCGACCACGCGGTCGGCGAGCTCCTTGGCGGTGGTCCGGACGACATGCCAGACCGCTACGCCGACGCCTCGCCCGCCCGGCTGCTCCCGCTCGGCGTGCCGCAGGTGTTGATCCACGGCGCGAACGACGACTCTGTGCCGTTCGCGATGAGCGAATCCTACGCTCGCGAGGCCCGTGCCCATGGCGACGACGTCGCGCTCGTCACATTGCCCAATGCCGGCCACTTCGAGCTCATCGACCCGGCATCGGATCAGTGGCCGCGGGTGGTCGAGGCGATCCGCGCGCTTCTCCACCGCCCAACAACCGTCATCCCGAGCCGGTGAGCCTGCGACACAGGCATCCCCACCCTCGTCGTCCTCCGCCCGCGTGACGAGCGCCGCGGCCAAGCCCTTGGGATGACGGGGGCAAGGCGACTGCGCCGCCCGCTCACACCCCCGACATTCACCGGTACCGCGCCAACGCCTCCAGGCAGACGGCCGTCGTGAACTCGTCCGAGCCCCACCAGATCGACCAGGAGGTCCACGCATCTCCGATACACCCCGGCCACCACCGGGTCATCGACGAGCCGTGCGCACAGGCGACGAACGCCGCCGTGCTGGGCGCGCTGTCCGGTCGCAGGACGAGGTCTATACAGTGAATGGCATAAATGGTACTCTCAAACAAGGTTCACCTTACAGACGATTGCCAGATACGCCCGGGATGTTGATGATGCCAGCACCCTCCGGCTCCGACATCGTTGTCGTGAGCGATCTCCATATGTCCGTGGGTTACGACGCGCGCTCCGGCACGTTTCATCGGAATGAGGATTTCTTCTACGATGACGCGTTGGGCCGCTTTCTCGACCACCTGATCACGCAGGGTCACGACGAATCGCGCACATGGCGGTTGGTGATCCTCGGCGACGTCGTCGATTTTCTCCAGGTCGTCCTGACCGACGAGCCTGGAGCAGGCGCTACGTCCAGCGAGGCGACGGTCGAACGCCTGCGTCGCATCGCCACGGGCCATCCCCGCTTCTTCGCGGCGCTCGCCCGGTTCCTGCGGGCCGGCCATCACATCGACGTCGTCTTCGGCAATCATGACATCGAGATGGTCTGGCCGGGGGTGCAAGCCGAGTTCCGGCGGGCCGTCGCGGAACACGGCATCGGGGACGCCGATCTCGACGAGCGGATCGACTTCCATCCCTGGATCCTCTACATCCCCTCGGTGCTCTACGCGGAGCATGGCCAGCAGTACGACAGCATCAACTCGCTGGCCACCGTGATCCGGCCGTTCCTTCCCGGCCAGGCAGCGTTGATCGAGCTGCCGCTCGGATCGTTCTTCGTCCGCTACATGTTCAACTACATGGAGGACATCGACCCCTTCGCGGACAACGTCAAACCGCCCACGCGGTACATCGGCTGGGTGCTGCGCAATCACCCCGTGCTCGCGCTCACGAGCACGTACAAGTACGCCCAACTGTTCGTCCGCTCCCTGCCGAAGACCAGCAAACTCTCGACCGACGAGCAGCAGACGCGGCGTGACCGCTACCGGCGCGAGGTCCTTGACCTCGCGTCCCGGGAGATCGGACTCCCCGCCAGCACGCTCGCGGCGATCGACGAGTTGGCGGCCATTCCTGCGCTCTCCAGCAAACGGCGGCAGCTCCAGGCACTGGTGCTCAAGCCACTGCTGCCGGTCGTCTCCGTCGCCGCCGCCGCGTTTGGGCTGAACCGGGTCGTGCGCCATCTCCCCGAACGCGCCCGCTGGTGGACGCGCGCCGCCGGTGCGCTCACCGCGCTGGTGTGGCGCGAGCGCCAGCTGCTGCGGCCAGCGATCGATACCAGCGACTACCTGCTCACCGCGGCCCGCAACATCAACGCCCTGCTGAAGGAATCCGGCCACCAGGTCCCCGTGTACGTCTTCGGGCATACCCACAAGGCCGCCCAGGCGCTTCTCGATGACGACGATGCGAGCCAACGCTACTTCAACACCGGCACATGGACGCCGATCGTTCCCGAGGCCTTCAGCCTGCTGAGCGCGCGCGAGCTCTATACCTTCGTGCAGATGACCCATGACTCCTCGACGGGCGAGACGGTGTCACGCCTGCTGGTCTGGAACGATGCAAGCGGCCGCGCCGAGCCGCTCCCGCTCCTGAGCGAGGGCGAACCGCGCCCGCCCTCGATGGTCACGGCGGCGCGAGAGAAAGTCAGCGAGATGCTCGGCATCTGACCGGCCGGCGGCACCGGCGGAAAGGATCGATATGGAGCGCGAGGGTCCGGACGGCACGTACGACGCCGTGATCGTTGGGTCGGGGTTTGGTGGCTCGGTCATGGCCCATCGCCTGGCGGAGGCCGGCCGCCGCGTGTGCGTTCTGGAGCGCGGGCAGGCCTATCCGCCCGGGTCGTTCCCCCGCAGCCCGGTCGGCATGCGCCGGAACTTCTGGGATCCCAGCGAAGGACTCCACGGGCTGTTCAACATCTGGTCGTTCCGTGGGCTGGCGGCGGTGGTCGCGAGCGGGCTGGGCGGCGGCTCTCTCATCTACGCGAACGTCCTGCTCCGGAAGGACCGAAACTGGTTCGTCCGCGACACCGTCACGAACGGCCACCGCGAGCATTGGCCGCTGGGATACGACGACCTCGTCCCGCACTATGAGCGAGTCGAGGCGATGATGGGCGTCCAGAAGTTCCCGTTCGAGCATGAGCCGTACAGCCGGACTCCGAAGACCGTTCACTTTCGCCAGGCCGCCGACCAGCTTGGGCTGGACTGGTGGCTCCCGAACCTGGCGGTGACTTTCGGCAACCCGGGCGAGCCGCCCGTCCCGGGTGAACCGATCCGGGAGGAGCGCGAGAATCTCCATCGGCACACCCGCGCCACCTGCTGGCTCTGCGGCGAATGCGATATTGGCTGCAACTACGGCAGCAAGAACACCCTCGACTACACCTATCTCACGGCGGCATGGCACGCTGGCGCCGAGCTGTGGCCGCTCCACGAGGTGCGCTCCTTCCAGCCCCGCCCCGAGGGCGGCTACGACGTGCACTTTGTGGTGCACTCGCCCGATGCCGGCCGCGAGAGCACGTCGCGGGCGCCACAGCGGACCATCCATGCACGGCGCCTGATCCTCAGTGCGGGCACGCTCGGCACCACCTACCTGCTCCTGCGCAACCGCGCGGTCGTCCCCCGGATCAGCAAGCGGCTCGGCATGAACTTCAGCGGCAACGGCGACCTCCTGACGTTCGCTTCGAATGCCACCGACTCGTCGACGGGCGACCGTCGGCCCCGGCTCCTCGAGGCCGGGCGCGGCCCGGTCATCACCAGCACGATCCGGGTCCGCGATGCGGTCGACGAGGGCGGCAGTGGCCGTGGCTTCTACCTGCAAGACGCCGGCTACCCCGAATTCGCCAACTGGATGCTCCAGATGACGGATGTCGTCGGGACCACCCGGCGGGGCCTGAGCCTCGCCGCCCGCCTGCTGCGCCTGCGGCTGGGCGGCCGGATCGAGAGCGACATTGGCGCCGAGCTCGCCGGCCTGGTGGGCGACGCGGCCCGCTCCGCCGGGCTCCTCCCCCTGCTCGGCATGGGCCGCGACCTGGCCAACGGCCGCATGGTGCTCACCGATGGTCAGCTCGATATCGATTGGCGACGCGCCGGTTCGGAAACGTACTTCAACCGCGTCCGGGACACCATGCGCCGGGTCGCGGAAGTCCTCGGGGCAGACTTCATCGATAACCCCTTGTGGCACGCCGGGCGTGTCATCACGGTCCATCCGCTGGGTGGATGCTCCATGGGAACAACGATCGAGCAGGGGGTCGTCAACGAGTGGGGAGAGGTCTTCGGCTATCCGGACCTGACGATCGCCGACGGCTCGGTGATGCCAGGGCCCGTTGGCGCGAACCCCAGCCTGACGATCGCCGCACTGGCCGACCGCTTCGCCGATCGCATCCTCCAGGTACCCGAAGGCGCCGCACCATGAATACCAGCGCGACGACGAGCTTCGAACCCTACGAGGAACCGCCGCCGCCACGCCCCGCCGCCAACGCGGCGCCACCCAGCGCACCCGGACTCCAGCAGGAGATCATCCGGTTCCGCGCCGGCGACGGCTTTGCCTGCAACCTGATCCGGATCACGGGGCCAACCCCACCGACGCGTGGGCCCGTCCTCCTGGTCCATGGCGCCGGCGTCCGCGCCAACATCTTCCAGGCGCCGGTCAAGACCACGATCGTCGACGCGCTTGTCGAACGCGGCTACGACGTCTGGCTGGAGAACTGGCGCGCCAGCATTGATCTGCCGCCAACCCGGTGGACGCTCGATCAGGCCGCGGTCTATGACCATCCCAAGGCGGTCGAGACGATCGTGGCGCGGACCGGCGCGTCCGAGGTCAAGGCGATCATCCACTGCCAGGGCTCGACCAGCTTCATGATGTCGGCGTGGGCGGGCCTCGTCCCGAACGTCTCGACAATCGTCAGCAACGCCGTCTCGATGCATCCGGTGGTGCCGCGCCTGTCGCTCATGAAGCTTCGCCTGCCGATGCCGATCGTGGCCCGCTTCACCGACTATCTCAACCCGCGATGGGGTCTGTACGCGCCGACCATGACCGCAAAAGTCATCGCGGCCTTCATCGAGGCGACCCATCACGAGTGCGACAACCCGGTCTGCCACGGCGTGAGCTTCACCTACGGCAGCGGATTCCCGGCCCTATGGCGGCACGAACAGCTCAACGACGAAACGCACGAGTGGCTCAAGCGAGAGTTCGCGCACGTCCCGATCTCGTTCTTTCGCCAGATCGCCCGCAGCATCCGGCACGGCACGCTGGTTCCGGTCGAGCACCATCCGGAGCTCCCGGCCGACTTCGCGACATCCGCGCCGCGGACAGACGCCCGGTTCGCCTTCTTCGCGGGCGAGCGGAATCGCTGCTTCCTGCCCGAAAGCCAGGAACGGACGGTTGCCCACCTCGACCACCTGCATCCGGGCCGGCACAGCATGCATCTCATCCCGGACTACAGCCACCTTGACATCTTCATGGGCAAGAACGCGGCGCGCGACGTCTTCCCGCTGATGCTCGCCGAGCTGGAGCGCTGACCACCAGTTCCTCCGGCCCCATGGCCCGTGCACACGAAGGAGAATGGCCATCATGGTTCCACGACGCATCAAGCGGCAGACCGGGCGCTTCGCCCGCGTGGACGGGATCCCTTACGAGATGCCCGTGCAGGGTGCAGGCTCGCCCGTGCTCATGGCGGTCTATACCGTCGATGCCGCCAGGGCCCGGCAGCTGCTGCCGGGCAATGAGCTCCATCCGGTCCGACTCTGGAACCGGGACCGCGCCCTGCTGATCGTCACCGTGATCGACTACCGCAAGACGAGCATCGGCAAGTACATCGAGTTCAGCATCGCGCTGGCCTGCACGCATGGGCCGCGTCCGGCGCCCCCGCTGCTACCCGGGCTGTTCATGAAGCGATTCGGGACCGGCCAGTACGTCGTCGACCTCCCCGTCAGCTCGGAGGTCTCGGTCAAGGGTGGCAAGGGCATCTGGGGGATGCCGAAGCATCAGGCGAACCTCGATTTCGCCATCGGCGAGCACGCCGTCAGCAGCCAGTACGACCTCGATGGCCAGCTTGCCGTGCGGATCGACGTGCCCCGGCCGAAACGCGCGTGGCTGCCGCTCCGCACCGGCGCGGCGAACTACTGCACGTTCCGCGGCATGCTGGTGAAGTCGTTCATCTACTTCCGCGGCAAGGTCGGCCTGTCGCTGATGCCGAGGCGCCGCGCGATGCTAACGATCGGCAGCCACCCCCGCGTCCGGTTCCTCAAAGATCTGGATATCAGCCGGGATCCGCTCGTCACGGCGTTCTTCCCGGGCATCAGCGGCGTGCTCGACGACTACTTCGAGAGCTGGTTCGTGACCCACGACGCGCCTCCGCAGCACCAGCCCGAAGGACTTGAGAGCGTCGTCGACCTCGGCCTCAGCGAGGAGTGGCTCGCCCCGCCGAACCGGCAGCGCGAATCGCTCGCCGTCCACGATGGGCCGGCGGACGTCGACACCCGGGAACAGGACCCAGAGATCCAGCTGACACCACGCTGATACGCACCTGCCCGACGGCCCCGGGATCCACAGGAGGATCGCCATGAAACGACGCATCCTGGATGTGATCAACACCTACTCCATGATTGGGACCACGATGTTCGCGGGGGTGCTGTGGGCGCCCCGATGCTTCTGCTATCCCGGCTGGCGCACGCTGAAGCTCCACAGCTACCACGAGACCTTCATCCCCCCGACATCGATGTCGCGTGCGTACACGAGGTCCTTCCTGGCCCGTGCCGAGCGTCCCGGCCACGGGAAGTAGGGGGAGACGCCCATGGACATGCGACGCACATCGACATCCACGCTCGAACGCGCGGTGGTCGCGATCGCCGTCTCGACCGTGCTCTCGGGCCTGCTCCAGATGGCGCGCCCCGGCTCCGCCCTGCGGATCATCGGCGCGGAGCGGACCGCCACCAGCCGGCACGTCTTTGGCATCGTCGGGATGTTCATGACGCTCTTCGGCGGCGCGACCCTGCATGCCGTGCTGATCAATCGCCGTGGCCGGCAGTCGGTCCTGATCTGGGCCGCTCTCCAGAAGTACGGCGCCTCGCTTGCCGTCGCGATCGGTGTCGGCAAGGGCATCTTCTCGCGCCTCGCGCTGCTCGTCGCCGCCTTCGACCTCATGTCGGGCCTGATGATGGGCGTCTACCGTCGCCGCGTCGCGACGGACGACGCCTCGGAGCGGGTGCCATGAGCACACAAGCGTCGCCTGTCCGTCCCGCGATTGCCCCGGACGACGGATACACCGGACCACGACGCGCCCTGATCCTCGCCGGCGGCGGGATCCGCGTCGCGTACCAGGCGGGCGTCGTGCGGGCGCTGCATGAGGCGGGCCTGCGCTTCCACCACGCCGACGGCGCCTCCGGCGGCATGCTGAACCTGGCGATGCTCTGCTCCGGGCTCGCGCCGGACGCGATATGCGCCCGCTGGCGAACGCTCAACCCGCGAGACTCCATCTCACTCCTGCCCCTCCATCAGTATCTGCGCCCGCATAGGTTGCCGGCGATGGGCGACGCCAATGGGCTGATCGATGACGTCTTCCCGCACCTCGGCATCGATGTCGCCCGCATCCGTGCCATGGAGGGCATGGTCGCCACCTTCAACGTCGCCAACTACACGCGCAAGACGAACGTCGCTGTCACCCACGACGCGATCGGTCAGGAACTGCTCGTGGCGGGCGTGTCCCTCCCAATCTTCCTGCCGCCAGTCCGGCACGAGGACGAGCTCTGGCTGGACTCGGTCTGGATCAAGCAGGCGAACTTGATGGAGGCCGTCCGGCGCGGCGCGGAGGAGCTCTGGCTGATCTGGTGCATCGGCAATACCGGGACCTACAACGATGGCGTTCTTGCCCAGTACGTCCACATGATCGAGCTGAGCGCGAATGGCGCCCTGTACGAGGAGCTCGATCGCATCTCCGAGCTGAACGAGCGCATCGCGCGGGGCGATTCGCCGTATGGCCAGACGCGGCCCGTCCGGCTGCACGTCATCCGGCCGGAACACCCGTTGCCGCTCGACCCCGCCTACTACGCTGGCCACATCGACGGCGCCACCCTGATCGCGATGGGGTACGCCGACGCCATGGCCTACCTGGACGATATGTCCGGTGATGGGCTACCGCTTCAACCGGAGGTAACGCGCATGGAGACAAGCGAGGCGGGCCTCATGTTCCGCGAGACGCTCAGCGGGATGATCGTGCTGGGCCAGGACGATCCTCGCGCCATCGCGGCACGCGGGGGCGAGGCATCGCCGCTGACGCTCAACCTTGCCGTCGTCATCCGGGACCTCGACCACTTCCTCGATGAGCCGGGGCATTCCGCGGAGCTGTACGGCCACATCTCGCTCGAACCACATGGGACGGACGTGCCCTGCCATCGTGGCAGGTTCACGCTCTTCGCCCCGACCGACCATGCCGACGAGCGACGGATGGTGTACGAGCTCGGATACGTGCACGATGGTCTGGAGTATTACCTCGTGGGGGAGAAGGTCCTCCACGACGACCCTGGGCCGGATCTCTGGTCGGACACGACAACGCTCTTCACGCGGCTGCACGCGGGCCGCGACCGGTCCGGGCCGGTGATCGGCGCGGGCGTCGTTCGGCTCGACGCCGGTGAGCTGCTGCGGCTCGTGCGCAGCATGCATGTCACCAACGCCGGATCGACCGCGGGCAAGGCGCGGGCGCTCGCGCGGTTCGGCAGCCTCTTCCTCGGGCAGCTCTGGAGCACGTACGGGGCTGTGGCGGCGCCCGACGACCATTCGGGCCACCTGCGATTCACCGAAGAGATGGCAGGGTTCCTTGCCATCGGCGAGTCTGACCCCGCGCGGGGTCATGACGAGGGCAAGCGCGACCTCAACCGGCTGAAGGTGCACCTGACGATCCGGATCGATGGCATGGACCGGTTCGTCGCCGATCCGGCCCACGAGGCGACCGCCGAGGGCTGGATCACCTGCGATGCCCTGGGAGGGCGGCTGCCGGTCGAGCAGGGCACGTTCAATCTCTTCGTCGCCGATGGCGCGCCACACCGCCGGCAGATGCGGTACCGGCTCTTCTTCCGGGATACCGTGGGCCATCCCCTCACCCTCGTGGGTCACAAGGAGATCGAGAACGACGCCGGGATCGATGTCTGGAAGGACACCACGACGCTCTTTACGCGGATCCTCGGCGGCCACGTCGCGGCCGGGGCGGACGCCAACGCGCCGATCGTCGGCGCGGGGATCATCCGGATCCACCCGCTGGGATTCCTGCGCCAGATGACGACGTTTCGCACTGGAGGCGCCTCCCTGGCGGTCCAGGCGACGGCCGCCGCCCGGTTCGGCCGCCTGTTCGCCGGCACGCTCTGGACGATCTACAAACCCGGCGTGCCGGGCCGATCCCGCGCCACCCCCGACGCGGCCCTACCGGAGCCATCCATCGCGCCATCCGCGACAGAGGCACCCGTCGGGGATCAGGCGGGATCACGTCCGCCGGTTTGACGGTGCCCGGAGACGGGACCTATACTGACACGGTTACGCCGGGTGGAATCCCCGGCGTCTTCGTGCGCATTGCCGGAGACGGAGGACGCCCGGGAATCGCGCGGGGAATGGTGGTACACCATGGCAACACATGAAACGCACGCGATCGAGCTGATCGACGATACGCGGCTCAATGTCGCCTCCCTCCTCCTGGAAGAAGTCGGCAGCACCCGCGACGTCGAGATCTCGCTGGCGACGTTCCCGCTGGACGTCGACCTGACGGCCAGCGACGTCCACGCCCAATTCCGGCTCACCCGCCTTCGCAGCGGGCTGCTGGCCAAGGGCACCGTCGAGGGAACGGTCGAGCTCGAATGCGCGCGGTGTCTGAATCCGTACGACCAGCCGTTCGCCGAATCGTTCACCGAGCAGTTCCGGCAGACGGTCGACGTCCGGAGCGGCGCGGACATCCCGCCCGCGAAACGGATGGCGGACGACGATGACACCGACGACGAGGTCGGGTTCACCATCGACGAGGCCCACCAGCTGGACCTCGCCGAGATGCTGCGCCAGTGGATCGTGTTGGCCCTGCCGATGCGGCCCGATTGCGGCGAGAACTGCCCCGGCCCGCCGGAGATGCAGAACGAGCCGGAGGCGCAAGTGGATGCCCGCTTCGCGGCGCTGGAACACCTGTTGGAGGACGAGTGAGCGCTTCGCTCACGAGCACGAGCATGTCGCCGGGATGGCGATAGAACGCATGAGACCATCGGCCGCCGTGGACGCTTTCGGATGCGCGCGGCTCACGGTTCCGAGGAGGATCTGAAACATGGGCGCGCTTCCCAAGCAACGAATCAGCCGGGCCCGGCAGGGCAATCGCCGTCGTCATCACTTCATCGCTGCGCCGAACCTGGTTCCGTGCAGCAACTGCCGCTCGCCGAAGCTGCCGCACCACGTCTGCCCGTCCTGCGGTCAGTACCGCGGCCGCCAGGTGATCGAGATCGAAGAGCGCCGGCGCAGCGAGAACGCATAAGCGGGCACAGCCTTCGCGTCATGCGCATGTGAGACCGGCGGGATGAGCACCCCTCTCCCGCCGTTTTCCGTTGCCCGGAATCCACCAGCCGACGTCGATTCTCGTCCCGTTCCCGCCAAAACCGGCGGCGAGAGCGGCAACATGTGATAGAACTTCATCACCCTGGCATGCTCGCCACGCCGCGCGCCGCCTACGCACCACTCTCGCCGGCACACACCGCTACCACGCAGGGTGTCTCACTATCTCGGCACAGACAAGGACGGTCGATGCCAAACGCCGCAATCATCGGATGGGGAAAAGCAGTTCCTGATCGTGTGCTCACCAACCACGATCTCGAGCGGATGGTCGACACCAACGACGAGTGGATCCGCTCCCGCACCGGCATCCGCGAACGCCGCATCGTCGGCAAGGACGACACCACCACCTCGCTCGCCACCGCCGCCGCGCGCGAGGCGCTCGCCACCGCCGGCTGCACCCCGGACGACATCGACCTCATCATCGTCGCCACCGCCACGCCGGACGACTTCCTCGTCTCCCAATCCTGCCTCGTCCAGGCGGAGCTCGGCGGCAACGCCGGCGCCTTCGATGTCGGCGCGGCCTGCGCCGGCTTCGTCACCGCCCTCTCGGTCGGCACCCAGTTCGTCAACGCCGGCGTCCATAAGCGCGCGCTCATCATCGGCGTCGACACCCTCACCCGCTACGTCGACTACACCGACCGCAGTACCTGCGTCCTCTTCGGCGACGGCGCCGGCGCGGTCGTCATCGAGGCCTCGACCGAGCCGCGCGGCATGCTCTCGACCGTCCTCGGCGCCGACGGCGGCGGCCACAAGCACCTCTACGTCCCCGGTTGGGCGCAGCTCGTGCCGGAATCGGCCGACATCTTCCCGGAATACCGCCCCTACTTGCAGATGAACGGCCGCGAGGTCTTCCGCTTCGCCGTCCAGGCCATGGGCGACGCCGCGACGAGCTCGATCGAGAAGGCCGGGCTCAGCTTCGACGACGTCGACATGCTCATCCCCCACCAGGCCAACGCCCGCATCATCGATGCGGCCGCCCGCCGGCTGAAGCTGCCGGAGGACAAGGTGTGGGTCAACATCGACCGCTACGGCAACACGTCGGCCGCCTCCGTGCCGATCGCGATCGCCGAGGCGGCCGCGGCCGGCGCCCTCCACGAGGGCGACAATCTCGTCCTCGTCGCCTTCGGCGCCGGGCTCGCCTGGGCCGCGGGCGTCGTCCGCTGGGGCACGGCCGGCACCTCGCGCGCCTCCTAGACTTCGTGCTCGACGTTCGCCCCGTCGCGGGGCTCCGGACCGGATCGTGCGGTCCGCACATTGACAATGTCGCCGACAACGCATTCAGGGAGATGACTTCATGCCAGCAGCAGACCGCTCGAACGTCGCCGTCGTCACCGGTGGCACCCGCGGCATCGGCCTCGCCATCGCGAAGCGCCTCGCCAAGGACGGCTTCGACCTCCTCCTCACCTACCGTGGCGACGAGGAGGCCGCCAACGCCGCGCAGGCCGAGCTGGCGGACAGCGGCCGCACGGTGAAGGTCCTCGCCGCCGACGTCTCCACCGCCGACGGCGCGGGGCTGACGATCGAGACGGCCATGAAGGAACTCGGCGGCCTCGATGCGCTCGTCAACAATGCCGGCATCACCCGCGACAACCTGATCATGCGCATGAGCGAGGACGACTGGGACGCGGTCCTGACGACCAACCTCAAGGGCGCCTTCCTGACGAGCAAGGCGGCCATCCGCCCGATGCTACGCCAGCGCTCCGGCCGCATCGTCAACCTCACTTCCGTCGTCGGGCTTGTCGGCAACGCCGGCCAGGCGAACTACGCCGCCGCCAAGGCCGGCCTCGTCGGCCTCACCAAGACGCTCGCCAAGGAGGTCGGCTCCCGCGGCATCACGGTCAACGCCGTCGCCCCGGGCTTCATCGACACCCGCCTGACCGACGTCCTGCCCGACGAGATGAAGCAGACCCTCCTCAAGAACACGCCGCTGGGCCGCTTCGGCAGTGTGGACGACGTCGCCGCCGCGGTCGCCTTCCTGGTCTCGCCTGATGCATCATTCATTACAGGCAACGTCTTGTCCGTCGATGGCGGCCTCTTCATGGCGTCCTGACGCACGATTCTCACGCACCACACGGGTCGGACAGGAGGACGGCGGGTGTTCAAGAAGATTCTCATCGCCAATCGCGGGGAAATCGCGCTGCGGATCCTGCGCGCATGCCGTGACCTGCGCATCCCCGCGGTCGTGGCCTACAGCGACGTTGACCACGACTCGCTGCCTGTCCGGCTCGCGGACGAGGCCGTCTGCATCGGCCCCGCGCCGGCCGCCCGCTCCTACAACAACATCCCGGCCGTCATCAGCGCGGCACTCGTCACCGGCTGCGACGCCGTCCACCCCGGCTATGGCTTCCTCGCCGAGAATGCCTACCTCGCGGAGATCTGCCAGCAGGTCGGCCTCACCTTCATCGGTCCCTCGCCCGAGGTCATCGAGAAGATGGGCAACAAGGCGCAGGCCCGCAGTGTCATGAAGGCGGCCGGCGTGCCGATGCTGCCGGGCACGGGCATCGTCGCGACGCTCGGCCAGGCGCGCGAGGCGGCCCACGAGATCGGCTTCCCGGTCGTCATCAAGGCCGTCGCCGGCGGCGGCGGGCGCGGCATGCGTGTCGCCTACAACGACACCGAGCTGAACCGTGGCTTCCCGGTCGCCCAGGCGGAGGCCGAGAGCGCCTTCGGCAACGGCGACGTCTACGTCGAGCGCTTCCTGAGCCGCCCGCGCCACGTCGAGGTCCAGGTGCTCGGAGACAACCACGGCACCGTGCTCGCGATCGGCGAGCGCGACTGCTCGCTGCAGCGCCGCCACCAGAAGGTCGTCGAGGAGGCTCCGGCGCCGAACCTGCCGCGCCGCGTGCGCGACAACCTGCTCAAGACCGCCCAGAAGGGTGCCAAGGCGGCCGGCTACACCAGCGCCGGCACGCTCGAGTTCCTGCTCGACACCGACGGCCGCTTCTACTTCATGGAGATGAACACCCGCATCCAGGTCGAGCACCCGGTCTCCGAGGAGATCAGCAGCCTCGACCTCGTCGGCTGGCAGATCCGCATCGCCGCGGGCGAGAAGCTCGACATCCGCTCCGAGCAGCTCCAGCCGCGCGGCCACAGCATCGAGTGCCGTATCACCGCCGAGGACGCCGCCAACGACTTCCGGCCCTCGGTCGGCACGGTGGACACCTACGTCGCGCCCGGCGGCCCCGGCGTGCGCATGGATTCGCACCTGTTCAGCGGCTACACCATCCCGCCGAACTACGACTCGCTGCTCGGCAAGGTGATCACCTGGGGCACGACCCGCGAGGAGGCCGTCGCCCGCATGGAGCGCGCCTTGCGGGAGACCGTCCTGACCGGCGTCACGCACACCATCCCGTTCCACCGCGAGATCCTCGCCGACGACGCGTTCCAGCGGGGCGATGTGCACACCGGGTTCATCCCCGAGCTGATGGAGCGGATCGGCACGCGGCTCAAGGACGAAGCGGAGGCAGACGCAATCCCGCTCCGCGCACCCACAGGGAGGACCTCCGGATGACCGACCCCGCGGCCCAGAATCCGCCGCAGAAGGCGCCGAACGGCGCCAGGACCGAGGTTGTCGCCCCCTTTGCCGTCAACGGCGACACCGAGGTGCGCGGCACCGTGCGCATCGCGCCAGCCGTGCTGATCGAGCTGATCGAGCTCACCGTGCAAGACGTCCCGGGCGTCATCGAGCTGCGGCAGCGGCGCCGTCGCAAGGACGCCGCGGGCGAGGAGCCAATCGGCAAGTCCTACGACGACGGCAAGGTCCGCGTCAGCGTCAGCGGCGACCAGATCGAGGCCGACATCTCGATCAGCGTCAGCCACGGCACCAACATCTCGGAGCTGGCGTCCCGCATCCAGCAGCAGGTCGGCATCGCCGCCGGCAATATGCTCGGCATGACCGTCAAGACCGTGAACATCTACATCGACGACATCGTCGAACCGACGGCATAGCACTGAGGGAGGCCACAAAAGCCTCCCGTACGGGCGGACCCCGCCGAGCCGTAGGCGAGAAGCGAAGCGAGCCCTTCATGTCCGCCCCAAGAAGCCGCCACAAGGCTCCCGTACGGGCCGGTATTGTGCCGGCCCAAGCCAACACACGCACCTGAAACGCACGTTACCAAAGGAATCGAGCTCCCGTATGACTCCGGATCCCTCCGACCGCGTCGACCACGTCGACACCGCCACTCCCGCCGAGGGGCAGGCGCCCAAGAAGTCCACATCCCGGCCGAAGAAGAAGCGCCGCCCGAACGTCCCCGGCGGGGCCGCGCCCGGCACTCACATCGACCAGTCCGCGCCAAAGCACCAGGCCCGCGTGCTCGCCATGCAGTCGCTCTACGAGCACGACATCACCGACCACGACCTCGAGGATATCCTCGGCCGTCTCCAGGATGAGGCCGACGATGAGGTCGAGGCCGTGCCGCCGCCGGTCGCCGCGCGCGTCGTGCAGCTCGTCCAGGGCGTCACGGAGCATCGCGCCGAGCTCGATCCGCACATCGAGCGGGCCGCCCCCCAGTTTCCGATCCCGCAACTGGCCGCGGTCGACCGCAACGTGCTGCGCCTCGCCATCTACGAGCTGCAGTACGAGCCGGACGTGCCCTACAAGGTCGTCATCAACGAGGCGGTGGAGATCGCCAAGCGCTTCGGCGGCCCGAACTCCGGCAAGTTCGTCAACGGCGTCCTCGGCACCATCGCCGACCGCCTGCCGGAAGAGCGCAAGGCGAAGAAGCGGGGGTAGTCGGCGCAGC
Source organism: Thermomicrobiales bacterium (assembly GCA_035540335.1). Lineage (GTDB taxonomy): Bacteria > Chloroflexota > Chloroflexia > Thermomicrobiales > UBA6265 > UBA6265. Next base: position 3,366 of record DATLHE010000414.1, on the reverse strand, counting down.
CGCCCCGCCATCCTTCGCCGATCGTCGTACGGTCGGCCCTGCCCCTGTGGGCCGCAGCTGCGGGCGGTGGCCGACCTCCGCTCGCCATCATCCCTCATCCTGACCGCCGCAAGGGCTCGCTCCTCTTCTCGCCTCCGCGTCGGCGGGTGAACCCAACGCGAAGCGGTATTCGCAGCCAGCCCACCTCGTTCCGGCGCGGCCAAACCCATCACACGTCATCCTGAGCTTGTCGAAGGATCCCCCGGCGCCGCAGCGCCGGTTTCTCCCCGCCTGGCCGTGAAGGACCGTTCCCCCGGCCGGGCCGCGGGCAAGAAGCGGCAGCGGGCCTCTGACAAGCTCGGGATGACACGATGGCGGTAGCGACGGCTCTTGAAACCGGCGTCACATCGCGACCTTCGGCCGCGCGGGCCGACACCCTTCGGGGTACGACCCCTACGACCCTGGAAGCACGTCCCGCCGTCGTAGGGGCGGACCCGCGAAGTGGTCGTCCGCCCATGTCACCCAGCGTCGCATTATGCCCCCGCCCCGATTCCGCCCCGTTCCTGCAATCTTCCCGGCGTCTCGTGTATCATCCACCGGTATGCCGCTCGGCGAAACGCGCGACCAGCGCGGCGGTTGGCTGTGCCGTGCATCGGCCCCGCCGAGTCAGGCAACACGTCGAACACGGGGAATCTCCTCACCACGGGGACCCCAGAGCATCTATTTCTCGTTGAGGAGGAGCAGGGTTGGCAACGGTACTTGAGCGTGTGCAGACCATTGTGACCGATCGGTTGGGCGTCGAGGCCGACCAGGTCGTTGAAAGCGCCGAGTTCATTGGCGATCTGAATGCCGACTCGCTGGACCTCGTCGAGGTCATCATGGCGATGGAGCAGGAGTTCGACCTCGAGATCAAGGACGAGGACGCCGAGAACATCCGCACCGTCGGCGATGCGGTAAACTACATCAACGAGCACGCGCAGTCCTGACGGTCGTCCGACCTTTCGTCAACCGCCGTTCAACGGCCGACCAATCCGGACCGCGATCGCTCCCGAACGTGGCGCCTGCCGTCTGTGCCGGTGCGACATTCGCATTACATCCGACACGGGGCCGCCGCGCTCATCCTTGATGAACCGACGGTCAGCGCGTGGCTGCACGCATCAGGTGCGCAGCCACGCGTCATCCGCGAGCGAACGACCTGCGGCAGCACGAGGGGATGTCGGCGAGCATCATCGCCGCACCCGTCTTCTGCCCGGCCTCGCCGGGTTGCCGACGAACCGTGTACCCATTCTGGTCGTCCGAACCGTCGCTGAGTTTCAAGGTCCGACCTCGCGCTGAGACACTCCGACTGTAGAGGTCATCGGCCCGCGTCATCGTGGGGATGATCGTCCAGGAGAGAGAGCAAACGTCATGGCGCGTTCAATCAAGATCCCCGTGGGGAAACTGAAGATTCCCCGCCTGCCCCAGGTCACCGACGAGCCCGACGTCTTCGAAGAGATGACGTTGCAGGAGCACCTCGAGGAGCTCCGCGACCGCATCATGAAGATGGTCATCGCGATCGTGCCGGCGTTCCTCTTTGGCTTCTTTATCGCCGGCCGCATCCTTCATGACATCACGCAGAAGGCCAACGCGGTCGACGGGATGGACGTCAAGTCGCCGACGGACACCCTCACGCTGACCTTCAAGATCGCCCTCTATGTCGCGATCGCGATCTGCATGCCGATCATCGTCTACCAGGTGGTCGCCTTCCTCGCGCCCGGCCTGACGCGCAAGGAGAAGCGCCTGCTCTTCTCGGCGCTGCCGTTCGTCACGATCCTTTTCGCGATCGGCGTCTACTACGGCTACTTCATCGCCGCGCCCCGCGCCCTCTACTTCCTGTCCAACTGGAACACGGATGCGTTCAACTGGCAGCCGGACGGCAACGAGACGGTCTCCTTCTTCATGACCCTGATGATCGGCCTGGGCCTGGCGTTCCAGCTCCCGGTGATCATGTTCATCGTCGCCAAGATCGGCGTCATCACGCCGAAGATGATGCGCAAGTGGCGCAAGTACGCGTTCATGCTGCTGCTGGTCGCCGCCGCGATCATCACGCCGAGCACCGACCCCTACAACATGGCGGTCGTGGCCATCCCGCTCATCATCCTCTACGAGTTCGGCATCATCATCTCGTCGATCTTCGCCAAGACCACCATGCGCGGTGGCTCAGCCAACAACGAGAAGGCCGTCGAGTCCGCGGCCGACGTCTAGCGGCACACCACGGCATCGACATGGACGGGACCGGCCAGATGGCCGGTCCTTTTGCGTGCCCGCCGCAAAACCGCGTGTCGTTCCCGATCGTTCATCATGCTGACGAGCCGCCGTCACCGATGTCCGGTCGCGCAGGCTCATCCAGAGAGAGCGTGACGTCATGGCGCATTCGCTCAGGCACCTTCCGCACCCCCATATCAGGATTCCCCACCTGCCGGAGATCACCGATGAGCCCGATGTCTTCGAGGAGATGACGTTGCAGGAGCACCTCGAGGAGCTCCGCGACCGGATCCTGAAGATCGTCCTCGCCATCGTCCCGGCCTTCCTGTTCGGCTTCTTCTTCGCCCACTACGTGCTCGACGACATCGCCCACAAGGCGAACACCGCCGCCGGCCTGGACGTCCGCTCTCCCACCGACACGATCACGCTGACCTTCAAGGTGGCGCTCTACGTCGCCATCGGCATCTGCATGCCGATCATCGTCTATCAGATCGTCGCCTTCCTCGCCCCGGGACTGACGCGGAAGGAGAAGCGCGTCCTCTTCTCCGCGCTCCCGTTCACCGCGATGCTCTTCGCCGCCGGCGCGGTCTACGGCTACTTTGTCGCCGCGCCGCGGGCCCTCCACTTCCTCTCGTCGTGGAACACCGGCGCGTTCAACTGGCAGCCGGACGGCAACGAGACCGTCTCGTTCTTCCTCACGCTGACGGTCGGCATCGGGATCGCCTTCCAGCTCCCGCTGGTCATGTTCATCCTCGCCAAGATCGGGGTCGTCACGCCCACACAGATGCGCCGCATTCGCCGGTATGCGTTCCTGGTGATCATGATCGCCGCCGCGATCATCACGCCGAGCACCGACCCCTACAACATGATGGTCGTCGCCGTCCCGCTCTACGTCCTCTACGAGGGCGGCATCATCATCTCGACCCTCTTCGCGCGAACCAGCTTCCGCACATCGCCAATCGGCGCCACCCGCTCGACGTCCGCCGTTGAGCAAAGGGCGGATGTGTAACCTCGTCCCCGTACGGTCGGCCACAAGGGCCGACCGTACAAACGCCTGTCCTTTCCCCGCCAAGCGCCACAACCGCCCCGTCATCCTGAGCACACGATCGCCGTGCGCCCCGCGAACGAGGATGAGCTGCGGAA
>DATLHE010000413.1:0-4472 GCA_035540335.1 Thermomicrobiales bacterium | reverse complement strand
GGCGCGGCCGGCGGGTTCTCGGAGAACGGCGCCGAGTCCGGCGCGCAGGCCGAGGACGAGACGACCGTCGAGGGCGAGTTCCGCGAGGTCAACTCCGACAAGAACTAACGCGTTCACGCGCGAATGGACACAAGGGGAGGGCACATTGCCCTCCCCTTGTGTATTTGGATGCCACGAACGGACGAAGTCGCGCAACCCGAAGGGGGTGCGCTTTCTTCCCCTCCGGCAGGGCCGACCGTACGGGCTTGGTTCCCCGTTGTGTGAAATGCGGACAAGTGCTGTCCCGCCCGTGGATACACTGGAATCATCAGCAAGCGGTTCTCCGCATGGCCCGCCTCCGAGGCACATCGGCGCGTACCCTCCGGGATGCGCGGCTACGACCGGTGGTGTGGTGCCTTTCGCGAGTTCGCGCGTGCAGCAGGGGGGAGGCATGTCTGACCGGCTTCGGGTGATGCTGGAGATGGGCCCGAAGGGCAAGAGGGTGGTGGCCGTCGCTCCAGATTGGCCCGGCCTCGAGCGCGGCGCGAAGGCCGAGGAAGAGGCGGTCGAGCGGTTGCGCGCCTACCTGCCTCGGTACGCGTCGGTGGCGAAGCTGGCCGGGCTGGACGGTGAGTTCAGCACCGATCTTCCCATGGATATCGTCGACCGCTATCCCGGCGTCGGCTCGACCGACTTCTGGGGGATCTCGTTCGCGTTCTCGGACATCGACAAGCAGGACATGTCGACGGCCGAGCTGGAACGTCAGTTGACGCTTATGCAGGCGTGTTGGACGTTCTTCGACGACGTGTGGTCGCGCGTGTCCGCCGAGCTTCTGAAGGGCCCCCGTGGCGGCGGGCGCGACCGGGACCAGGTCGTGCGTCACACATTCGGCACCGAGCGCGATTGGGCGAAGAAACTGGGTGTCCTGACCCCCGAGAGCGCCATGCTGACCGGCGATGGGCTGCGCGCGCACCGCAATGACTACGTCAGCGCGATCCGGGAGTTCCACGCGCAGGGCAAGCCCGCACGCACCTGGCCCCTCACCTACCTGATCCGCCATACCGCCTATCACACGATGGACCACGCCTGGGAGATGGAGGACAAGGATCTGACCGGACACGACGATGCGCCGGAGGCCTAGCTCTCGGCCTTTCGTCCATGGACGCATACCTGACAGGAGCATTCGCTTGTGACGAAGCCCGTTCGCGTTGTCATCGAGACCGGCCAGAAGAAGGTGTTCGCGTCGGCACTCGACTGGCCGGGGTGGAGCCGATCCGGAAAGTCCCAGGCGGCGGCACTGGAGGTGCTCGCGGACTATGCCGAGCGGTATCAGGCCGTCGCGGACATCGCCCAGGCGCGCGATTTCCCTGCCGCGGAGCAGGAGTTCGACGTCGTCGAGCGCCTCGCCGGCTCTGCCGCAACTGACTTTGGCGTCCCGGAAAAGGCCGGAAGCTGCGACGACGAGCCGATGACGGATGCCGAGTGCGAGCGTCAGATCGGGTTGCTGCGGGGCTGCTGGACCGTCTTCGACGATGTCGCGTCGAGCGTATCGGCTGACCTGCGGAAGGGGCCGCGCGGCGGCGGGCGCGATCGCGACAAGATCATCGAGCACGTGCTCGAGTCGGAGCGAGGCTATGCACGGCGAATCGGTGTGACGACGCCCACCGGGGCGATGTTCACCGCCGACGGACTTGCCCACCACCGCGACGCCGTCTGCGACACCATCGGTCGTCTCCATCGCGACAACGTGACGGGCACGAAGTGGCCGCTCCGGTACTTCGTGCGCCGCGCCGCGTGGCATGTCATGGACCACGCCTGGGAAATGCAGGACAAGGACCTGACCGGGCACCCCGACGAAGCGCAGGCGTAGCGGCCTGGCTTACCCCGCCCTCACGCGAGGGGTCAGCGCTGTGCTCGCGACGCCGAAACAGCCGCCCACGTCTGGAGCGCCGGATCTCGCAGCTGCGGCTCGCAGGTGCGGGGCCGACCGTACGGGAACGTGCGCGGTGGCTCCCTCCAGCGATTTCCGAAATGATTGGCACTCGGCGGGAATGTTCGCCCGTACGACCGCCCCTTGTGGGCGGTCCGGCAGGGAGGTCGGCCACAAGGGCCGACCGTACGGAATGCGCTCGCAGTGTTTTCGAGATTCGATGTATGGACCCGTCTACCCGAGCTGGGCCCTTGGCTAGGGGATCTTCTTTGCTCCAGGCGACATGCCATTCAGGATGGCGCAGAGACCCCCGACACGCTGCGTCCCGGCTTCGCCTCGGCCGGGCGAGCCCTTGCTCCGCTCGACGTGCGTCTCGGGATGACGGGGTGGTGGGTGACGTCGCGTCGGCTCGGAATGACGCGGATGTATTGCGAGTCGGCTCGTAAGGCCGGCCACCGCCCGCAGGGGCAGGGGCGTCCCCGGCGCGGCCGCCCCAGCTGCTTCGGCGCGGACCTCGCCAACTCGCTCGAAGCTCAATCCTTTCCGTCTCATGCAGCACCACCAGTTACGTTACATTAATGTGCGATTGACTATACTGTGTGAAACACGATATAGTATGCGCATGGAAACGGAAGACGCGCTCGTCCAGTCCCAATACCAGGAGATCCGGCGGGGATCGGTCGTGATCGCGGTGCTGTCGCTGCTGCGGGCGCCGCAGTATGGCTACGCGCTGCTGGAACAGCTGAACGACGCCGGGATCGAGGTCGAGGCCAACACCCTCTACCCGCTGCTGCGGCGGCTGGAGAAGCAGGGGCTGCTGGTTGCCGAGTGGACCACCGACGAGGCGCGGCCGCGCAAGTACTACCGGACGAGCGACGCCGGCGCGCAGGCGCTGGGAACGCTCGTTGGTGAGTGGCGCCGGGTGACGGATCACCTGCTAACGCTCGTGGGCAAGGGAGTTCAACGATGAACGTGCTGATCGAACGCTATGTCGCCGCCGCGCTGGACAAGACGCCGGACAGGCAACGTGCCGAAGTCAACGGCGAGATTCGCGCCGCGATCGATGAGATGGTCGAGCAGCGCACCGATGCCGGCGAGCCGGAAGATCGGGCTGTGCGTGCCGCGCTGACCGAGCTCGGCGATCCCGGGAGCCTCGCGGCCTCCTACGACGAGCGGCCGCGCCACCTCATCGGCCCGGGGTGGTACCCGGCGTATATCAAGGTCCTGAAGCGGGTCCTGGCCATTGCGCTGCCGATCATCGCCGTGTTCGCGATGGTGGAAGCGCTCGCGGTGGACAACGGCGACCTCGTGGACGCCCTGCAGAGCGGCCTGGTTGGTGTCTTCTCCATCGGTCTCCAGGTCCTGTTCTGGGTGACCGTGGGGTTCGTGATCGCCGAGCGCACCATGGAGCCGGACTGGCTGGCCCAGCGCGGGCGGGCGTGGTCCGTCGATGACCTGCCGGAAGCGCCACGGGCCCGGCAGATCACGTTGAGTGACACGCTGTTCTCGGTCGGCTCGCTCGTCATCTTCGGGGGGCTGGCGTTGATCCAGCACGCGGGTGGTGTCGGCGCCTTCGTCCGCAACGGGGCGGAGGGGTATGAGCATCTGATGGTGATCAACCCGGACTTGGGCGCCGGGTGGCAGGTTGGGTTCTTCGCGCTGATCCTGCTCTCGATCGGCGTGGAGATCGCCAAGTACCTGCGAGGCGTCTGGACGCGTCCGCTGTTCATGATCACGATCGTCGAATCGGTGCTCTGGATCGGCTACATCGTCGCGCTGGCAGCAAGCGAGCCGATCTTCAACCCCGAGCTGGCGGAACGTCTCGACGAGGGCGCGACGTGGTGGGAGACGGGCGGCCAGGCCAACATGATCATCGCGATCGTGATCATCGCCATCACCCTGTGGGAGTCGTGGGAGGCCTGGCAAGGCCACCGGGAGTACCGAAGCCGGAGGGCGGGTTCGGCCATCGCGAATGCGGCCAACGCCAACTAGGACGGTGTCATCGCAGTTACGGAGTGCGTCGTTCGCGTTCGGCTTGCTCCATCTTCTCGCGTAGCGACTTCGGACGCATGTCGGTCCAGACCTCTTCGATGTACCGCAGGCACTCCGGCTTGGTGCCCTCGAATCCCACGTCGTACCATCCGAGCGGAAGCTCACGGTCCGCCGGCCAGATCGAGTATTGCTCCTCCTCGTTGATGATGACCTTGTAGATCGTCGTGTCTTTCCGCTCGTCGTCATACTGGGCCGCGGCGCCCGCCACACGTGCCGGGCCCGCAACGACGATCGCCGCACCGCCCATGCGCAGCAGGCCCCGGCGAGTCAGCAGCCCACGCGGCCGCTCGTTCTCTGCTCGATTCACAGTTGTCTCCATGCAAAAGCTGGTCATTTGGTCCCGATCGGACGATATCACACATGGTCCGTTCGGCATAGAGTGGCTCGCCCGCCCAGCCATCCCGGGCAGCGGAGCGAGCCCTTGGCTTCGCCTCGGCCAGGTGGGCCCGTACTGCGTTCGCGTCGTCGGCTCGTGAGGACGGGGGAGGAGGGCGGCGCGCATGCTCGTCGG
>DATLHE010000412.1:0-5399 GCA_035540335.1 Thermomicrobiales bacterium | reverse complement strand
GAGCATGAAGACGCTCGACATGGTGCCCGACGAGCCGGGGACGTGGCTCCTGCACTGCCATGTGAATGATCACCTGATCGCGGGGATGGAGGCGCTGTACGTCGTCGAGCCGTGAGGCGGGCCCTCCTTTGAGCAAACATTCAATTCCGTACGCATCTTCCTGCGTGGCTGGATGACGTACTTGCATCATGTGTGCTCAAAACTTCCCGACTCGGGCTCGTCCTCGTGTTGACAGATCCGACAGCGATCCTAGACTCGTAAGCGAGTGGAATTAATTCAGCAAGGGATCGAAGTCCGGGGCCTGGCGGCCGTGGTCGTCCGCGGCGCCCCGCGCCCACGCATCCATGGCCGTCCGCGCCGGAAAGGAACTGTTCGCCCCGGTGGGTCTGTCTCCTCAGCCCGCTGGTCTACGTCTCGACCCCGGACACGTACACGCTTCAGCTGGGGCTGTTCACCTTCTTCTCACGGCATGTCGTGGACTGTCCGGGGTCGTGGCGGCGTCGGGCGTCGTCCTCGCCCCGATCGCGATCCTCTTCTTGCCGGCGCAGCGGACGTTCCTCGAGGGCATCTCCTTCACCGGCCTGCGCGGGTAGGGAGATCATTGGTGCGAAAGGAGGCGCGCAGCCGTCGCAGACCGGGTCCGGGATCGAACAGGTTGTGAGACACGCCCATTCGTTAAAGGATGCACGCTGTGACAGACCACGGTACGCTCACCTCCCTCGCCCGCCGTCGCTGGTCCCGCCGCTCCCTGGCCCGTGGCGCGGCGGGCGCCGCGCTGACCGGTGTCCTGGGGCACGCCGCCGCGGGAACGGCGGTGGCCAGCTCGCGCCAGGACACGACCGAGATCGAGTTCTGGCACGGGTTCGCGGCCCACGAGATCGCGGCGCTCCAACAGATGCTGGATACCCGCTTTGCCCCGGCGCACCCGGAGATCAAGGTCAATGCCACCGGCGGCGCCACGGACGAGAAGATCCTGGCGGCGATCTCCGGCGGCAACCCGCCCGACGTCATCCTCCTGCCTTCCCCCTACGCGATCGGCACGTGGGCGCACAACGGCGTCATCCAGCCGCTCGACGACAACATCCAGTCCTCGGCGCTGGACCTCAGCGTCTTCATCCCGGCCGGGCTCGAGCAGTGCAAGCTGGACGACGCCGCCTACGCGCTGCCGTTCGTGAACTTCAACAATGCCCTCTACTGGAACAAGGATCTCTTCTCCGCCGCCGGCCTCGATCCCGAGACGCCGCCGAAGACGATCGAGGAGCTGCTCGACTTCGCCGAGAAGCTGACCGTCAAGGAGGGCGACCGGATCACGCAGATCGGCGTGCTGCCCACACTGCGCCTGCAGGAGATGGCATGGCGATTCGGGGGCGACTGGTACGACGCCGCCAACGGCACGATCACCGCGAACAGCGACGCCAATCTGCGCGCGCTCCAGTACGAGCTGGATGTCGCGAACCGGGTCGGCGGGGTGGACGCCGTCCAGCGCTTCCAGGGCAGCCTGCCGACCGGTGGCGGCGCGGCCGACAACCCGTTCTACCAGGGCAAGATCGCGATCATGGTCGATGGCTGCTGGCATGTCGAGTTTATCCGCCAATACGCCAGCGGGCTCAATTACGGGGTCGCCCCGGTGCCCGCGCCGCCGGAGGTCGAAAATGGCGCGACCATCAACGAGCTGATGACGAACCCGATCGCGATCCCCAGCGGCGCAAAGCACGTCGAAGAGGCGTGGGCGCTGTTGTCCTTCCTCGCGACCGACGTCGACACCTCGCGGGAGTTCTCTCGGATCATCGCCAACATCCCGCAGCTGGTCGAGGCGTCGACCAACTTCACGGACGATCCCCGGCTCAAGGTGTTCGTCGACCTCTCGCAGTCGAAGGGGGCGCGGCACCTGCCGGTGCTGCCGATCACCGAGGAGTACACGGCGGCGATCGGAACGCTGGAGAGCTCGGTGCTGACCGGCGAGGCGGAGCCGAAGGCGGGGCTCGACCAGCTGCAGGACGACATGACCGCGGCGCTCGACAAGGCCAGGGGCTAGCATGGAGCACGTGGCGGGGATCAGCAGGCAGCACGCGCCCTCGCGCCGGCGGCAGGCGCTCCGGCGCGAGGTGCGCAAGGTGGGCGTCGGCCTGGCGTTCATCTCGCCGTGGATCGTCGGATTCGTCGGGTTCACCGTCTATCCGCTGCTGTCGTCGCTCTACTACAGCATGACCGACTACAACCTCTTCTCCAGCCCGGAATGGGTCGGGCTGGAGAACTACCGGACGGTGCTCATCGACGATCATCTCTTCCGGACCGCGCTCTGGAATACGCTGTTCGTCACCGTGCTGGGGGTCGTCCTCGGTCTGCTGACGAGCCTGCCGATCGCGTTGCTGCTGAACACGCAGGTCCCCGGCGTGACGATCTACCGGGCGATCTACTTCCTGCCGAGCATCGTGCCGGTCGTCGCCGCGGCGATCCTCTGGAAGTGGATCTTCAACGCGAACTACGGCCTGCTCAACGCGGGCCTGAGCCTGCTGCACCTGCCGCAGCCGGCCTGGCTCGCCGACCCAAGCTGGATCAAGCCGGCACTCGTGATGATGAGCCTCTGGGGCGTCGGCGCGCCGGTCATCCTCTACCTCGCCGCGCTGCAGGACGTCCCGCGCCAGCTCTACGAGGTGGCCGACCTCGACGGGGCGACATTCCTGCAGAAGACGTGGAACATCACCCTGCCGATGATCAGCCCGGTCATCCTCTTCAACACGATCATCGCGGTGATCGGCTGGCTGCAGTACTTCTCCGAGTCGTTCATCATCACCACGGGCACCGGCGGGCCGGCCAACGCGGCGCTCTTCTACGTGCTCTATCTCTACCAGCGCGCCTTCCGCGATCTCCAGATGGGATACGCCTCCGCGCTCGCGTGGCTGCTCTTCGTCGTCACGCTCGCAATCACGCTGGTCATCCTTCGACTCTCCCGCCGCCTGGTCTACTACGAGGTGAAGTGATGGCCGCGACCACCCCCGCCATCGCCAGGGCCGCGCGCCGCCGGCGGATCGCGCGGATCATCGCCGCCTACGCCGCGCTGACCGTGGTCGGGCTGCTCTTCCTGCTGCCGTTCGTCTGGATGGTCTCGACCTCGGTCAAGCCCAACGACCAGGTCTTCGTCTACCCGCCGCAGTGGATCCCCAAGCCCATCCTCTGGAACAACTACGCCGACGCGATGACGGCCGTGCCGTTCCTGCGCTATTTCCGCAATACGCTCTTCATCTCGGGGATGACTGTCGCCGGCACGCTCATCTCCTGCTCGCTCGTCGCCTACGGGTTCTCGCGCGTGCGCTGGTTCGGGCGGGATGTCGTCTTTCTCGTCGTGCTGGCGACGATGATGCTGCCGACGGCGACCACGCTGGTGCCGCTCTACATCATCTTCCGCAGGCTCGGCTGGATGGGCACGTTCAACCCGCTGATCGTCCCGCCCTTCTTCGGCACCGCGTTCTTCATCTTCCTGCTGCGGCAGTTCTTCATGACGATCCCGATGGAGCTCTCCGACGCGGCGAAGATCGATGGCGCGACCGAGCTGGGCATCCTCTGGCGCATCATCCTGCCGTTGTCGAAGCCGGCCCTGGCGTCGGTTGCCTTGTTCTCGTTCCTGTGGTCGTGGAGCGATTTCTTCGGTCCGCTGATCTTCCTCACGGACGAGCGCCTCTACACCATCTCCCTGGGACTGGTGCAGTTCCAGAGCCGGTACGACACTGCGTGGGGACAGGTGATGGCCGCCTCGACGGTCTTCACCGTGCCCGTGCTGGTGCTGTTCTTCGTGGCCCAGCGGCAGTTCATCGAGGGCGTGACGCTGACCGGCATCAAGGGTTGATACGTGATTACGGAGGAATGGACGTGACGGACGGTGCGGTGGATTGGCAGGCACAATCGACGGTGACCACGGCGACGCTCGCCGGCGACCTGCGCCGGCTGGGGGTGGCCGAGGGCGGCGTCGTGCTCGTGCATTCGTCGCTGAGCCGCCTGGGTCGCGTCGAGGGCGGGGCGGACGCCGTGATCGACGCGCTGCTCGCCGCCGTCGGGCCGCGCGGGACGGTGCTCTTCCCGACGCTGACCGGCACGGAGGACGATGGCCCCGAGACGCCGCCGGTGATCGACGTGCGCTCGACCCCCTGCTGGACCGGGCGTATCCCGGAGACGGCGCGGCGGCGGGCGGGCGCCATCCGCAGCCTGCACCCGACGCACTCGATCGCCGCGCTCGGCGCGGAGGCCGCGCGCTACGCGGCGGAGCACGAGACAGGCCAGACCCCGTGCGATGTGCGCAGTCCCTACTACCGGCTGATCCGCGAGGGCGGGTCCATCCTCCTGCTCGGGGGCGTCACGCAGGACAGCAACACGTCGCTGCACTGCCTCGAGGAGCTGGCGGAGGTGCCCTATCACCTGCAGCCGTTCCCGACCGACGGCGTGGTGATCGACGCCGCGGGCGAGCGCATCGTCGTGCGCAACCGGCTGCACCTGTGGGGATGGGAGCGGGATTTCCCGCGGGTGGACGCACCGCTCGCCGCCGCCGGAGCCATGCGCGTGGGGCGTGTCGGGGCGTCGACGTCGACACTCATCGCCGCGCGGCCGTTCGCCGAGGTGCTGCTGCCGTTGCTGCGCGAGGATCCGCTGTACCTGCTGAGCGAGGAGGCCCGCGAGGCCTATCTTGCGGCGGCCGGGTGAGCGCAAGGCGCGGGCATGGAAGCTGCAGCGTCGAGGGACATCGACGGGTCGACCGATCAGGAGAACGTCACCATGGAAGTGTTTGAGGCGGTGCGCACGTTGCTGGCGGTACGGGACTATCAGCGGCAGCGGGTGCCCGGTGAGGTGCTGCACACGATTCTCGAGGCGGGACGCCTCACCGCGAGCGCGGCCAACAAGCAGCCGTGGCATTTCGTCGTCGTGCAGGAGCCGGAGATGCTGGAGAAGCTCGGCGAGGCGATGCCACGCAACGCACCATACGTCGCGGGGGCGCCGCTGGCGATCGTGGTGGTCGTCGAGAAGACGCGCTTCTCGGAGATGGACGCCAGCCGGGCGATCCAGTCGATGCTGCTGACCGCCTGGAGCGAGGGCATCGGCGGCAACTGGACCGGCGGACCGGACACGGCGGCGGCGGTCAAGCCGCTGCTCGGCATCCCGGACGAGCTGGAAGTAGTGGCGGTGCTGCCGCTCGGCTATCCCGCCGATACGCTGGGGAAGGGCAAGAAGAACCGCAAGCCCCTCGCCGAGATCGCCCACCGGGAGCGCTGGGACCAGCCATTCACGTAGGGTCGTTTCGCACGATCGGAATCAAGGCTGCCAGAATTCGCGGCACTTTTGGCAGTGTGGCAGCCTGGAGCGGACATCGTTGGAATCACGGGCAATTCGAGGCTGCCAGAATGCCAGAAATC
>DATLHE010000411.1:0-9892 GCA_035540335.1 Thermomicrobiales bacterium | reverse complement strand
GGCCCGTGGGGCCGACCTTTGTCGGGCGGGCGGTCGGCCACACGGGCCGACCGCACGGGTTCTCCTCGCCGCTGCGAGGGCCGACCCTACGGTGTCTGGTTCATTACATGGGCGGCCAGCGCCTCGCGCAGCACCCGCTCGGGGTCGTCGCCCGCATGCACGACGGCCGCCACGGCGTCCAGGAGCGCCCGCGAGCGCTCCTCGGCCGACGCCGCGCTGTCCACGTCTACCGGATGCTTCGCGAGCACGCGAGGTGCCCGGACAAGCGCCGGCATGCTGTGCGGCTGGCCGTCGGCGGCCTTCTCCGGCCGATCGGGGTTCGCCGCCTTCTCCTCCTGCTTGATCCGGTTCCACAGGCCGACGACCTGCCCGGCCCCGCGGGCCTCCTCGTCGCCGAAGACGTGCGGGTGGCGGCGGACGATCTTCGTCGCGATGCCGGCGTAGACGTCCTCCAGCGTGAAGGTGCCGGCCTCCTCGGCCAGCTGCGCGTGCATCGCGATCAGCAGGAAGAGGTCGCCCAGCTCCTCGGCCAGGTTCGCGTCGTCGCCGGCGTCGATCGCGTCGACGACCTCGTACGCCTCATCGAGGATACTGTCGCGCAGCGTCGCATGGGTTTGCTTGCGGTCCCACGGGCAGCCCTCCGGCGCGCGCAGGCGGGCGACGATGTGCTGCAGCGTGCGCGGATCGCGCACGGCCTCCAGCTCGCCCTGCGGCGGCACCCAGAGCGCGACGAGCGGCCCGGCGGGCACGCCCGCGAGCGCGCCGACCGTGTGCTGGCTGATGCGCTCGCCGGCCATGCCGGCCGCCTCGATCCGTGTCACCGGGTGGTCCGGAGGCAGGATGCGCGACAGCGCCCGCGCCACGCTGCTCATGACCGTCGCGTCGTAGACGTGGGTGAAGAGCATCGGACGGCGCGGCGAGCCGGTGAAGATGCCGCCGGCGAACGGCCCATCGGGCGCTTCTTCGATCAGAAGGCGCCCGGTGAAGCACTGGACGCCTTCCAGCAGCGGGTCCACGCCGAGCGCGGTCGCCATCAGGTCGACGACGCTGATGCCGTCCAGCACCCGCGTCGTCAAGCCGCGGCGCGCCGCCTCGGCGAGCGTACCCACGACCAGCCCCTCGCCGAACCGTGGGTGGCCGGGGATCGCGAGCACCACCGGCCCGTGCGCCGCGGCGTCGCAGACAGCCTGCGTCGCGGCATCCCATCGCCCGCCTGGGGCGGCGTCCGGCTGCCGGAGGGCGGCGATGTCGGTGACGTTCTCGCGCGCGAGCACGTCGCCGAGGTCGAGATCCGGGTGGCAGCGGACGAAAATCCGCGCCGCGGTGTCCAGCGTCTCGCGGGCGCCGATCGTCTGCCGCGCGGCGTCGCCCGGCCCGAGCCCGACGATCGTCACGGCTGTGGTGATGTCCGCGCGGGGCTCGCTCATCCCTTCGTCGCCGCCTTGTCCGACGAGCTGCCGAGGCTGAGGACGGCCATGAAGGCGTCCTGCGGGATCTCGACGCTGCCGACCATCTTCATCCGCGCCTTGCCTTCCTTCTGCTTCTCCAGAAGCTTGCGCTTGCGGCTGACGTCGCCGCCGTAGCACTTGGCAAGCACGTTCTTGCGCATCGCCTTTACCGTCTCGCGGGAGATGATGCGGCTGCCGATCGAGGCCTGGATCGGCACGTCGAACATTTGCCGCGGAATGAGCCCGCGCAGCGCCTGTACCAGCTCGCGCCCCTTGTAGTAGGCGTCGTCGCGGTGCGTGATCACCGACAGGGCGTCGACCGCCGTGCCGTTGACCAGCACGTCGAGCTTGACGAGGTCGGCGGCCCGCAGCTCCGCGAACGTGTAGTCGAGCGAGGCGTAGCCCTGCGTGCGGCTCTTGAGCGCGTCGTAGAACTCGACGATCAGCTCCGCGAGCGGGATGTCGAACTTCAGCTGCACGCGGTCCTCATCGAGGTAGATCATCTCGTCGTAGATGCCGCGCCGGGTCGTCGCCAGCTCCATGATCGTGCCGATGTAGCGCGACGGCGCGATGATGGTGAGGTGCATCCATGGCTCGCGGATCTCCTCGACGGATCCCGGATCCGGCATCTCAGACGGGTTGTCGACCTTGACCACCTTGCCGCTGTGCATCAGCACTTCGTACTCCACGCTCGGCGCGGTGGCGAGGAGGTCGAGGTCGTACTCGCGTTCCAGCCGCTCCTGGATGATCTCCATGTGGAGCAGGCCGAGGAAGCCGCAGCGGAAGCCGAAGCCGAGCGCCATGGACGACTCCGGCTCGTACGTCAGCGAGGCGTCATTCAGCTGCAACCGCTCCAGTGCGTCGCGCAGGATCGGAAAGTCCTCGCTGTCGACCGGGTACAGACCGGCGAAGACCATTGCCTTGGCCGGCTGGTAGCCCGGAAGCGGTGTCGTGGCCGGCGCCTCGGCCAGCGTGATCGTGTCGCCGACCTGGCAGTCCTTGACGACCTTCAGCCCGGTCGCGATGTAGCCCACCTCGCCGGTCTTGAGCGTCTTGGCGGGGTTCATGGTCGGCGAGAAGAAGCCGATGTCGAGGATGTCGGCATCCTTCTTCGTGCCGAGGATGCGGATGCGCTGGTTCTGGTGCAGCTCGCCGTCGACGATCTTCACGTAGGCGATCACGCCCTTGTAGGCGTCATAGTGCGAGTCGAAGATCAGCGCCCGCAGCGGCTTCTGCTCGCCCTCGTCGGCCGGCGGCGGGATCTTGGCGACGATCGCCTCCAGGATGTCGTCGATCCCCGCGCCGGTCTTGGCCGAGGCGGGGATGATCTCGTCGTCGAGCAGGCCGATGAACTGCCCGACCTCCTTGGAGACGCGCTCCGGGTCGGCGTTCGGCAGGTCGATCTTATTGACGACGGCGATCATCGCCAGGTCGTGCTCGAGCGCGAGATAGACGTTCGCCATCGTCTGCGCTTCGATGCCCTGCGCGGCGTCGACCACCAGCAGCGCGCCCTCGCAGGCGGCGAGGCTGCGGCTGACCTCGTACGAGAAGTCGACGTGGCCCGGCGTGTCGATCAGGTTGAGCTCGTACTCCTGGCCGTCCCGGGCGGTGTAGAGCATCCGCACCGCGCGGGCCTTGATCGTGATGCCCTTCTCGCGCTCCAGATCCATGGAGTCGAGCATCTGCGCCTGGAGGTCGCGCTCGGCGACGGTGCCCGTGCGCTGCAGGAGGCGATCGGCGAGCGTGGACTTCCCATGATCGATGTGGGCGATGATGCTGAAGTTGCGAATGTGGGAGGTGCTGGTCGATTGGCTCATGGAAAGGCGCGGTTCCCGTCTTCAACGCGTCGGCGGCTCAACAAAGCGGCCGGGGCAGGTTCAGCGATGCGCTCCCACCCCGACCGTACTCGCCGTCAAGTATAGTCCGCTTTCGCATGGTGCGATGGGGCAAGTTGCACGGTCCGGGGAAGGTCTTGGGTAGGGGCGACCTTTCATGGTCGCCCAGGGCAGGCGTCGAAGCCTGCCCCTACACGATGCGTGTCCTTTCTGGCGTGGGCCTCACGCCGCCGGCTGCTCGTCGACCGCGCCAGGCGACGTCATCCGACCGCGCACCCGCGCCGGGACACGTGCCATCACCTTCGCCACCGACTGGTGAAGCTCCGGGATGCCCAGCGCCCAGGCCAGATAGACGAACGTGAGCACATACAGGCCCATGCAGACCGCGAAGTAGAGCAGTTGCCCGGCAAGCGGGATGTCCGACGCGAGCACGTCATTCAGCCAGCCGACCGTGACGACGATCACCACGCCCATCCCGAGTGCAGCCATCAGTACCTTGCCGAGCCACGACAGGAACCCCGGCGCGAAAACCCTTCCGGACCGCGCCCGCAGGAAGCCCATGAGGATGATCGCTTCGGCCGCCGTCGTCGCGCTCAGCGAGAGCGCGAGCCCGCCGTGGCCGAGCGAATCGATCAGCAGCGCGCAGAGGATGATGTTCAGCACGATCGTCAGGACGCCTGTGATCACGGGAGTTCGCGTATCGCGCGTCGCATAGAAAACGCGCGTCAGGATCTCGGTGACGCCGTAGCCGACGAGGCCGACCGCGAACCACGCCAGCGGGGTGGTCACGAGGTCCGTCGACGTCGTCGTGAAGTTGCCGCTCTGGAAGATCACCGTCACGATCGCGCGGCCAACGAGCAGCAGTCCGATGCTGGCCGGAATCGAGAGAAAGAGCAGCGGACGCATGGTGCGGTCGAGCATCCGCGCGAAACCCTCGCGGTCGCCCTGCCCGTAGAGCGCCGCGAGCGTCGGGAAGACCACCGTCGAGATGCTCAGGGCGAGCACGCCATGTGGCAGCATCAGCAGCTGCCAGGCGTAGTTGATCGCCGCGACGTCATGGGCGCCCGTCGACGATGCGAAGGCGTTGACGGCGATGAAGTTGAGCTGGAACGCCGCCAGACCGACCACGCGCGGCCCCAGCAGCCGCAGCACCTCGCGCAGGCCGTCGACGGTCCGGTCGAGCGTCGGCCGGAACCGAAAGCCGGTCATGATCAGCCCGGGCACCTGCACGGCGAAGTGACCGAAGGCACCGATGATGACCGCCCAGGCGACCGCCTCGATGCCGTATTCCGGCGCGAACCAGGCGGCCCCGACGATGATCGCGGCGTTGTAGACGAGCGGCGCGATCGCGGGCAGCGTGAACTGGTTCTGCGCCTCGAGGATGCCCTTGGCCGCGATGCCGAACCCGAGGAACACCGGCGACAGCAGGAGAATCCGCATCAGCTTGACGGTGAGGTCCCTGGTCTCTGGATCGAGCCCCGGGGCGACGATGAGATCGGTGAGGGGACCGGCAAGCAGGTAGGTCAGGCCGGAGAGGAGGAGGACACCGATGCCGGTCCACGTCAGGATCGACGAGGCAAGGCGCGAGGCGCGCTCCCGGTCGCCCTGGGCGATGAAGCCGGCGAAGACGGGGATGAACGCGGCGCCGAACGCGCCGGACATGACGACCATGAACAGCAGGTCCGGAATGCGGAAGGCGCTGACGTAGGCGGCCATCTCCGGGCCGGTGCCGAACTGGTTCGCGAGGATCACCTCGCGCCCGAGCCCGAGGATGCGGCTGAGGATGAACGCGGCGCTGACGATGATCGCGTTCCGGGCCATGCTCGAGCCCCGCGCCCGGGGCGTGGATTCCACGGCGACGGCGATGGGCGTGGCGGCGGGTTGGCGTCCGAAGACTTGTGATGCCTGGCTCATGGGCGCGATTATCTCATTCGGAACGGTGCAAGCGGGCGTCGTCAGCGGCGCATCCGGCACGGCGAAACGGGATACGCCCGGTTGAGCGCATCTTCTGGCTTTGGTAGAATAACCCCTGCGCCCGTTTCGGGTCGCTTTGCCGTGTCTCGAGCGACTCCGAACGATCGTAATCCCGCGCAGATGGCAGTCAGTGAGCCACCTGTGCATCCAACGCATGCATTCGACTGATTTCTGCTCGTGATCCGGTCACGAACTGTCTCTCTGAGGAAGGTTCACCTTGGCTAATAGCAAGTCCGCCGAGAAGCGTATTCGCGTCAACGAGCGCCGTCGCCTCCGCAATCGCCCATATCGCTCCGCCGCCCGCACGCTGGTGAAGAAGGCTGAGCTGGCGATCGCCGCCGGCGATCAGGACGCCGCCCAGACCGCTGTCGTGAACGCGACGAGCATGCTCGACCGCACCGCCGGCAAAGGCGTCATCCACAAGAACAACGCCGCGCGCCGCAAGTCGCGCCTGATGGCGAAGTTCAACAAGCTCGGCGCCGCGCAGGCCTAAGCGCCGCGCCAGCTCGACGCGACCACGAAACGCCCCGCTGACAACGTCAGCGGGGCGTTTGGCGTGCCCATAAGCTCTCCTCCTAACAGGTTATTGGTGACCACAGAGGAGATCCGGCGCCAGCCCTGAGCGTGCCGAGTCGTCCGTGATTATCCGCCACGAAGGACCAGGACGCATCACGACGACCTCGGACACAAGGTCCCAGGCTACGAGGTCGCGCGGGCGCTGGCGATGGCCAGCAGTGCGTCATACAGCGCGTCCAGCGGCTCCCGCAGCTCCCCCTGCTTCATCTTCCGGTCGGCGGCGGTCGCCAATGCGACGGAGCGCAGGTGCTGGTCCGGCCGCATGCCGCCCATCCCGCGCTGGATCGAGCTCATCCGATTCGGGTTGGTCAGCCCGATCTCGCGGCCGACCTCCGCCGGCGCGCGCCGGCCCGCGGTAGCCATCCCCGAGCGCAGCTCGACGTTCTGGCTCAGCTGCGCCAGCAGCTTGGCGGGATCCTCGCCGGCCGCGAGCAGGTGGTCCAGCTCCACGACCGCGGCGCTGACCCGGCCCGACGCGGCGGCGTCGAGGAAGGTGAAGATCCGGTCCTCGTCGCCCCGGTCGACCATCTCGCGGATGTGGTCCCGCGTGATCGGTCCCGGATGCGCCGCCAGCGCCAGCTTGGCGATCTCATTGCCGAGCATCTCCATGTCCGGCGGGCGGTCGAATGCCGGGTTGTTGGCCTTCTGCGACCACGATTGCGGGTAGAGCGACTCCGCGAGGAAGCGCGCGGCGTCGTTGTCGATCTCGGCTTGGTGGCTCGCCTTCGCCCTTTTCTGGATCCAGGTGATGAGCGCGGGGCCGCGGGGAGGGTCGCAGAACTCGACGGTCGCGCCGTCCGGCAGTGCCTTCTTGACGGCGGCGGGGAGCGACTGCAGCGAGGCGTCGACGAGGATCAGCGTGCTAACCTCCGGCACCGCGGCGAAGAGCGCCGGCCAGTCCGGCGTCTGGCTGCCGTCCTTGGCGCCCTGCTTGCCGAGCCGGGCGATCAGGTCCTCGACGATGACGACGCGCCCGGCCGAGAAGAACCCGACGCTGGCGATGTCCATCATTACGGCACGCAGCCCGACCGTCTTGCCATCCAGCATCGAGGTGTTGTCGCCCGAGGGATCGGCCTGGCGGCGAATCTCGCGCATGCGGGCGCGGGCCATGGCGTAATCCGGCCCGAGAACGATGCTGATCATGGGATGTACTCCTGGAGGATGGGGGGTTGACCGGGCCCGACGGATCCGCGCGCTATGCGGAGCCTTGAACCTGTATACACAGGTGGGTGCCGCAAACCAGCGTGAACCACGGTCCACGCCTGAGCAGCTCCCGGCTCGCAAGTGTTGGCTCAAGACCACATATTGCGCCACGGAATCCGCAGGTCCGGCCGGATGCACAGCGTACCATGAACGGCGGAACGCTTCAACGACGCCTATTCGCGGTCCGACCGGGTATCCTACTGTCCGACGATGGCTGCCACCGGGCTCAGAATTCGTCCGCGATGGCCGAGAATCAATGGAAAGCTCGCTCCCGTACGGGCGGACCCCGTGTCCGCCCTGGGCCAACCTCGCGGCGGCGTTTGCCGATGACCCGGATTCCGCCAGTGCGGCGCGAAAGGACCACTCCCACATGACCACGACCGATCACCGCGACCCCGCCCCAGCCCGGCGCGTGGTCGTCACCGGGATGGGCGCCATCTGCGCCCTCGGCAACGACGCCCCGGCGATCTGGCAGGCCGCGATCGACGGCACCTCCGGCATCGCCCCGATCACCCGCTTCGACGCCACCGGCTTCGAGACGACCTTCGCCGGCGAGGTCAAGGGGTTCGACGCCGCCGGGGTGCTCGGGCGCAAGGAGAGCCGTCGCCTGGACCGCTTCTCCCAGCTCGCGATCGTCGCCGCGCGCGAGGCCGTCGCGCAGTCGGGCGTCGATATCCCGGCCGATGCCACGCGCGTTGGCGCGCTGATCGGCACCGGCATGGGCGGCATGGAGACGTTCGAGGCGGGCGCCGAGACGCTGCTGACCAGCGGGCCGAAGCGGGTCTCGCCCTTCTTCGTGCCGATGATGCTGGCGAACATGGCCTCCGGTAACGTCTCGATCGACATCGGCGCCAAGGGGCCGAACTTCGCGACCGTCTCCGCCTGCGCCGCCTCCGGCCACGCGATCGGGGAGGGAACACTGATGATCCGCCGCGGCATCGCCGACGTCATGGTCGTCGGCGGCGGCGAGGCGCCGGTCACCCGGATGGGTGTCGCCGGGTTCAACGGAATGGGCGCGCTCTCGCGCCGCAACGATGACCCCGAGGGCGCCAGCCGGCCGTTCGACGCCGGGCGCGACGGCTTCGTCCTCGCCGAGGGGGCCGCCGTGCTTGTCCTCGAGGAGCGCGAGCGGGCGCTCGCCCGTGGCGCGACGATCCTGGCCGAGATCACAGGCTACGCCACCACCGACGACGCCAACCACATGGTGCAGCCCGGTCCCGGAGGCGAGGGCATCGCCCGCGCGATGGCGCTGGCGCTCCAGGACGCGGGCGTGACGGCGGCCGACATCGACTACATCAACGCCCACGGCACCTCGACCCAGCTCAACGAGAAGCTCGAGACCGAGGGCATCAAGCGCGCCTTCGGCGACCATGCCTACAAGGTGCCGATCAGCTCGACGAAGTCGATGACCGGGCATCTGCTCGGCGCGGCAGGCTCGCTGGAGGCGATGTTCACCGTCCAGGCGATCCGCACCGGGATTGTTCCGCCGACGATCAACCAGGAGACGCCCGATCCGGATTGCGATCTCGACTATGTCCCGAACGCCTGCCGCGAGGTCGACGTCAGAATCGCCATGACGAACTCGATGGGCTTCGGCGGACATAACGTGTCGCTAATTCTCGCCGCTCACACCGGCGAGTGACGCCCGCATGACCACATCACGGCGTCGCGTCGTCATCACCGGCATGGGCGCCGTCTCCGCGGCCGGTCTGACCGCCGGAGCGGTGATCGACCGCGTCCTGGTCGGCCACTCCGCGATGGGACCGATCAGCCGCTTCGACGCGGAACAGCACAGCGTCCGCATCGCGGCCGAGGTGCCGTTGCCGCTCGACGATGGCGACGATCCGCTGCTCCGATGGGGCACGGGCGCTGCCGCCGGAGCCGTGGCATCCGCCGGGGAGCCCATCACGGACGGCGAACGGGCCGGTGTCTTTGTCGGCACGGCGCTGGCCAGCTTCGCGGCCCGTGAGCGCGCCGGCGCCCTGGTCCACCGGGATCTCGTGTCGACGCTGGCCTCCGCCCACGGCGTCCGTGGGCCGGTCCTGACGCTGACGTCCGCGTTCGCGGCGGCCGCCGACGCCATCGGCATCGCCGCGCAGCGCATCCGGTCTGGCGACCTCGACGTCGCGCTCGCCGGTGGGGCCGAATCGCCGGTGACGCCGCTCGTCGTCGCCGGGTTTGCCGCCATGGGCGCGCTGTCTCCCTCCAACGACTGTCCGGAGACGGCAATTCGCCCTTTCGACCGCGATCGCAACGGCTGCGGGCTGGGGGAGGGCGCCGCGTTCCTGGTGTTGGAAGCGCGAGAGCGGGCGCTTGCTCGCGGCGCGACGATCCTGGCCGAGCTGGCGGGATACGGGACGAGCGCGGACGCCTTGCACATCACGCAGCTCCCCGAGAACGGCGAGGGGCTGGTCCGCGCGATGACGTCCGCGCTCGACGATGCCGGCGCGCGGCCAGAGGACATCGGCTACATCAACGCCCATGGCACCGGCACGGCGATGAACGACCGCATCGAGTCGCGGGCCATCCGACACGTCTTCGGCCCGCACGCGAGCCGGGTCGGCGTCAGCTCGACCAAGCCCATCACCGGCCATCTGCTCGGCGCGGCGGGCGCAATCGAGGCGGTGATCACCATTGGCGCCATACGGCGTGGGATGCTGCCACCGACCGCCAACTGGGCGACACGTGACCCCGCCTGTGACCTCGATTACATCCCTGACGGCCCACGCGAGAGCGACCTCCGCCTCGCCATGTCCAACTCCATGGGCTTCGGCGGCCACAACGCGGTCCTGGTGTTTCGTACCCACCGGTACCCCCGGCCCTGCGTGCCCGGGGATAGTCCCCGGGCACGCAGGG
>DATLHE010000410.1:0-13542 GCA_035540335.1 Thermomicrobiales bacterium | reverse complement strand
CCTGCCGCACTGAGTTCCCCGACTTCGCGGCGCCGGCGGACGTTTCGGCACGTCCCGCGGGCGGTCGAAGAGAGGCTCCGGGATGTGACCGGCGACGATGTGTGTTCCCTGTCGTGGTCGCGCAACCTGCGTCCCGCCCGTGGTAGCAACACGTCGACCCCTGAGGTGTCTCGGTGGCGTCAGGCGGAGCGTCTTTCTGAGCTGGGCACGGCGCTGCACACTCATGGAGTGGGGTACGTGCGGGGTCCGGCTAGACCGGGTTCCTGTGGAGGGTGGACTCGTCGTTGAGACCGATGCGCTGATGGAGCGCTTGCTCGACCAGGTTGATCTCCCGCTGGACGAGGAGATGGAGGTCAGCCACCATCGATTCGATCTGCCTGAGGTGGCTGAGCATCTCTGGAAGCGACCCGTCCGCGGTCACCACGCGCACATGGGGCGTGACCGGGGGAGCGTTGAGCTGGTCCGACTGTATCTGGCGATACAGCTCCATGGTCCGGGCGCTGGGGCGGACACTCAGCTCTTCCCGCAGGGCCGCGGCGCACCGCTCAAACTGCCGAAGCGCCGTCGCGCGGTCGCCGGCGAGGAAGTGGAGGCGCATGATACGGCGATGCGTCTGCTCGCGAGCCCGGTCGTGTCGCAAGATGCGATCGGCATAGACGAGCCCCGCTTCATACTCATGATGCCACTCGCAGTAGTCGATGAGCTTGTCGAGCAAGGCGAGGTAGGTGCTTTCCAGTCGTTCGCGCTCGAGAATGCACCAATCGTGGTATTCGCCGATGAGAAGATTGCCGGCATAGAGGGACGTCGCCTCGTGCAGCGCCTGCACCGACTGCACGGTGAGCTCATTCCCCGGTACCCCTTGGGCAAGTCCGAACGCGCGTTCCAGCACTGCCGTGTCGATCCAGACAGGCGACTCCGGTTCAACGTAGATCCAGTCCGGCTCGACGTGCAGGAGTGATCGCTCACCCGCTGCGCGGTGGGAATCCAGTGCGGTCTGGAGCTGCCAGAGCGCTTGTCTCAGGTACTTGCGAGGATGTGCCGTGGAGCGCGGTTCCCAGAGCACTTCGGAAAGGGATTCACGACTGTGGACCTGATGGCGGTTGAGAAGCAGGTAGCAGAAGAGTTCCTGGGACTTGGCGCCGAGGAGGTCCACCTTTTGACCGTCTCGCTTGACCGTGAGGCGTCCGAGCATGCGGACCTCGAGTTGTGACATGGCCAAATCTCCGCACCATAGCTGACTGCTGCAGCTTCCTGCGCCGAAATGGTCACAATTTCATCCCATCGAACCTGTCCCTATATATTATTGTTGATGGAATGAATCCGGTAAAGCACACCTTCGGGCTAGGATGAAATCAGCGTGGCATGCATCGGCCTCCGCTCATGGCTTGCCAGGGCTGATCTTCTGCCAGGATCGCCGCCCGAGAACGCACCCCCTACGCGGTCGATCGAGGACGAAGCTCTGCGCGTCACGGGACGGGATTGGCGTGGCGCAAGCCCCGGCCATCCATGCCGATCGTTATCTTGAGCCTCCCCTGGAGACATTGGCGGCCAAGGACGTGGAGGCCTTCGCGGCGGTGACGGCGCGGCTGGCGGGGACCTGACCGCATGCCTTCGAGAGCCACGACGTGGTTACACACTCGATCGGGCTGCCTCGTATGGGGCCCGTCCGCACGTTTTCGCGTGAGCGGCCGGTTGACGCTCGCCGGTGGGCTGGTAGCGTAAAAGCGGAACCCATCCACACGGGGCGCGCTCATCCGAGGGCGCCGCATCAGCTTCGTCGGCTCCACCAGAGGGGGAGACTCATGCGTCGCATCCCGTTCCTCGCCGCGCTCCTGGCAGTCGCCGTCATCGCGGTCCTGACCTTCGGCCCGGTCCAACTCCGCACCGCTGCCCAGACCGGCACCCCGCCCGTCACGGAGGAGGGCTTCGTCGGCGCCTGGCGCCTCGCCACCGAGACGCCATTCGGGGCCTCGCAGAGCCTGATGACCGTCGTCGCCGACGGCACGGTCATCTTCACCGACCGGCCGTCCCAGCCCGGCGGCGCCGGGTTCCCCGTCACCTTCATCAGCACTGCGCACGGCGTTTGGCAGCAGACCGGTCCCGACACCGCCGCGGCCACCTTCGTCGAGTTCGTGACCGACGGGGAGGGGAACTTCGTGGGGATCGTCACCGACAGCATCGAGGTGACGCTCGGCGCCGACGGCGACTCGTTCAGCGGCCAGTTCAGCAGCACGACGACCGACCCGTCCGGGGCCGTCCTGTACGTGGGCGGCGGGACGCTGATGGCCACGCGGATCACGGTCCAACCGCTCGCCACGCCGGTGGCCTCGCCCGCCGCCTGATGCCGGTCGTGTCGCGGGTTTGCGCGTGCTGGGGCGGTGTCAACCTCACTGGGTGACGCGGAGGATGGGGCAACGGCCACCATGACAGGGGCCGCGCCGGGTAGCGCGGGAGATCAGCCATGTACGCACGCATCGGACGGCTCCGGTTCCGCCCCGGGCACCGGGAGGAGGTGATCCGCATCGCGTGGGAGAGCCTGCCCATCTTCCGGTCGCTCGCCGGGTTCGAGCGGGTGACGTACCTCTACGATGACGCCTCCGGCTGGGGCTTCGTCCTCTCGCTGTGGACGACCGCCGAGCACGCCGACGCGTCCGACGCGCCGTTGACGGACGTGGCGGAGCAGTTCGCCGCCTACGGCGCGGGAGACCTCGACGACGACGAGGCACATGCCGTGATCGGCCGCCTCCCGACGCTCGAGGTCATCGCCGAGGCGTAGCGACGGCGCCGGATCGGGTCAGGCGTTCAGCGGGTACCCGTTGGCGATCCGGCCCTCGGCGCCCTCGAACGTCCGGGTCGATTTGAACGGCTCGGCCACCGCCCCCTCGGCGTACGGGGCACTCCGGGCGAGGAGCGCCGCGCGCTCGTCCTCGCCGAGGGGGACGAACCCGTCGGCGACGGCGATATTCTTCCGCAGCACGTCCAGCGAATCCATCCCGGAGACCACGGTCGCCACGGGCAGGCTCATCGCATAGCGCAACGCCTCCTCCGGCGTGACGTCCAGCCCCGTGTCATCGAGATGGCCACCGGCATTGCTCTTCATGCCGATGATCGCGATGCCCTGCGCCTGGCACAGGGGCACGATCTCGCGCTCGAAGCTGGCGTAGTGGGCATCGAGCACGTTGAGCGGCATCTGGACGGCATCCCACGGGAAGCCCTGGGTCAGCATGCGGCGGTGGATGTCCGGGTGCTTGTGCCCGGTGAACCCGATGTAGCGGACCTTGCCCTGCGCCTTGGCCTGCAGCAGCGCCTCGGCCGAGCCGCCGGGGGCGAAGATGCGGTCGGGGTCCTCCTCCCAGACCACCTCGTGGATCTGCCACAGGTCGAGGTAGTCGGTCTGGAGCGCCCGCAGGCTCTCCTCGAGCTTGACCATCGAATGGGCGGCGACCCGGTCGTGGGCGCAATCCTTGGTCATCAGGAAGGCCCGGGCGCGATAGTCCCCCTGCGCCAGCGCGGTGCCCATGCGGCGCTCGCTCTCCCGCCGGTTGTACTCCCAGGCGTTGTCGAGGAAGGTGACGCCGGCGTCGATCGCCGCGTGGACGATCCGGATGCCCTCGGCCGCGGACGGGTTGCCGATGTGGGCGCCGCCCAGGCCGAGCAGCGACACCTGCTCGCCGGTGCGTCCAAAGGGTCGGGTCGGGATGGTCATGCCGGGCTCCTCGCTGGGTCGCGGGCGTGCGGCCGATCGTCGCACACGCGGCGGCCATCGCAAACCCCCGGCCATCGCACCCGCAGGGCATGCGACATGCGTATTGGGTTCGCGGTGACGACCACCGTCCCGCTACATCGTGTGCTGGTTTGCCACACGGGAATGTTGAGCACGTCGCCGCCTTTCGCGGCTGACTAAAGGTGCCTGAACCTCGGACCACCCGCACACGCGGGATCCTCCGCTGGCACAAAGGGCAGGGGAGCTCGTTGAACCCAACCACCGGTCTTCGTTCGTTGATCACCGCATGAACTGGCAGCAACCCTCCCCCAACGTCATTTCCATAAGGACGATTGTGCGCATCGTACTCGCTATCGGGGCGGTCTGGCTCCTGCTCGAGCTACGGCACGTGCTGCTGCTGATCGCCATAGCGTTCCTGATAGCGGCGGCGCTGGCGCCCCCGGTGCAGCGCCTGGAGGACCGGGGCTGGCCGCTGCCGATCGCCGT
Source organism: Thermomicrobiales bacterium (assembly GCA_035540335.1). Lineage (GTDB taxonomy): Bacteria > Chloroflexota > Chloroflexia > Thermomicrobiales > UBA6265 > UBA6265. The sequence goes on along the minus strand of DATLHE010000410.1, from coordinate 9,332 downwards.
CGCGATCGTCATCACGGGGTTGGTCGCCATCCTTTCGGTGATCGTGTGGTATGTGGTGCCGCAACTCGTCGCCCAGGGCGAAACGCTGGTCGAGAACATGCCCGGGTACATCGACCAGGCCCAGGTCTTCTTGCGACGCTATCCCGCACTCAACGAGCGGCTCCAGGGATACTTCGACCCGGGCTCGGCCCAAGGGGGTGCCGTTAGTGTGCCGGTTTCCCGGGTGGTCGCGTACGGCACGGCGGTCGTTCAGGGGTTGCTCGATACCTTCCTGGTGTTGGTGATGGCGGTGTACCTCCTGCTGGATGGAGAGCGGATCTCCCGTGGGATCCTGCGCCTGCTCAATCCTGTCCACCAGGAGAAGTTCCGTCGCGCCATGCCGGAGATCGTCAATGTCGTCAGCGGCTACGTCGTGGGGCAGGCGCTGACATCGTTCCTCTTCGGGGCGTTCGCCTTCGCGATCCTGACCGCCCTCCATGTCCCCCAGCCCATGTTGCTGGCCGTGCTCGCCGCCGTCATGGATGCGGTGCCCATCTTCGGCGTGCCGCTGGCGACGATTCCGGCGGTGCTCGCGGGCCTCACGGTCTCGGTGCCGGTCGCGATCAGCGTGCTCGTCCTCTATGTCGTCTATCAGCAGATAGAGAATTATCTGCTCGTCCCACGGATCTACGGGCGAACGCTCCATGTCTCGCCATTCAGCGTCCTGTTGGGCGTTCTGGTGGGGGGCGAGCTCCTCGGCGTCGTGGGCGTCCTGTTGGCGCTTCCTCTCACCGCGACGATTCCGATCGTGGTCCGTCTTTGGCGTGAGGATGTCGATGACAAGGCAGAGGCGCCGGTCCAGCTGACGCTGCGGGAAGCGGCGCACCCAATGGGTGGTGTGGGGCCCAACCCGCAGAGAAAGCCCTGATCGGAAACGCGGATGACCCCTGTCACCGGTCGCGTACCGGGAACCTGGCAGGGACACCGCGGATGCACGACGTAGGTTGTGGCGATGCGCATGTTGGAGGAGCAGCTATGAAGGGCTGCCCCCTCTCTGTCTGCCCTGTGGGAACCGGGCCTGAAGGGTCGACGCAAGGCCCGGGGCTACGGAATGTCGGAAACTTTGCCGTGGATGGGCGTTCTTACTCCGCCGGCAGCGTCCGGATGATGTCGCGCATGGCGACGATCTCGTCCTCGGTCATCGAGTGGCCCATCGCCTCGTAGAAGCGGAAGTCGACCTTCGCGCCGGCCTCCTGGAACAGCTCGGCCGACTGCTGGACGAGCGCCGGTGCGACGTGGTCGTCGTACTCGCCGACGCCGAGAAAGACCGGCATGCCCGCCACATCCGCCAGCGGCGCGTGCGGCTCGTCCGTCGGGCCGATCAGCGCGCCGCTCAGGGCCGCGGCGCCACCGAGGCGCCGCGAGCCGCGGGCGACGTACTCCAGCGACAGACACGCGCCCTGCGAGAACCCGGCGATCATGACCGACGTGCCCGGCACCCCCGCCGCGGTGATCGTGTCGACGGTCCGGTCGATCATCGCCAGCGCGCTGGAGAGCCAGGGCTCGTTGTGCTCCAGCGGGGCGATGAACCGCTCCGGATACCAGGTGTTCCCGGCCGCCTGCGGCGCGAGGAAGGCCACCCGCAGCGCCGGGTCCATCCCCGTCGAGAGGTGGCGGTTGAGCTGGAGGATGTTCTTCGCGGTCGCGCCGCGACCGTGGATCAGGACGACGGCGGCGTTGGCGGATTCCAGGGGCGCTCCGGCCTGGAGCACCTCGGCGTGGGCGTGGGGATCGGCGGTCTGCTGGCTCACGCGGTCACCTCTTCCTTCACAGGCTGGCCATATTCGACGGTCGTGATCGCCTTGCGCGTGTCCAGCGGGCGCAGCCCGGCGGCGATCATCTCGCGGTGCGGCTCGAGGAACGGCGGCAGCGCCAGCGTCTCGCCCATCGTCGCCTCCGGCTCGTCGGTCGCGAAGCCGGGGCCGTCGCTGGAGATCTCGTAGAGCACGCCGCCCGGCTCGCGGAAGTACATCGCGCGGAAGTAGAAGCGGTCGATGACGTTCGTGACGTGGACGCCCTGCTCCGTGAGGTAGGCGTTCCAGGCGTCGTGGGCCTCGTAGGTCGGCACGCGGAAGGCGACGTGGTGGACGCCGCCGCGGCCAAGCCGCGCCAGCGGCAGGTCGGGGCGGACGTGGACGATCATCAGCCCGTTCGGGCCGCCCTTGCCGGTCTCGAGGAGGACGATCCGGTGGTCGGGATGCTCCGTGCCGGGCTGCTCGTCGACGACGCGGAAGCCCATGATGCTCGTCAGCGTGTTCAGCGTCGGCGTCGGCCGCGCGGTCGTGATCGAGACCGCGCCGAGGCCGCGGATGCCGTATTCCTGGGGCACGGTGGCGAGCTCCCACGGCGTGCCGCCGCGGATGGCGGCCTCATCGCCGCCATCGTCCATCAATGCCAGGCGCATGCCCTCGGGATCGAGGAAGCGCACCAGGGTGCGGCCCGCCAGCTCGGTCGGCGCCTCGTGCGGGACGTTGAACTGGTCGAAGCGCTGCTCCCAGTAGGCGGTCGCCTCCGGACCGGAGACGCGCAGGACGATCTCGTTGACCTCGCCGGCGCCGGGGATGTTGCGGGCAGCCATCGGGATGTCGAAGAAGGTGACGTCCGTTCCCGCGCTGCCGGGGCCGTCGGCGTAGAAGAGGTGGTAGGAGGACGTGTCGTCCTGGTTGACGGTCTTCTTCACGATCCGCAGGCCGAGCAGGCGGGTGTAGAAGTCGCGGTTGACCTGCGTGTCGGCGGTGATCGAGCTGACGTGGTGGATGCCCGTGAGCTCGAGATTCGGTGGGGTGGTCATGGGTGCCTTTCCAGCGGTGCAATGTGGTCGGTAGGGGCGGACCTTGCGTCCGCCCGGGTCGACACAAGGTCGACCCCTACCAAAACGGGCGTTGCCGGCCCTACGTCAGCGCCCGGTCGAGCTTGCGCAGCAGGCCGAGCAGCGTCTGCTGCTCCTCGGGCGACAGGGCGGACATCTCCTGCGCGATGCTCGCCTCGTGGGTCTCGATCGCCTTGCGGCGAAGCTCGCGGCCCCGGTCGGTGAGATAGATGTGGTTCGTGCGGCCGGACCGCCGCCGGTAGAGCAGTCCCTCGGCCTCCATGCCGTCCAGCAGCTGGACGACGTTGCCCTTGGTGACCAGCAGCGCGTCGGCGAGCTCCTGCTGGGTTCGGCCCTCCTTGACGCCGGCGTGGTTCAGCACGTCGAACCGGCTCACCGACAGGTTCCAACACTTGAACGACCGTGCCGTGCGCGCGTGAAGCTTCTGGTACACCCGCATCAGCCGTACCCAGGTCAGGGTCGGCAGGTCGAGCGTGCCGCGGGCGATGGTGGGGGGCTGCGTGTCTCCTGTGGTCTCGGTCGCCATGGCGCGAATGCTCCTTACTGATCATTAGTTTAGAACTAAACATTAAGGGTGTCAAGCGGGCCACCCACCCTGTTGACGGCACGCGCACAATGGAAGCGATCACACATCGCGGAGCATGTCATGGCCACCGAGCTGTTGGCAACGAAGATCCGGGTCCCGCCCCAGACGCAGCACCTGCTCGGCCGCGCCAGGCTCCTCGATGCCCTCGAAACCGGCCTCCCGCGCCACAAGCTCACCCTCGTCTCCGCCCCCGCCGGCTACGGCAAGACGACGCTGCTCGCGCAATGGGCGCGGACCAGCCGCATGCCCGTCGCCTGGCTCGCCCTCGACCCTGAGGACAACGACCGCGAGCGCTTCCTGCGCTACCTCGTCTCCGCCTGGGCCGAGATCGATCCCGGGATCCGCGACATGACGCTCGGTATCCTCCTCAGCGCCGCGGAGCCGGACGTCGACGCCGCGCTCGCCGCCTTCGTCAATGCCGGTGCCGCGGTGGGGAAGCACACGGCCTTCGTCCTCGACGACGTCCACCTGCTCGACGACCCCGGCGTCATCGGCGCGTTGGCCTTCCTGCTCGACCATCTGCCGCCCCTGCTCCACGTCGTCCTCGCCGGCCGGGACGAGCTGCCGCTGCCCCTGGCGCGCTACCGCGCCCGGCGCGAGTTGTTGCAGCTCGACGCAAGCGATCTCCGCTTCGCGCCGGAGGAGACGCGGGCATTCCTGGCCGGGCCGATGGGCCTGACGCTCGACGACGACGAGATCGCCCGGCTCCAGACGCGCCTCGAGGGCTGGATCGCCGGCCTGCAACTGGCCGCGCTCGCGGCGCGGCGGCATCCGGACGCGCCCGGCCCGCTCGCCGTCACCGGCCGCCACCGCTTCATCGCCGACTACCTCGAAGAGGACGTGCTCGCGGATCTGCCGGCCGGCGTGCGCGGCTTTCTCCTGGCCACCAGCATCCTCGACCCTCTCTGCGCCTCGCTCTGCGACGCGGTGACCGGACGCGACGACGGCGACCGGATGCTGCGAACGCTGGAGCGGCGAAATCTCTTCCTGATGCCGGTCGACGATGATCGGGAGTGGTTCCGCTACCACGCGCTCTTCGCCGAGGTGCTGCGCGAGGCGCTCCGGCGGCAGGACGGCGCGGAGATCGCCGACCTGCACCGGCGCGCCGCTCGCTGGTATATCGACCACCGCGTGCCGGAGCCTGCCTTCGACCATGCCGTGGCCGGCGACGACGCCACGCTCGCCTATCTGCTGCTGGATCGCTACGTCAGCGACTTCATCAACACGGGGCAGCTTGGGATCCTGCATCGCTGGGTCGATGCCTTGCCGCCGGCGTGGACGGTGCGATCCCCCGCCTTTGGGCTCGCGCAGGTGGCGCTCCTGCTCGCGACCGGCGCGTACGAGGAGAGCATCCGCCGCATCGACGACATCGAGCGGCGGCTGGCGGACACTGGCGAGAGCGACACCACGTGGCAGATGGCCTGGGTCTCCGCCGTCCGCTGCTTCATTGCCTGCTTCGGCAACGATGTGCCTGGCGCGGAGAGCTATGCCGACCGGGCCCTGCGCCTGCTCGGCGACCAGAACGCCGGGCTCCGGGCGGACGTCTTCCACGCCCTCGCCGACACCTACCGCCGCAACGGGCGCTGGGACGAGGCGGAGCGCTTCTACCGCAAGGTGATGGAGGTGGCGCACCAGCCGGCGCTGCACGCGCGCTGGGTACACATCTACGGTGCGCTCGCCGACCTCGAGCTGATGCGTGGCCGGCTCCGCGTCGCCTTCACCTACTGGCGCAAGGCGCTCGCGTCGATCGAAGACCCCCACAACTGGGGGATGATGGACCTCCCCGTCGCTGGCTGGGTCTACGTGCGCATGGGGCAGGTGCTGTACGAGCGTAACGATCTGCCCGGTGCCCGCGAACACCTGGCGCGTGGCATGGCGCGGGCCGATCTGGGCGACGACGTGCGGTCGCGCATCGCCGCCGCGGTGATCCAGGCGCGGCTGGAGCTGACGGAGGGGGACATCGACGCCGCCACCGCCACGGTGGAGCGGGTTCGGACCGAGGTCGAGCAGGCGTCGTTCCCGGACTGGGTCGCGCGCTTCGCCCGGTGCGAGGTCGAGTGCTGGCTGGCGCGCGGCGAGCACGCGACCGCCGTCGCCTGGGCGACGGAGACGCTCGCCGGCGAGACCGGCCACGGGTGGCCGGAGCGCGAGCTGCTCGACCTCGCGGTCGCCCGCGCGCTGATCGCCGCCGGCGATGCTCCCGCGCTCGCGCGGGCGTCATCGCTGCTCGCGCGGCTGCGCGACGCGGCCGCGACGGAGGGGCGCGAGGGGATCCGGATCGAGGCGTCGGCCCTCCTCGCGCTGGCCTGCCAGCGGCGCGGCGACACGGCCGCGGCGCTGATGGCGCTGGAGGAGGCGCTCCGCCTGGCGGAGCCCGAGGGCTACATCCGCCTCTTCGTCGATCTCGGGCAGCCGATGGCTCGCCTGCTGCAGGAGGCCCGCACCCGCCGGGTGCAGCCCACCTACGTTGCGACGCTGCTGGCCGCCTTCGGCGAGGACGTCGCTGCCCTCAGCGCTGGGGCGGAGGCGCTCCCGGAGCCGCTGAGCCACCGCGAGCAGGACGTGCTGCGCCTGATCGCCGCCGGGCTGACCAACAGCGAGATCGCCGGCGCCCTCTTCATCTCCCCCGAGACGGTCAAGAAGCACACCGGCAGCATCTACGGCAAGCTCGGCGTCGGCAACCGCACCGAGGCCGCGGCCCGCGCGCGTTCGCTCCACTTGCTTGACGATTGATTGACGGATTCCCCGGACAATCTCCCCATATGGGGCATCAGCCTCTGAGATCCGATGCGCATCGTGGGTGCATGCACCAGGAACGCACGCATCCACAAGGAACCGCCATGAACATCGAACTGCCGATCATCGCCGGGACCATCTCGACCATCATCTTCGCCATCAGCAACCTGCCGATGCTGTTCAAGGCCTTCCGCACGAAGGACCTGCGCTCCTACAGCTTCGGCAACATCGCGCTGGCGAACACGGGCAACGTCGTCCATTCCTTCTACGTCTACAGCCTGCCGGCGGGGCCGATCTGGCTGCTGCACGGCTTCTACCTCGTCACCACGGCGATGATGCTCTTTTGGTACCTGCGCTACGAGCGCCCCCGCGATCGCACCCTCCCGCCGGACGCCGCCGCGCCCGCCTAGCGCCAATCGCGAATGGGCAGCAACAACGTGTCGTACGGTCGGCCCTGCCCCTGCGGGCGGTGGCCGACCTTTTTCGTGCGCAGGAGGTCGGCCCTTGTGGCCGACCGTACGAGCTTCCTCAAGCGACCGGAGAATCCCGCGAATCCCCGTCGACAAATACCCCTCCCACATACCCCGTTCAGGGGAAGGAGTCGAAGCTCGGGCGTTCTACGCTGCGATCGGGACCCGCAATCGACGCGGATCACGAAAGGAGAGACGCCATGTCCGAGCAGAACAAGATGCTGGTGCGACGCGCGTACGAAGAGGTCTACAACCAGGGCAGGCTCGAGCTGATCGATGAGCTGGTGTCGGACGACTTTGTCGTCCATGTCGGAGCGGAGGACCTTCACGGGCCCGCCGCCTTAAAGGAGTACGTGACCATGCTGCGGGGTGGGTTCCCCGACCTGCACCTGACGATCGACATGCAGGTCGCCGACGGCGACATCGTCGTCACCCGCTGGACGGGCCACGGCACGCACACCGGCGCCTTCCAGGGCATCCCGCCCACCGGACGACGGGGCAGCATGACCGGCATCGACATCGACCGCATTCACGATGGCCGCACCGTCGAATGCTGGACGAACACCGACGAGCTCGGGCTGCTCCAGCAGCTCGGCGTCATTCCAGCGCCGGAGCAGATCGCCCGCTAACGCCAGGTCCGTACTGGTGAACCCATCCGGTCGGCCCTGCCCCTGCGGGCGCCCCTGCGGGCCGCGGCTGCGGGCGGTGGCCGACCGGACGAGTTGCAATCCACCGAAGCGAGGAGACACCAGCGATGGTCACCATGGAATCGATCGCCAACAGCAACGAGACCGGCCGTGAAAAGGCGCGGCGGTACGATGTCGTCGTCATCGGCGCCGGTCAGGCCGGGCTCGCGGTCGGCTATTACCTGGCGCGGCAGGGCCGCCGCTTCGTCATCCTCGACGAGCGGGCGCGCGTGGGCGACATCTGGCGAAGCCGCTGGGACTCGCTGCGGCTCTTCTCGCCCGCGCGCGTCGACGCGCTGCCGGGGATGCCCTTCCCATTGCCCTGGCACGTCTTCCCGACGCGCGACCAGATGGCCGACTACCTGGAGGCGTACGCCAACCACTTCGGCCTCCCGGTGCACACCGGCGTCCGTGTCGACGGCCTCTGGCCGGCCGGCGACGGCCAGCAGGGGTACGTCCTGACGGCCGGCGACCGGCGGTACGAGGCAACACAGGTCGTGATCGCGACCGGCGCGCAGGAGGGTCCACACATCCCGGCGCTCGCCGCCGAGCTCGACCCCGGCATCCGCCAGCTGCACTCAAGTGAATACCGCAATCCGGCGCAGCTCCAGGCGGGCGACGTGCTGGTCGTCGGCGCGGGCAACTCCGGCGCGGAGATCGCGATCGAGGCCGCCCGGGACCACCACACGACCCTTGCCGGACGGCATCCGGGGCACGTGCCCTTCCGGATCGACCGGCCCATCGCCCGGATGGTGATCCTGCCGGTTCTCTGGTTCGTCGCCACGCGCGTGCTGACGCTCAGCACCCCGCCGGGGCGCAAGGTCGGGCCGTTCGTCCGCTCCGGCCATGCCGGGCCACTGGTCCGGACGAAGCCGTCCGATGTGCTGGCGGCGGGCGTGGAGCGCACCGAGGCGCGCGTTGCGGGCGTGCGCGACGGCAGGCCCTTGCTCGACGACGGGCGGGCGCTCGACGTCGCGAACGTCGTTTGGTGCACGGGCTTCCGGAACGATTTCCCCTGGGTGCACCTGCCGGTCTTCGGCGAGGACGGCTACCCGATCCAGGAACGCGGCGTCGTCCCGGATGCGCCGGGACTCTTCTTCATCGGCTTGCCGTTCCTCTATTCTTTCAGCTCGATGCTCGTCGGCGGCGCGGGCCGCGACGCCGCGCACATTGCGGACAAGATCGCCGCGTACGCGAGCGTGCTGTAGGGGAGGGATTGAACGCGCTCAGTAGCCCAAAAGGGAACCCGCGTCATGCGCGTTCAATCCCTCCCACCGTGGCCCGCCACACACGTGTGGACGCACTCGCGCCGTGCACCACAGACCTCCTCATCCAGAGCGAAGCAAGGGCCCGCCCGGGTGAGTTCTCCGCAGGGGCGAAAAGCGAAGGGCTCGCTCCGCTGCTCGCCTGCGGCTCGGCCATGGCGACCCCTTCGCTTCTCGACCTACAGCCTCGGCCGGTGGACCCTGCGCGAAGCGGCATGAGCGACCGGCCCGTTTCTCACCGGCACCCAAACCGCCATGTCATCCCGAGCGCAGTCGGAGGCACAATATCGATGCTGCGCATCGATGGGGAGCCCCCGACTGCGCTCGGGATGACATGGCGGTGTGGGTGCCGGTGAGGAACGGGCCGGTCGCTCATGCCGCTTCGCGCAGGGTCCACCGGCCGAGGCTGTAGGTCGAGAAGCGAAGGGGTCGCTCCGCTTTTCGCCCCTGCGGGGCTCACCCGGGCGGGTCCTTGCTTCGCTCTGGATGAGGAGGTCTGTGGTGCACGGCGCGAGTGTGTCCACACGTGTGTGGCGGGCCACGGTGGGAGGGAATGAACGCGCATGACGCGGATTCCCTTTTGGGCTACTGAGCGCGTTCAATCCCTCCCCTACAGCACGATCGCGTACGCGGCGATCTTGTCCGCAATGTGCGCGGCGTCGCGGCCCGCGCCGCCGACGAGCATCGAGCTGAGGGCGTAGAGGAACGGCAGGCCGATGA
>DATLHE010000409.1:0-5225 GCA_035540335.1 Thermomicrobiales bacterium | reverse complement strand
GCGCGATCATCGGGCTGATCACGCTGCTGCAGTTCCGCCTCTACCGCTCCCGCGAGCATTAGGGACGGCATCACGACGATGTGCGATCGTTTGGTGTAGGGGAGGAGCTTGTCTCCTCCCGGCGCCGGGTGGAGACAAGCTCCTCCCCTACCGATCAATTCACGGATATATGTAGGGCAGTCATCATGAGCTGGTTGTCGGAAAACGCATCGACAATGACGCAGGCACAGCGTCGGGCCGCTACCCGGACGCTCGCCCCGCGTTTGCAGTACGCGCTGCTCTACGTGGGGCTGACGCTCGGGGCGCTGCTGATCCTGCTGCCCTTCTTCTACATGCTCTCCACATCGCTCAAGACGACCGGCGAGGTGTTCAAGACTCCGGTCCAGTGGCTGCCGGAGGAACTCACGTGGGACAACTACACGACCCCGCTGCGCGAGCATCCGATCGGCCGCTACTTCTTCAACAGCATCGTCGTCGCCGTCTCGGTGACGCTCCTCAACGTGCTGACCTGCTCGCTCGCCGGCTACAGCTTCGCCAAGTTCACTTACATGGGGCGAAACATCCTCTTCGGGGTGGTGCTCGGGACGATGATGATCCCGCTGGCGTCGATGATCATCCCGCTCTACCTCGTGGTGAAGCAGCTCGGCTGGCTCGACTCCTACGCTGGGCTGATCATCCCGGCCGGCACCAGCGCCTTCGGCATCTTCCTCATGCGCCAGCACATGCTCTCCATCCCCGACGAGCTGCTCGACGCGGCGCGCATCGACGGCGCCAGCGAGCCGCGCATCTTCGTCGAGATCGTGCTGCCGCTGATGCGCACGTCGCTCGCGTCGCTGGCGATCTTCATCTTCATGTGGAACTGGGACAGCTTCCTCTGGCCGCTGCTGGTGGTTACCGACGACAAGTACCGAACGCTGCCGCTGGGGATCGCGATGTTCGAGAGCAGCTACGGCACGAACTACCCGCAGCTGATGGCAGTCGCGGTGCTGGCGATGCTGCCGGTCTTCCTCGTCTTCCTGGTCATGCAAAAGACGTTCATCCAGGCCATGACGATGTCCGCGATCAAGGGGTAGCCCGCGGGAGGCCGGTGGCATACGTCACCGACCTCTCGCGCCATGTCCATTGGAAGCGTCCTACGCGGACGGCGTCGCCTGCACCTCGCCGCCGATCTTGAGGGCGACGAACTCCGCCTTGGGCTCGGGCGGCGGTGTCGCGGTGTCCTCCGACGGGATCAGCGTCGCCCCGGCCGGGATCAACGCGTCGTACGCCGTTTCCGGCGACTTCCTCTTCGTGCCGGCCGGCGCCTGGTAGCTAAAGACCGGCGTGCCGTCGTCGATCTTGTACCCACGGATCACACCATCGAGCCCGCCGGTGAAGACGATATCGTTGGCGACGGTCGCCCCGCCCACCAGCATCGTCGGGATCTCCACGCTCCAGACGATTTCACCCGTCGCCGCGTTGACGGCCACGAGCTCGTCCGGCGGTCCAATGAAGTCCCCGCTGGAGGTCGTGCCCTCGACGCCGCTGACGGTGAACGGCAGGTTCATCGTCGGCGCGAGGATCATGCCGCTGGCGAGCGCCCCCGGCGTCAGCATGCCGCCGAACATGCCGGGAAAGATCTCGACCGACTCGTCCGCGCCAAGCTCCTGGAGCGATTCGTTCTCGTTGTGCGTCCCGACCGGTGTCCGCCAAAGCTCCTCGCCCGACTCCGGGTCGGCCGCGACGACGTAGCCGTGCTTGCCCGTGCCGAACACGACCTTCCGATCGCCACTGTCGGTAGAGACCGTCGCGAGAATCGGCGTCAGCTGGTTGTCGTGATCGAAGAAGTTGTGACCCGTGACGTTGATCGACCAGTCGACACGGCCGGCGGCCGGATCGAGCCGCACCAGCGAGTCCGCGTAGTCGTTGTCGCCGGGATAGCTGGAGCCGCCCGGGAACTCCGCGTTCCCGGGGAAGGGCGCCACATTGCCGACGCCGAGGTAGAGCATGCCGTCCTCGTCGACGGACGGCGGATGCCACAGGCCGCCGCCGGAGTTGACCCGGAAGTTGCCCCAGAGGTTGCCGGTCGTGGTGTCGAAGTACCAGATGACCTTGCCGTTCCGGATGTCGAGCGCGTGGACGACGCCCCGCTGCCCCGGCTGGTAGAAGGCCTCGATGTTGCCCGGTACGGTGCTGATGTACACGGTACCGTCATGGATGAGCGGCGCCGAGGTGATGCCCTCGGCCATCGGCCCGCTGATGTCCGAGCGCCAGATCTCCTCGCCGGTGTCGGCCTTGGCGCCGATCACCACGCCGGAGCCGAGCGGGATGACCACCGTCCCGTACCCCACCGCCAGTCCGTTCGGTCCTCCGGTCGGGACTTCGTCGTTGTACTCGTTGTACCAGAGCTGCTCGCCGGAGTCCTTCTTGACGGCGTAGACGTTGCTCTTGCCGTCCTGGATGAAGACGGTGTCGCCGGCGACGATCGGGTTCGCCACGAGCGCCCCGAAGATCGCGACACCCGACACCGGCAGGGTCCACGCCAGCCCGAGCTGGTCGATGGTGTCGGTGCTGATGGACGATCCCCTGCCCTCCCGGGTGGCGCTCAGGTCGCCGCCCTCAACGGGCCAGTTCGTCTCGGTCTCGAACTCGGGCGGGATCGCGGGCAAGGCGGCTTCCGGGGTGGCGACAGGCGTTCCCGGGGCGACCTCGGGCTCCTCACCCGCGGGAGTCGCCGGAGGCGGCGTCGCCTCGCCCTGGGCGAAGCCCGGGAGCCGGGTCGCGAGGCCGCCCAGGACCGCGGCGGTGCCGCCGGTCGCCACGAGGCGCCGGCGTGTGGTCAGGATGGATCGGAATCGTTGCAGGGATGGTGACGGCGGGCGCATGGACAGCTCCCCAGCGTTGAACACGCGGTCAGCATTCGGGAGGCACCCGGTCACGCATCACACACGGTAGGACGACAGGTCGATCCTGTCAATGGCTTGTGAAAGTTCCGTGAATACGCAAGGTCGCAACAGACCTCACCTATGACGATCGATTCGGTTTTCGATCCATGAAACGATCGCGGCCCGCCGGAGGTGATGTCGCCTCCGGCGGGCCAGGCCGCGAACGGCTCAACGATCAGGAGGCGAGACCGTCGACCACATAGACCGTGACGTCCGTGCCGCCGGCGTCGTTGGTCGTCAGCACGGCGACGCCCGCCATGCCGGAATCGCTTTGCTGATGGAGCCCGATGACCAGCTCACCATCGACCACGGGGCCAGTCAGGTCGCCACAGGCGACGTACGTCGAGATGTCCTCGGCGCTCTTGTGCACGTTGATCGCGTAGGGCGAGGCCAGCAGGTCATCGAGGCTCACGTCGACCGTCGTCGTCGATGAGGCCACCGCGCCATCGCCGATCTGCGTGACGTCATTGAGCGGGTACGCCGGGTTGGGATCGAGCTCGGCGCAGGTCCCCTTGTGGATGTGCGACGGATGGGCCGCGCCGGCCATCGGCGAGGCCGTCGCCCCCTGGGCCGCAATCGCGACCGCCGACATGGAGAACGTGAAGAGCAGCGACACGACAACGGCGATCACCCGGCTATGCACACGGTTCATGGGTCGGTTCCTTTCTGCTGTCTAGGGCTCAGTCACCACGACCTGCCCAACCATCGAGGGATGCAGGGAGCAGAGATAGTCGAACGTACCCGCTTCCTCGAACGTGTAGCTGAAGCTCTCTCCCTGGTTCAGGATGTTCGAATCCCAGATCTTGTCGACGGACGTCGCCGTGTGCGGCGTCGCGTCGTCGTTGGTCCAGGTCACCGTGGTGCCGACCGGGACCTCGATCGTCGCGGCGTCGAACGCGAAGTTGACGATGGCGACCCGCACCTCGTCCGTCGCGGCGGGCGCGGCGGCCGGTGTGCCCGCCACCGTCCCGGCGAGACCGGTACCCAGGTAGACCGTCACATCGGTGCCGCCGGCGTCGTTCGACGACAGCACCGCCACGCCTGCCTTGCCGGAGTCGCTCTGCTCGTGCAGCCCGATCACGAGCGTGCCGTCAACGATCGGCCCCGCGACGTCGCCGCACGCGATGTAGGTCGCGATGTTCTCGGCGCTCTCATGGACGTTGATCGCGAAATCACCGGCGACGAGGTCGTCCAGCGCCACATCGACGGTCGAGACACCTGCCTCGACCGCGCTCGCGTCGGCTTCCGGGGCGACCGCCGCCACGTCGTTCAACGGGTACGCGGGATTCGGATCGAGCTCGGCGCACGTCCCGGCGTGAATGTGGGACGGGTGCGGGGCCGCCGCGCTGTGCTCGTGCTGCGCGATGGCGCCGCCGGCGGTCATTCCGGACAGCGCCAGGCCAAGCACCAGCGTCAGCATCCCTCGCCAAACGGATCTCTGCATTCTGCTCCTCCTCGTATGTCATGCCGGCACGCGGGACGGCACTGCGGCTGGTAGGGGAACACCTATTCCCAGCATAGGAGGATTTGCAATAAAGTCAATCGTTTATTGCGTTATTCCTTGGGTTCGCATATCCGCCAGTCACGGCGCGACATCGCGCCGCTCCCGCCGCCTACAGGGGTACGGGCGGGGCGGACCCTGTCCTATGGGCTCGCTCCGCTTCTCGCGCTGGCGCGCTCGGCCAGGCGAAGCGCAGCGGGGTCGAACGGGTGTCCGCCCTCTCCGTCCAAGATGGCCACATACCCCTATACATTCAAAACGTGGCCACTTGGCATCCTTCCATAACACCGCGAAGGCTGCCAGGTTTCTGCACCCTGTTGGCAGCTTTGAAATCACCGCCACATCAACGAAATCGGCCAAGGCTGCCACCGGCCACATTATGTGCGTTGGCAGCCTTCCATAACTCGACTCCCACCGACCGCCGCCCCCTACGCCGTGTCGGCCGGCCGCCGCTCGTCCAGACCCACCACCCGGCTCCCGACGAGGAACAGCACGAGCGTGAGCACCATCAGCACCGCCGCGCCCCGGAAGATCACGTACGTGGTCACCTGGTCGAGCAGCGCGCCGCCGACCAGCGCCCCCGTGATGCTGCCGAACCCGAACGACATCGTCGACAGCAACGACTGCGCCGTCGCAGCGTGCTCGCGGCCGGCCAGCCGGTGCGCCAGCGGCACCGACGCGACCAGGAAGCCGCCGAACGACAACCCGTGGAGCAGCTGCGCGACGATCAGCCACTCCGGCACGGAGATGAACCCGAACGCGATGAACCGCAGGAGATGGGCGAGCAGCGCAAGGGTGAT
>DATLHE010000408.1:0-11678 GCA_035540335.1 Thermomicrobiales bacterium | reverse complement strand
GTCGTCGGGCGCAAGGAGGGGACGAGCGTCTACTACTCCGTCGTCGACCCGCAGGTCTACGAGCTGCTGGACGTTGCGCGGGCGATGTTCCAGCGCCACGTCGATGCCCTGCGGGCCCTCGCCGACAGCGAGGAGGGGTAGGCTCGCCAGTGGTAATGTCGATGACGGTTCGCATACGGCGTGACCGCTCACCCCGGTAGCCCCGGGCCCCGGCCGAGCCCGTTGGGGCGAGAAGCGGAGCGAGCCCTCGTGTACCGCACCTGCGGCGACCCTTCAGGCCGGGGAACGACCTCGGCCACCCAGGGCCGAGGCTACCGGGAGCCGCGCCCACCACCAACCCTCATCCTGAGCGAATGCAAGGGCTCGCCCGGGTGAGCCCCCAAGGGCGAAAAGCGAAGGGCTCGCTCCGCAGTGGCAGACCCACGCCGGCCAGACGCGTGCGGGACCACTCCGTGCAGACCTCCGGCCTCGCCCTCGCCGCGATGTCGGCGTTCTCGGCACTCTGGGGCCCGCCCGGCGGGCGCTGGACCGACCGCCGCGGCCGTTGGCTTCCCGCCGTCGCCGGGGCGATCGTCCTCTTCGGGGGCACGGTGGCGCTGGCGGCCAGCGTGGGGTGCGCGGGGCTCGGCCCGCTCATCGTGGCGCTGGCGGTCACGGGGCTCGGGCTCGGCCTGGCGCTCGCCGCCCTGGCCGGGGTCGTCGCCAACATAAGGGTCGCGCCCCGCGCACAGGGAACGACGCCGCTTACGTCTCGCGGACCGGCACCGGGCGGCGATCCGGCCCGATCGCGACGAGAACGAACCGTCCCTCGGTGACCTGCTCGGTCTCGCCGCCGTCCAGCCGCTCGACCATCGCGCCGACGTGGACGGTGACGCTGGTGCGGCCGAACGTTTCGATGTGCGCGTAGCAGAGCAGGCAATCGCCGACGAACACGGGCCGGTGGAGCACGACGTTGTTCAGCGCGACGGTCGCCAGGCGGTGCGGCGTGTGCTTGCGGGCGCAGATCCACGCCGCGAGGTCCATCTGGCTGAGCAGCCAGCCGCCGAAGACGTCGCCGGCGGGGTTGGTGTCCGTCGGCATGGCGACGACGCGGATGACGAGCTCGGATTCTGGATGCGGCTGCACGTGGTTCCTTTCACAGTGACATGACGCGAAGCGTCATGAGGCGCACACCCTGCGGGGTGGCCGCTACGACGACGGAACCCGCCCCACCATGGTAGGGGAGGACCTTGTATCCTCCCGATGGCCCGCAGGGCCATAGTCAGGCCCCCGGACACAGGGTCGTGATCCTACGCGGCCCCCTCCTGCGCGACGTACCGCTCCACCGTGCCGTCCATGAGATAGCCGTACAGATCCGGCGGCAGCTGCCCCTCCAAACACGACCCGTGATCCCGCAGCAGCGCCAGGATGCCGGTGAGGAGCCGCCGGGCGGCGTCGTGGACCTCCAACGCCGTGCTCGCGCGCCCCGAAAGGCCGAGGCAGAGCAGCAGGTCGTCGCGGTAGCCCGCCGGCGCGACCGGAAATGCCAGCGCCGCCCGCAGGGCGTCGTACCGGTGGGTCGGGGCGACATCCGGATTCAGCGGCCGCAGCAGCGAGGGGCAGAGCTGCGCCATGCCCTGCGCCGACAGCCGCAGCGCCAGGTCGTCGCCGAGCCGCAGCGCGTTGCGGACCTTGCCGTAGCCCTCGATGCTGTCTTCCAGCTCCGGCTCCATGGGCGGGTGCAGCCGCGCCGGGCGATCCAGCGTTGCCCGCAGCGCGTCGTCCCTCGCCCAGAGCAGGCGCGTTGCCTCGTGCGCGGGCAGGCCGAACGCCCAGCTCACGTGCTCATTCGCCTCGGCGAGCCAGCCGTCCAGCTCCTGCACCGCGACAGAGACGTGGACCAGCCGACCGCCGCGCTCGACGAGCCACGCGAGGTAGTCGTCGCGCGGGCCGGGGTCAACCAGCACATCGACATCGACGTCGCTGTGCGGCCCCGCCATGCCCCGGGCATGGCTCCCCTTCAACAGGATCGCCACCGCCTCCGGGATCTCCGCCCGCAGCCGCTCCACCCACTCCGCGATGAACCCGTTACCCACCATCCGTGCTCCCCGCCCGCCATCCGGCCACCGATCAGGCGATCAATGATACCGGCACCGCGAACGCGGACCGGATCCGTCCGCATTCCGGCCTACGCTGGACTCAATGACCTGATGGACGCACCGGGGGAGGGGAGCAGTGAGCACGGTTTCGCACGACGTTCCGACGCTGACATGGGATGCGGTGGTCGCCCGGCGCCTGGCGCGGCATGGGCTGCTGGCGCCGGCGGCAGCCGCCACGCCGGCCGGTGTCGCCGGCGCCATCTGTGGCGCGCACGCGCAGGTGATGTCGGCCGCCGAGCTCTCCATCGCCCTCCGCCTGCCGGCCGCGACGCGGCAGGACGTCCGGCGCGCGCTCTGGGCGGACCACAGCCTCGTCAAGACCTTCGGCCCGCGCGGCACCGTGCACCTGCTCCCCGCCGCCGACCTCCCGATGTGGACCGCCGCGCTGACCGCGATCCCCGGGGGGACGCGCATGGCCCCGAACGCCCGGATGACGCCGGAGCAGACGGAGGAGGTCATCGCCGCGATCGCCGGCGCGCTGGCGGAGGCTGAGCTGACGGTCGACGAGCTGGGCGAGGCCGTCGCCGCCCGGACCGGGTCGTGGGCCGGCGACCCGGTGATGCCGGCGTTCAACGGCATGTGGCCGCGCTGGCGGCAGGCGCTGCACACGGCGGCGCACCGGGGCGCGCTCGTCTTCGGGCCCGAGCGGGGCCGCAAGGTCACCTACACCCACCCGCGCCGAATCGCGCCGGGGTTCGCCCCGGCCAACGAAAGGGAGGCCGGCGCGTGGCTGTTGCGGCGCTACCTCCACGCCTACGGGCCCGCGACGCCGCAGCAGTACGCGAAGTGGCTGAGCGCGCCGAGCGGCTGGGCGACGGAGCTCTTCGCGTCGCTCGCTGACGAGCTGCGGGAGGTGACACTCGATGGCGACCGGGCGTGGGTGAACACGGGGGATACGACGATGCCGGAGGCCGCCCCCACGGGCGTCCGGCTGCTGCCCTACTTCGACGCCTATGGCGTCGGCAGCTTCCCGCGCGAGCGTGTCTTCCCCGGCCGGGCGTACGAGCGCGCGCTGGCGGGCGGGCAGGCCGGCAACTACCCTGTCCTGCTCATCGATGGGGTGGCCGCCGGCGTCTGGCACCAGCGCCGCTCCGGCCGCACGATCGCCATCACGGTCGAGCCGCTCGTGGACCTCACCGCCGCGCAACGGACCGCGCTGGACGAGCAGGTCGAACGCGTCGGCGAGATTCTCGAGGGCACGCCGGCGCTCACGATCGGCCCAGTCACGGTCGGCCCGCATGCATAGAGGAGCGTCCATGCCCACAACGACACCCGCCGACGGCGCGGTCATGACCCGGCGCCAGCTCAACCGCTCGCTGCTCGCGCGGCAACTGCTGCTCGAACGGTCGACGATGACGACCCCGGCGGCGCTGGAGCATCTGGTCGGCATGCAGTCGCAGGTGCCGGCGCACCCGTTCATCGCGCTATGGTCGCGGCTGGCGGGGTTTGAAACCGACGACCTCTCCAGGATGATGCTCGACCGCACGGCGGTGCGGACGCTGCTGATGCGCGGCACGATCCACCTCGTCACCGCGGACGACTGCCTGCGGCTGCGGCCGATCATGCAGGAGCTCTACGAGCGACTCTTCCCGGCCATCGCCGCGTTCGGGCCGAACGTCGCCGGCATGGACCTCGACGCGCTGCTGGCCGCCGGGCGCGCCCACCTCGAGGCGCAGCCGCGCACGGGCAAGGCGCTGGCGGCCCTGCTCGCCGGGCAGTGGCCAGAGCGCGACCCGGCCTCGATGTCGCAGGCGGTCCGGCACTACCTGCCGCTGGTGCAGGTGACGCCGCGCGGCGTGTGGGGCAAGAGCCAGCAGGCGACATGGACGACCGTCGAGGCGTGGCTGGGCCGCGGCGTCGACGAGGGGACGGCGCCGGACGCGACGATCCTGCGCTATCTCGCGGCGTTCGGGCCGGCGACGGTCGCCGACGTCCAGACGTGGTCGCGCCTGCAGGGGCTACGCGAGCCGATCGAGCGGCTCCGGCCCCGGCTGCGCGTCTATCGCAACGAGCGGGGCCAGGAGCTGTTCGACGTGCCGGGCGCACCCTTTCCCGACCCCGAGACGCCGGCGCCGCCCCGCTTCCTCCCCGTCTACGACAACGCGCTGCTTTCGCACGCCGACCGGACACGCATCATCGCCGACGAGCACCGGCAGGCCATCGCCACGCCGAACGGGCTCTTCGACGCCACGTTCCTGATCGACGGCGTCGTTGCCGGCGTGTGGAAGGTCGAGCAGGCCCGGAAGCCGTCACGCGCCATCCTCCGCCTGCAGCCGTTTGCCCCGCTCACCGGGGCGGATCGCGAGGCGCTGGAGGCGGAGGGGGAGCGGCTGCTGTTCTTCCTGGCGCCCGGGGCCGAGACCCGCGAGGTGGCGTGGCGCGAGGATCGGTGAGCCGGCCGGGCAAGGGAAACGACGCCAAAAGCAATGATTGCCTTTGATCAAAATACGGGCGACCGATGCGGGTTTTCCCTTCCTTTCGGCGAAAGATCTCGATCATTGGCCCAAACGGGTCAGGCCCAAATGAGCCATCTGTCCGGGTTGACGAACACCGACAGGGAATCCGGGGCGTGACCCCCGCTCGGACCATTCGCCCATGTACCCGGCTCGCGCCACGCTGTACGTTGAGCAGGTTGCCGGACGTCCCGGCGGCACGGGACCCGGCACCGGCGCCGGGTTGCCCACGAGCCTTGGAGCGAAGACCGGCGCAAGCCCGGCCCGCCACACACGGCGCATCTGGCATGTTGGCTGCACGACAGAGATGCCGGGCGCGCAAATGTCTGGAACGGAATATGCAATACCGTGGTGACGTCCGGCCGGACACCACGGTGCCCGCGGGAGCGGAGGCGATGCCGCCTCGTCCTCACGCGGGCACGTTGCGCAGGATCCTGGGATCTGACGCGTGACGATCCGCTTCGCGCGAGTGCGCGGGCAGGTTGCCACGAGGGAACGAGGAAAGGGACGCTCGACATGGGACTGAAACGGAATACCCGCCTGACGATCATCGCCACGGCGCTGATCGCCGTGCTGGGGATGGGCCTGCTGTCGATGGGCACCGGCATCGCGGCGGGCATGGACAACGGCTTCGTGCTCTTTGCCCAGAAGGGCAACGGGAACGGAAACGGGCAGGGGAACGGCAACGGGAATGGCCAGGGCCAGAACAATGGCAACAACGGCAATGGCCAGGGTCAGAACAACTCCAACGCCCCAGAGCAGCCGGGCACCGGCAACAATGGCCAAGGGCAGGGCCAGGAGAATGGCAACCCGCCCGAGACCAACCCAGGCCAGGGTCAGGATGCCGCCGCCCCTGAAGAGGGTGACGCGGTCGAGACCGACACCCAGGCCCAGGACGAGGCCGATACCGATGAGGCGGCCGCCGAAGAGTCCACGAACGCGAAGGTCAATGTTTGCCACGTCACCGGCAACGGTGACTCGCACATGATCACCGTCAGCGTCAACGCGGCGCCGGCCCACGAGTCCCATGGCGACACCGTCGACGTCGCCTCGGAGGCCGAATGTGACGTCGCCGCCGAGCAGCCCGCGCCGGGCACCCCGGGCGCCGAGCCGACGGAGCCCGCCGCGTCTCCGGTCCCGGTCGAGCCGACCGTGCCGGCCGCGACCCCGGTCCCGGTCGAGCCGACCGTGCCGGCCGCGACCCCGGTCCCGGGCGACGAGGACGATGAGGATGACGCCGGCGCGACGCCGGACGCCTCGCCGGAGGTCCCGGACGGCACGCCGATCGCCACCCCGGTCCTCTAGCACACCGTCATTCGCACAGCACAACAGCGCGGGAGCGAATCGCTCCCGCGCTGTTTCGTGTCGATGTGACCGGCGGCGTTACTGGTCCCACGCCTCGATCGTCGTCTGCCGCAGGATCCGGCCATCCCGCATCGTCATGATGCTCTCAGAGAGCACGTTGACGCCGTCGGGATAGATGCATCGCTCGAGATAGGCGGCGTGGTCGCCGGTCACGAGTTGCTCCTCGAAGTGGTGCTGCAGGTTGCGCCCGCAGACGTCCACAAGATACCGCGCGATCTCGTCCTTGCCGGCGATGCGCCGGGGGTTCTTTGGCGGCGCGTTCTGGTTGATGACCTCGATCACCGCCTGGTCGTCGTACATCGCCGCCAGGGCCTTCGCATCCGACGTTTCGAAGGCGGCCTTCATCGCGTCAAACATCTGGGTCCCGGCCTGAGGTGTCGTGGCCATGGCCATCGCTCCTTCCGACGCGTGCGAGCGCAGCACGACGTCAACACGGCCCCGGGCTGCGCCTCCGGGCAAACGCTAGCACGCCCACGGCGACATCGCCATACGACAAACCTGTGCTTTTTCGGGTCATCCCTGGCCCGCTCCGATCAGCGCGGTTGCCGGAGCGGTTGCTAGAATGGGGACCAACCTCAGCTTGGGTCCATCCGGCATGGTCGCTCGCTCCTCTCCTCGCGCCGGCACGCACTCCTGCCCCGCCTCCAGGTGCCGCATGATGAACACCTCTCCCCTGGCCACCAGTCTGGCCCACGCCGAGCTACAACGCCTCTCGGGCGCACCGGATCGCGCGCCCCACCACCTGCTGCCGATCCTCCAGCGGGCGCTCCCGTTCGACACCGGCTACCTGATGGTGGTCGATCCGCTCAGCGACTGGCCCACCGCGCTGGAGACGCTCGGCGTGGCGCCCGCCGAGCAGGCGACCTGGTTCCTGACACACCCGATGCTCACCGGCGGCATGTCCGCGCTCGCGGCCATGGCCCGCTCCCGGCGCCACGTCCTCCGCCTCACGCACCGCGCCGGCGACGATCTCATCCGCGAGGCACACCCGTTGCAGCCACGCGGCGCCCGCCTGCACGGCTCCGAGCTGCGAGCCGCCTTCGCCCACCGGGGCATGCTCTGGGGCGCGGCCAGCCTCCTCCGGCGCCCCGGCGGCCAGGCGTTCGACGAGCGAGACGCCGCCCTGCTGGAAGAGATCGCCCCGCTCATCACCGGCATCCTTCACGCGGGCGTGCTCCGGCACGACATGCCCGCCCGGAACGCGCCGGAGCACGCCGAGCCCGGCCAGCCGGAGAACCATCATCGGCCGGGCGTCCTCAGCATCCGCCGGGACGGCACGGTGACGCTGCTCACCCCCGCCGTCCGCCACTGGCTGCAGCAGATCACGGCCAGCCAGGAGCACCACCTCCGGGGCGGGCTGCCCGACATCATCTGGTTGGCGGTCGCCACGCTGGAGCAGAGCCAGGGCGGGAGCGGCACGCCGGGACCGGTCGTCCACGTGCAGAGCCAGTCCGGCATCTGGCTGACCATCGAGGCGTTCCACGCGCCGGCGGCCACGGGCGATGTCATGGTCGTCATCGGGCCCTCCTCGCCGGACGAGATCGTCGAGCTGCGGGAGCGGCTCTACGGTCTCAGCGAGCGCGAGCGGCAGATCGCGGAGCTCGTCATCCGGGGGCACTCCACCCGCCAGATCAGCGACGGCCTCTCGATCGCCGAGTCGACCGTGCAGGGGCACCTGACCCACATCTTCGACAAGATGCAGGTCGGCAGCCGCCGCGCGCTGGTCCAGCGCCTGCTCATCGACCAGCTCTTCCCGGGCACCGCGCCGGGCGCTCCGGCGCGGCACTGAGGACCGCTCATCATCGGCCGGGGACATGGGGCAGCCGGGTCCACGCAGGGTAGGATTGTGCAAACGACACCCGTGCCCCGCCGTGCCCTGCCTGTGAAGGATGTGATCCGTTGCCCGACGACCCCCAGAAGCATGACCTGTCGCCCGAGCACGAGGACGGCGACCTTTCCGACATGCTTGAGGAGCTCCGCATTCTCCTGCCCGGAACGCAGACGCTCACGGCGTTCCTCATCATCCTGCCATTCAACAGCCGGTTCACCGAGATTCGCGAGGAGGAGAAGGTGATCTACCTGATCACCTTCCTCTGCTCGGTGGTCAGCCTGATACTCTTCATCGCTCCGGCCGCCCATCATCGCCTGCAGCGACCGCTGCGGAACCGCGAGGCGTTCAAGAACAGGACGACCAGGCTGATGATCGCGGGGCTCCTCCCGCTCTCGATCGCGTTGGTGCTCGCGACCCAGCTGGTGCTCTCCACCGTGTTCCATACCCTGTGGCTCTCGTGGACCGTCGCCGGGACGCTCGCGCTCTTCATCCTCGGCCTGTGGTGGATCTTCCCGCTACGACGGCGGCTGCAGGATCAGGCGGGCTCCTGATCGGGCACGAGAGCGACGTGCGCCACGATTCAACTCCCGTCTGCCGGTGAGGAAACATCTCCTGGTGGCACCGCGAGCAGCCTCAGCAGGGTGGCAAGCAGGGGAGGGATGTCATCCTGGACGATATCCCTGAGCAGGCTGAAGTTACCGGCGTTGCAGACGTGCGTGATGCGATTGCGCGTGTTGACCACGTCTCGCAGCTCCGGAATGTCACGAACCAGCCCCGAGGCCGACAATTCCGCTTGCCGCAATGCCTCGCCGACGATCTCGATCAGTTTCCACCCGACCAGTTGCAGCGCGCGATCTTCAAGGAACGACGCTCGAGTCCGTCCCGCGGTGAACCCCAGGGAGTTCCTCAGAGGCAGACACGGCGTCATGCAACCGCTTGGCTGTCCCGATCTGGAAAGACCAACTCCCGCGACTGGTTGACGGACTGCCGGAGGTACGGGTTGGTGATCGAGTCTTCGGTCATGAGATCCACTCGATAATCGAGGAGATCCTCGAGCGCCTCGGCGAAGCGGACGAAACGTTCCGCGACCCCTCGCTCGTATCCGCCAAGGTCCACCAGGAGGTCGATATCGCTCGTCTCAGGGACCAACGCACCGGTCGCCGCCGATTCGAACACATCGAGCCGGCGAATGCCGTACTGCCTGCATAGCGCGGCGATGGCCTACCGCTTGTCAGAGATCATCGTGATCACGCGTGATCCTCCCGCGACGCTGGCAACGCTGCTCATGCCGTCAGTAGATCAGTCCGCCACAGAGCCGTACTGCGCCTCGTGCAACCGGCGATAGATGCCGTCGACCGCGACCAGCTCGTGGTGGCGGCCCTGCTCGGCGACGCCGGTCTCGTCGACGACCACGATCCGGTCGGCGTTCTGGATCGTCGCCAGCCGGTGGGCGATCACCAGCGTCGTCCGTCCGACGGCGAGCTCGGCCAGCGATTGCTGGATGGCCCGCTCCGTCTCCGTATCGAGGGCGCTCGTCGCCTCGTCGAGGATCAGGATCGGCGGGTTCTTGAGGAACATCCGCGCGATCGAGAGCCGCTGCTTCTGGCCGCCGGAGAGCTTCACGCCGCGCTCGCCGATCACCGTGTCGATCCCGGCCGGGAGCCCGGCGATCACCTCGTCCAGCCGCGCCCGGCGCGCCGCCTCGCGGATCTCCGCGTCGGTCGCGTCCAGCCGCCCGTAGGCGATGTTCTCGCGGAACGTCCCGCCGAAGAGGAAGACGTCCTGCTGGACGATGCCGATCTCGCGTCGCAGCGACGCCAGCGTCATGTCGCGGATGTCGATGCCGTCGATCGTGATCCGCCCCTCATCGACCTCGTAGAAGCGGGGCAGCAGCGACGAGATCGTCGTCTTCCCCGCGCCGGAGGGGCCGACGAACGCGACCGTCTCTCCCGCGTGGATCGTCAGGCTGATGTCGCGCAGCACCTTGGTGTGGTCGTTGTACCCGAACGTCACGTGCTCGTAGCGGATTTCTCCGCGCAGGTCGCCGACGTCGATCGCGCCGGGGCGGTCGACGATGTCCGGCTCGATGTCCATCAGCTCGGAGTAGCGCCGGAAGCCGGCGATGCCCTTCGGGTAGAGCTCGATGACCTGGTTGATCTTCTCCACCGGCCGGAAGAAGACGTTGACCAGCAGCAGGAAGCCGACGAACCCGCCGTTGGAGAGCTCGCCGTTGATCACGAAGTAGGTGCCCGCGATCATCACGACCAGCTGCGTGATGCGCATGCTGAAGTAGCTGAGCGACTGGCTCGCGGCCATGATCCGGTAGGCTTGCAGCTTCGTCTTGCGGTATTGCGCGTTCTCGTGGGCGAAGAGCTTCCGCTCGTGATCCTCGTTGGCGAACGCCTGGACGACGCGCATGCCGCCGACGTTGCTCTCGATGCGCGCGTTGAACTCGCCAACGCGGCTGAACAAATCGCGCCAGGTGCGCGTCATCCGGCCGCCGTAGCGGGTCGTCACCCAGGCCGTGATCGGCACGATGACCGCGGTGATCAGGGCCAGCTTGGCGTTGACGACGAACATCAGCGCGAAGGCGCCGATGAAGGTCATGACGGCGATGAAGAGATCCTCCGGCCCGTGATGGGCGGCCTCACCGATGTCCTCCAGGTCCTTCGTCACGCGGCCGACGAGGTGGCCAGTCTTTTGGTTGTCATAAAACCGGAACGAGAGCTTCTGCAGATGGTCGAAGCTCCGGCGGCGCATCTCGGTCTCGATGTTGATCCCGAGCATGTGGCCCCAGTAGGTGACGATCACGATCAGGCCGGAGTTGAGGAGGTAGACCGCCAGCAGCCCGAGCGCCGCCAGCCCAATGATGCCCCAGTCGTTACCGGGCAGCAGCCGGTCGATGAAGAGCTGGACGGCAACCGGGAACGCGAGCTCCAGCATGCCGGAGAGCACCGCGCACGAGAAGTCGAGAATGAACAGGCGGCGGTGCGGCCGGTAGTAGGTGAAGAAGCGCTTCAGCAGCGGCGTCACGCCGGATGAGCGCGTCGTGGGCGTGGTCGCGGGCAGGGCGGACACGATGAAAGGCTCCAGGGCAGAAGGCCAGATGGGGAAGACAGGGTCGCGGGGCAGCGCACACGGGCACACCAGATCGCATCCTACCTGAATCCAGGCGCTTTGGCGAGGGGTGTGCCCCACCCCGCCATCCTGGAGCGCCGGGGCTCACGGCCGCGACAGGTGGGCGGCAGCGATCCTCGGCCACCCAAGGCCGAAGCTACCGCGATCCGCCGCCCCGGTAGCCCCGGGTCTTGTACCCTGGGTCCACAAATAGCCGGACGATCCCCCGCCACGCCGGCTCCTCTGTCATCCCGAGCCGCGAGTCGAGCGCAACAAGCCGCCGCACACCCCCCGTCATCCCGAGCCGCGAGTCGAGCGCAGCGAGACGAAGCGTGTCGAGGGATGACGGAAAAGGGGGCACCTCACTGGGCTCGGCTCCCCGGCCCGGCCGCGCCCGGAGGGCAAGGAGCGGGGCGAGCCCTCGGGATAACGGGGAGGGGCGCGAACTGCGCATGTTGCGGAGAGCGCCTTGCCTCGGACCGGCCTCCGTCGGCGCTACACGACGGAATGTCGCGTAGAGGCGGACTCTTATGTCCGCCCGCGACATCCGTCGCCAGCCCCCGCTTTGCCTCGGGCCAGCCTCCGTTTATAGTACCGGCAGGGCCAGAGACAACGTTGCAGTCACGACCCACCGCGCCGCGGGCATCACGCCGGGGCGGCGGTGACCGCGTGTGAGAAACGAGAAGAAGACACGACACCATGGCGATCCGCATTCTGATAACCGACGACCACAGCGTGGTTCGCCAGGGCCTGCGCATGTTCCTCGAGCTCGAC
>DATLHE010000407.1:0-2898 GCA_035540335.1 Thermomicrobiales bacterium | reverse complement strand
AGGGAAGTCCGTTGCGACGATGAAGCAACACTCGGCCCGGCAGCGATGCCCGTCGTCTGCCACAACGACATTCGATGGTGGCCCGACCGCTCGCCTTCGTGGCCCCGGACCTCGTGTCCGGGATCTCATCGGCTGTGGTCTCGCAACGGAGGGGCGGCGGTCAGCTCCTGTAGCGCCGGGCCTCGTGTACCCGGCACGGGCCGGCGTCGATGACCACCATGACGGCGGTTTGACGATGACGCCGACGCTGCCCGGCCACACCGTCATCCTGACCGCAGGGAAGGATCCCCCGGCGCCGCAGCGCCGGCCTCTCCTTGGCTGGCAGGGAACGGTGCCGCCGCTTCCTCCGGCCCGTTCGCCCGCTCCATATCGATGCTGCGCATCGATGGGGCTCCCCCGGCCGAGCCTTGGACTTCGCTCGGGATGACAGGGGGGCGTGGCCGGTAGGGACGTTCCGGTCGCGAGCACACGCCGGCCACAGGTGCGGCATTGCAGCCCGCTCCGCTGTCGTAGCCGCGCACCCCGGAAGGTGTGCGCCTTCGTACGGGCGGCCCGTACGGGCCGTGGCTTGTCCCGGCCCTCGGTTTCCAGAATTCGTGGCTGCCGGATATGCAAGAACGCCGGCCACAGGTGCGGTACACGAGGACCGGCGCTCCAGGAGCAAGAGATCGTTCCTCAGGTGCGCTCGCCGCGCGCGTCGAGCCGCAGGCCCGCATGGAAGAGCAGCGTGAGCACCACCGCGCCGACCGGGTAGAACCACCACGGGCCGCCCGGCGTGGCGGCGTCGATCCCCATCAGGCCGGCGCTCAGGACGGCACCGAACGCGAGGTGGGCGCCGAGCAGGCCGCGCCACGGGAACGTGAGCCCGGCGTGGAGCGCGAGGACCATCCCCCATGCCCAGAGCGGGTAGAGGAACCACCAGAAGCCGGGCGTGGCGAGGAGGTTGATGATGAACAGGAGGATGTTGAGCGCGAGGTAGATCGAGAAGTGCGCGAAGAAGAGCGCCTGCACCGTCGCGCCGCGATCGGACGACGCGGATGCGGCCCGCTCCTCGCGAAGGGCATCCGCTACGTGCGCGCGCCACGCCTGCGGCGAGAGCTTCGACTTCACATCTGCGACCATGGTTCTTCCTGTCCACGCGTACTGTTCCGCCGCCCACCCGGCGACGCGGCCGACCATCCCATGATGCCCCTCCAAGGGCCGGGAGGGAATGGGGGATAACCGGCAGTTCTCGTCCCGGGCAGGACGCTTCGGGGCCGGGAGCGAGGTGATCCCGGCCCCGGCCCCGGCCGGACGGATGCGATGCGATGCGAGAAGCCTACTGCCCCTCGGCGCGGTTCCAGTTCGCGATGTTCCAGTAGTTGTAGCCGAACGGCCCGAACCCGAAGTTCGCCGCGTTCAGCCAGTTCGCGGCGGCTGCCTTCTCCGCCACCTGCACCAGCGGAACCAGCGCGACGTCCGTGATCAGGATGTCGTTCGCCTGGATGAACAGCTCCGTCAGCACCTCCGGGTCCGTCTCCGTCCGGATCTGCTCGATCAGCGCGTCATAGTCGGCGTTGCTGTAGCGCTGCGTGTTCTGCCCGCTCCACTGGTTGGCCTGCTGGGCGACGTTCTCGCCCTCCGGCCCCGCGTACCAGTTCTCCATGAACGAGATCGGCGTCGGCGCGCCCGCGCCGGTCTGGTGCATGTTCATGTCGTAGTAGAAGTGGCCGGTGTTCTGGTCGTTGCCGGCGGCGCTGTCGAAGTAAACCGAGCCGTCGATGTTCTCCAGCTGCACCTTGACGCCGATGGCCTCCAGGTTCTGCTTGATCACCGCCTGCATCTTCTGGCGGACCTGGTTGGTCGTCGTCACGTACTTGACGGCGATCTCGATGCCGTCCTTCTTGCGGCTGCCGCCGTCCTTCGCCCAGCCGGCCTCGTCGAGGAGCTGGTTCGCCTTGTCCGGGTTGTACTCCCAGCTCGTGTTCGGCGAGGCGAGCGACGGGATGCCGGAGATCGCGTCCTTGGCCGCCGTCTCCTGGTCGCCGCCGAGGAAGAGCTCGTTGGCTAGCTTGTCGCGCTCGATGGCGACGCTGAACGCCTGGCGCACCGCCGGGTCGGAGAAGAATGGATGCGGCGTGCCGAAGTGCGAGCGCTGGCCGTCGACCTCGGTGTTCGGGTCCGAGAAGTT
The DNA here is from genome assembly GCA_035540335.1 of Thermomicrobiales bacterium. GTDB lineage: Bacteria > Chloroflexota > Chloroflexia > Thermomicrobiales > UBA6265 > UBA6265. The sequence goes on along the minus strand of DATLHE010000407.1, from coordinate 728 downwards.
CAGGTGCAGCCGCTCGGCGTAGACGCCCGGCCAGACGATCAACGTGCCCTGGCCGGCCTGCTCCATCTGGCGCAGCAGCTGCGGCTCGACCTGCAGGTACCACGCGAAGTGATACTCGCCCGTCTCCAGCACGGCGCGCGCGGCCGCCGCGGCGTCGCCGCCACCCTTGAGGATCACCCGCTCGAAGAACGGTTTCCCAGGCTCGCGGTAGTTGTCGTTCGCGGCGTAGGTGACCTGGTCGTTGACGGCGAAGCTCTCGACCGTGAACGGCCCCGTCCCGATCGGGCTCAGGCGGAAGGCGTCGTGCGCCTCGGTGCCTGCCTCAAGCACGTGCTTCGGGTAGACGGCGCCCTGCGAGTTGCCGGTGAAGCTGGCGTACCAGAGCGGGTTCGGCTCGGCGAACGTGACGACGGCGGTGAGGTCGTCCGGCGTCTCGACCGAGGCGATCTTGCCGAAGACGTCCGTGGAGGTCGACGCGTTGTCCGGGTTGGTCACCCATTCCCAGGTGAACTTGACGTCGGCGGCGGTGAACGGGGTGCCATCGCTCCATTTCACGTCCGGGAGCAGGGTGAACGTGGCGCTGGTGAGGTCCTCGGCGAGCAGACCGTTGGCGAACGACGGAACCTCGGTGATGAGATTGGCGAGCAGGCCGGCATCCTCGCCGTAGTGCATGAGCGGCTCGAGGACGAGGCTCGCGGCGAGGACGTCCTTGTCGCCGGTGGCCTGGT
>DATLHE010000406.1:0-3820 GCA_035540335.1 Thermomicrobiales bacterium | reverse complement strand
ATCGAAGCCTGATCAGGCACGTTGCGTCGCATGCGCCGCGCTGGTTGTGTACGCGGGGACCGCCTCGTCCTCGTCCGTCTCGCCGAGAAAACCGCCGCTCTGGTGGGCCCACAGACGCGCGTACAGGCCGCCGCGGGCGAGCAGCGTCGCGTGATCGCCCTCCTCCACGATGCGACCCTTGTCCATGATGATCAGGCGGTCCAGCGCTGCGATAGTTGACAGGCGGTGCGCGATTGCCACGACCGTCTTGCCCTCCATCAGCCGATACAGACTCTCCTGGATGGCAATCTCGACCTCGCTGTCGAGCGCGCTGGTCGCCTCGTCGAGGATCAGGATGGGCGCGTCCTTGAGCATCACCCGCGCGATCGCCACACGCTGCCGTTGACCGCCCGACAGCTTGACCCCGCGCTCGCCCACGTGTGCGTCGTACCCATTGCGTCCCGCCGGATCCGTCAGACCCTGGATGAACTCGTGGGCTTCGGCGCGCCGCGCGGCCGCCACCATCTGGGTGTCATCGGCGTCGGGGCGGCCGTAAAGGAGGTTGTCCCGCACGGAGCGATGCAGCAGCGAGGTGTCCTGGGTAACCATGCCGACCTGCGCCCGCAGGCTGTCCTGCGCGACATCCGCGATGTTCTGGCCGTCGATGAGTACCCGTCCGAGCTCGACGTCGTAGAACCGCAGCAGCAGGCTCACGATCGTGCTCTTGCCCGCGCCGGAGCGTCCGACCAGCCCGATCTTCTCGCCCGGGCGGATGTGGATCGAGAAATCGTCGATCACGGCGTGCTTGCCGCCATAGCCGAAGGTGACGTGCTCGAAGCGGATCTCACCGCGCGGCACCTTGAGCGGCGGCGCGCCCGGGCGATCGAGCACCGTGTGCGGCCGCGCAAGCGTGTCGATTCCGTCCTGCACGGTACCGATGTGCTCGAACAGCGAGGCGAACTCCCACATGATCCAGTGCGAGATACCGTTCAGACGCAAGGCCATCGCCGTGGTCGCCGCGACGGCGCCGACGCCGACCTTTTCCTGCATCCAGAGCCACATCGCGACCCCCGCACTGCCGGCGATGAGGATCATGCTGAGCGTGTGGTTAACGATCTCGAAGCCGGTGACCAGCCGGAACTGCGCGTATGCGGTGTGCATGAATTCGCGCATTGCACCGCGCGCGTATCCGGCTTCGCGCTTCGCATGAGAGAAGAGCTTGACGGTCGCGATATTGGTATATGCATCGGCGATCCGGCCCGTCATCAGTGAGCGAGCATCTGCCTGCTGCATGGCGACGTGGCCGAGCCGTGGCACGAACCAGGCGAGCGTGGCGAGATAGAGCGCCAGCCAGCCGAGGAACGGCAGCAGCATCCACAGGTTAAAGCCGGCCAGCACGACTACGATGGTTGCGAAGTAGACGACGATGAAGGCCCCCATCTCGCCGACGATCATCCAGGTGTCGCGCACGGCGAGCGCGGTCTGCATCACCTTGGCGGCGATGCGGCCGGCAAACTCATCCGCATAGAAGCTCATGCTCTGCCCGAGCATTAGCCGGTGGAAGTTCCAGCGCATCCGCATCGGGAAGTTCGCGGCCAGCGCCTGGTGCTTGAGAAAGGCCTCGAGCGCCACGATCAGCGGGCTCGCGGCAATGACTCCGCCGAGGAACAGCAGCTTGCCGCGCTCCTTCGCCCAGAACTGCGCCGGCTCGACCGCGGTCAGCCAGTCGACGACGTGTCCGAGCATCGAGAACAGCAGCGCCTCGAACACCGCGATCACGGCCGTGCAGAGTGTCATGCCGAGCAGGATCGGGCGCATGCCCTGCGAGCACGCCCAGATGAAGGCGACGAACCCCCGCGGCGGCGAGCGCAACGCGCCGTCCGGATAGGGATAGACCAGCTTCTCGAAACGACCGAACAAAGACAACTCCCCGGACGGACCCGACGGCAAGGGTGCGGAGGGCCGCGACGGCGCCCCGCATTTGGCAAGTTTGCTGCATCGGCGCACTGGCCGCGAGGGCGGGAGTATCCTTGGGCATAGGGCGATCGACCGGGGCGACCCCCGACGGAGGCGCAGATGAGCAAGGGTATGGATAAGAGGAAAGAAACGAAGAAGAAGCCGCTCAAGACTCCGGAGGAGAAGCGCGCGGCGAAGAAGGAAAAGAAGGCCCACCGGGGCCTCCTCGCCTAGCTCTGACGGCGCCGTCCGAGGCTGCCACGATCGCTGCTCGGCGTCGCCTGAACGGAGCGGTAGCGGCCGGGCAGTTGCTCGGACCGCCGGGCATGGCGCCCGCACGTCTCGGACGCAATGTGTTCAATCGTCCGACCCTGACGGTCGCCCGCGACCTGCTCGGAAAATTCATCGTCCACCGGCACGGCCGCCGCATCCGGTCGGCGATGATCACCGAGGTCGAGGCGTACAAGGGGCCGCAGGATCTCGCGTCGCATGCTCGTGGGGGACGCCGGACGCGACGAGTCGAACCGCTCTATGGCGAGGGTGGAACGACCTATGTGTACCTGGTCTACGGCCTGCACTGGCTGCTCAACTTCGCCACCGCCGGGGCAGGCCGCCCGGAAGCCGTGCTGGTGCGGGGCGTGCTGGCCGGCACGGCCGACGCGCCCGAGCCGGTCGCCGGGCCGGGGCGGGTCGCCCGGCACCTGGGCATCGACCAGCGTCTCGATGGCCTCGACGCGACGACGTCGGGGCGCATCTGGGTCGAGGACCGCGGGATCACGGTTCCCGCACATGCATTGCGCCGCGGGCCGCGCGTCGGGATCGATTACTCGGGCGCGTACTGGGCGGCGCGGCCCTGGCGGTTCTGGGTCGCGCTGGATTTCGTCGCGCCGCGTCATCCAGAATCACGGTGATCCGAGGCTGACACAGGGACGCTGGCCATGACCGACAAACGGCGCTTGACGTTCTTCCACGCACCAAACAGCCGTTCGACCGGCGTGCTCACGCTGCTCGAAGAACTGGGCTGCGACTACGATCTGCAGGTGCTGAATCTCAAGATCGGGGAGCAGCGCAAGCCCGAGTACCTGGCTATAAACCCGATGGGCAAGGTGCCGGCGATCCGCCATGGCGATGCGGTGGTCACCGAGCAACCCGCCGTGTATCTCTACCTCGCTGACCTCTTTCCCGAGGCTGGACTGGCCCCGGCGATCGGCGATCCGCTGCGGGGACCGTATCTGCGCTGGCTCGTCTTCTATGGGTCGTCGTTCGAGCCGGCCGTAATCGACCGTTCGCAGCAGCGCGCGCCCGCACCGATGGCGACTTCGCCCTACGGTGACTACGACACGATGCTCGGCGCGTTGACGGGACAGCTCGCGCGCGGCCCATACCTCTTCGGTGATCGGTTCACGGCGGCGGACGTGCTCTGGGGCGTGGCGCTCGCGTGGACGACGGCGTTCAAGCTGGTGCCCGCGCTCCCGCCGATTCAGTCATACGTCGAGCGCGTCAACGGACGGCCGGCCGTGGCTCGTGCTCGCGAGAAGGACGCCAAGCTGGCGGAGGCTCAGGCCTGAGCCGGGAAGGTCATCGTGCGCGATCTCGCACCAGACATACTGCGCCAGCGGCTCCTCATCGAGGGCTATTTCACCGCGGACGTCGACCGCGACGCCGTGGAGGGCTACCTGACGGGGATCGCCGCGGCGCTGCAGCTTCGCACCTACGGCGCGCCGATCGTCCACGACCCGGCGGGTCTCGGCAAGCCCGAGAACCAGGGCTTCGATGCGTTCATCCCGCTCATCGACTCCGGCATCTCGCTCTACGTGTGGAGCAAGCCGAGGTTCTTCGCGGCGGTGCTCTTCACCTGCAAGCGCTTTGACGTCGGCCGGGCGCT
>DATLHE010000405.1:0-6102 GCA_035540335.1 Thermomicrobiales bacterium | reverse complement strand
CCGGCCTCCCAGACGCGGATGCCGAGGGAGTAGGTTCGGCGCTCCGGGTCGAACGCGACATAGCCGCGCTCGGTGAGCACCATCAGCAGGCCGTGGAGGCTGCTCTTGGGCAGGCTCAGATGGCGGGCGAGGTCGCTGAAGACGAGACCGTCCGGCGCGGCCGCCAGCCACTCGATCACGTCGAGCACGCGGCTCGCCGATTTCACCGGGGTCTGCCGGGTCGCGGGAGAGGAAGGTGGCAATTGTGGGGATGAAACGTCGTGGTGGCTCATGGGTCGGCCCTTCCGCGTCACCCAACGATCGTTCATATCCGTGATCAATTGTTCAGGAGTAATTGATCCGACGATAGCGGTCGATCGTCGTTCCGTCAACTCGCCCTCAGGCGTCCGCCAACGGCACGGTCATCGCTCGCAGGATGGTGAGGGCGCCCTCCACCGCCTCGTCGGCGCTCGCGCGTTGTCCGGCAACCAGCGACTCCCGGAACGTGTCGGTGTCCAGTTGCTCCTGTGCTTGGGCCAGGATGACTTCGTGGCGGTCGCGGTCCGCAGGGGCCACCGGCGTGCCGAGCGCGTCCCGGAGCGCTTCGGCGGTGCGGTAGAGTCGCCGCGCGGGCTGGGCATGGCCCAGCGCCATGGCCATCGCCGCGATAACCTCGATCGACGTGATGCAGCCAAGCCGGTCGCCGAACGCCGAGCGGATGCCGAGGCTCTCGGTGTGCAGGGTGATCGCCCGGGCGACGTCACGCCGCCGGCACGTTCGAGTGGCTGTGGCAGGTGAAGCGAACGTACGATCCGGGAAATCTCTTCCGGTTCAACCAGAACATCCCGCGGCGTCCTGATGTCGCGCGCCAACGGCGGCCTGGAGACACCGGGCCGCTACTCGCGCGCCCCCGGTCAGTGGTCGTTTCGGCCGTTGCTCCCGGTCAGCCGGTGCGGTGTGGGGCTGGCCGCCAACGTCCGCGCCTCTTCCAGGCACGCCTCGGTCACCGCGTGACCATCGGCGAACAGCACGCGCAGGAGATCGCGCATGCCATCGACATAACGCTGTGACGACTCCGCGCGCCGCCGCGTCAGACTGGCGCGCAGGGGAGAGTCCTCGCCGGATGTGTCCTGAATGCGTGCCCTGAGATGCGCGTCCTTGCGCAGCGCATTCGCGAGCAGCACCACCACCATCTCCCGCTGGTCCCTGGTGATCTCTGGGGCTCCCATGCGTCTCACTTTCCGGAGAGCCGCCCCGACGGCACGTCGCTGGGAAGCGGCGATCGTCGGCACGGTGCCCATGGGTCGAGTCTGTCCAGAATTGTAGGGCGATGCGACGCTCGAAGAAAGGAGCGCGTCGCTCGATGGGATCCACGCCACTCCGACGGCTCGCGGGCAGAGGTCAGCTCTGAGCCTGGACGAGAACAAGGCGGTCGCTCGGCGGCCCGCACACAACGTCGTGACCCGACACCGAGGCATCTCCACACAGGCCATGCCGCAACCGTTGCGGTGATCCAATCCGCCCATTCTCCCGTTTCACCGGATGAGCCGAATGGGAGACTCCGGCGCGGGGCATCGCGAGCACGGATATCCTCCCCCCGACGTGAGCACGTCAGGTCCCGCAAGGCTCGACGACATGCCCAGTTCATCGAGCCTTGGAGGTGCGTCATGTTTCGCGTCATGTCACTCGCGCGTCTCGCGATTGCGGCATCGGTCCTTCTTGCACTCGTCGCGATCACGTTCGGGCCCGCAGAGGCGGCTGCTTCCGCCTCGTGCCAGTCAAGTTTTGTCGTCCTCACCGATCCCGCGAACCCCGGTGACCAGGTGACCCATGGACAGACAACGATCGTCCGTGACAGCGGTGTCCTGGGCTCGTACCAGGACGGCCGGCTGGCCGGCTATGCGGTCAACGGCGTCCAGGATCTTGTCATCAACAACTTCACGCAACGGGCCGACATCAACGGAACGCTGACGGCGTCCAGTCCCGACGGTGGCTCGTCGATCACGCTTCGCTATACAGGCCACGCGGACCTGAAGTCGGGACACGCGACCGGCACCTTCGTCGTCGTTGCCGGCACGGGGCAGTTCGCGGATGACCACATGAGCGGCAAGATCTCCGCGCAGCTGGTCGGTCCGGTCACCTTCCAGGGGGTGGACATCGGCCTCTGTTGAGACGGCGAGGGCGCGGGGCATGTGCCGAATACACCTTCGCCCCCACCAGCACGATGATGCCGGCGCTCCGGGAAGGCGGAGCGCCGGCATCATGAGGTCGTTCATCGCCCCGGCATCCGGTCCCGGGGGTGCATCGTTTTTGCACCCTTGCGGCCCTCCCTCGCTGATCCCGGGCCGCCATACCCTCAACAACAGAGAGTTTGGGCGTTTCTGCCCAGTACGGTGTCGACGGCCGCGTGCGCGGCGACATGGTCAACGACGCCCATGGCTCGTCCCGGCGGAGCGTCAGCGATACGAGGCGGTCAACGATCATGGAAGCACCGGATTCCAATGCTGCCGTCGACTCCTACCGGCAGAACGTACGGGGCATTCGACAGGATCTGAGGCAGAGGCTCGCCGTCGACCCCCTGGCTCATTCGGCCGATGGCCATGTCTTCGGCTTCCAGGCGCCGATCGTCGCCGATATCCCGACCGGAGCGTATGTGCGGCTCACGACGTCGAATGGCACCAGATACCTGGGGCAGGTCCTCTCGGGAAAGGTCATCGAGTACGAGGGACCGGAGCTGAACGTCGAGGGCGATGCGGGGCTCGGTATCGGCGGGAGCGACATTCGCGTTGCCCAGACGGCCTACCGGCTGCGCCTGAGGCGCGTCGATGGCGAGGGTGTCCTGCTGGGGCGCCTGGTGGGCGATCGGGTGGAGGAGGTCTCACCGGCGGACCTGTTCGAGGATGCGCAGATCGCGCTCGCCGATGATGCGGAGGTGGAGCGCTATCTCAGCGCCCGCATCGGCGACCGGGTCTCCCTGGACATCGGCGTCCTGCGCACGGGGACGGGGCAGGCGCGGGCGAGGCTCCTGGCGTCCGGCTTTGATCGGCACACCTTCCTCTGCGGGCAATCGGGATCGGGCAAGACCTTCTCCCTTGGCGTCATCCTTGAGCGCCTCCTGATGGACACCAGCCTGCGAATCGTGATCATCGATCCCAACTCGGACTTCGTGCGGCTCGGCGAGGTTCCGGCGTTTGAGGAGGTCGCCGGCCGGATGGGCGGCGAGATGGACGCCGAGATGTACGGAGCGGTACGCCAGCGATATATGGACGCCGCGGCCGGAGTGCACCTGTTGCGACCGGTGCCGCGTGGAACCGTCGCCGGGAACGCCCTGCGTGTGCGGTTCAGCGATCTGGCGCCAATTGTCCAGGGCATGGTGCTCCAGATCGATCCGCTCAGTGATCTGGAGGAGTACAGCTCCCTCCGATCGACAGTCGAGCGGCTTGGCCGGGCGGCGTACTCGCTCGCGGACATCCGCGATGCAGCCGCAGCCGATCTTTCGACCGAGGGCCGCCGGCTCGCGCTGCGCATCTCCAATCTCGGCGTCGCCGGGTGGGATCTCTGGGCCGAGCGGGATGAGCCGTCGTTGGCCGATGCCATCGGATCACAGGGCACGTGGAGGGCGCTGGTCCTCGATGTGGGCGGATTCAGCAATGCGGCCGAGAAGTCGCTCATCGCATCGGGGATGCTGGAGCATCTGTGGAACGAGCGTGAACGGCGCCAACCCATCCTGATCGTCGCCGACGAAGCCCACAACATCTGCGCGCAGGATCCTCCCGATCCCTTTACGGCCGCGGCGACCGATCTGGCCGTCCGCATCGCGGGAGAGGGACGCAAGTTCGGGCTCTATCTCCTCATGGCGACGCAGCGGCCGCAGAAGCTGCACGCGAACGTGTTGAGCCAGTGCGACAACCTGGTCCTGATGCGCATGAACTCGTCGGGAGACCTGGCGCACCTGGCGTCGACGTTCTCCTTCGTGTCCGCCTCGCTCATCCAGCAGTCCGCCAGTTTTCGCCAAGGCGAAGCCCTGGTCGCCGGCAAGATCGTGCCGACGCCATTGATGGCCAAGTTCTCGGGCCGGATCAGCAGGGAGGGCGGAAGCGACATCCCGACGACGTGGGCGTCGGCGCGGTAGCCAGGACGAGATCCCGGAGGTTTCGTGATGGGGGCGTGGGCCGGTGAGTAGTCATACGATCGATGTGTTGATCTTCCTGCTCGTGCTTGGCCTGCGGTTCGGACTCCCGCTGGCGATTCCGTATTTCCCCCTGCCCGCCGTTCTCGCATGCCTGGTCCTGGACGGCATGGACCAGTCGATCTTCCAGAAGTTTACCGATCTCGACCTCACGAACTATCAGGGATACGACAAGGCGCTCGACATTTACTACCTCACGATCGCCTACCTCTCGACGTTGCGCAACTGGACAAACAACGACGCATTCAATGCCAGCCGATTCCTGCTCTACTACCGGCTGGTGGGCGTGTTGCTGTTCGAGTTCACCCACGTCCGGGCTTTGCTCGTCATCTTCCCCAACACATTCGAGTACTTCTTCATCTTCTACGAGGCCGTGCGCCTGCGGTGGGATCCCATACGGATGGGACGACGCCTGGTGATCGGCGCGGTGGCCGCGATCTGGATCGTCATCAAGCTGCCGCAGGAATACTGGATCCATGTGGCGCAGCTCGATTTCACCGACGAGATGGCGGAGCGCCCGAACTCCTGGCCGATTCTGATCACGCTGGTGGCGATCCTGCTCATTGCGGCGTGGTGGATCGTGACGCGGCGCCTGCCACCAGCGGACAGGCGTCCGGAGCTGCGGGTTCCGGACCCTTTCGCCGATCCGGCCATCCGGGCCGCCATGACGACGTTGCCACCGCGCCGAGTGTTCGATAGCAGCCTGTTCGAGAAGGTGGCCATGATCTCGCTCGTCAGCGTGATCTTCTCGCAGATCCTGCCCGACATGGAGGCGACCGGAGTGCAGGTGGCCTTGGGGGTCACGCTGCTCATCTTCGCCAACACAGTCGTCAGCGAGTGGCTGGTCCGGCGCGGCACGGGGTGGACGACGATGCTGCAACAGTTCGTCGCAATGGCGGTCGTCAACACCGGGCTGGTGGTTCTTTCGAGTCTGGTCCTGAGACGTGCTGACGGATCCATCCACCTCGGGAACACGCTGTTCTTCCTGCTGCTGATCACGCTGCTGGTCACGCTCTACGATCGTTTCAGGCCGATCTACCTCGCGCGACGGGCCGCCGTCGCGGGAGCGCCGGTTGGCGCCACCTCAGCTGCCCAGTGACACCGTGCCGAGCACTGGTAGGTGGTCGGAACCCGCACCTTCGCCGACCCATGCCTCGTGCGGCTGCCACTCAGGTGACACCCAGATATAGTCGATCCTCATCAGCGGCGGGAGCGCAAACGTGTGTGGCGTTGCCTGAGGGCCGGCATCCGTGGATATGGCGGCCGGCACGGTGAACCCCGGTCCCTCGCCGACTGCGCCGAAGACGTCGACAAGCCCAAGCGACTCCAGCTGATGATACCTGTCGTGCAGCGGCGTGACGTTGAAGTCGCCAACGACCAGCAGCGGCCCCTCCGTCTGCGCGAAGAGATCGATGAGTCGATCGAACTGCTCCTCGGTCCCCCGGCGGGGCTGGATACCGGTCGACGTCAGGTGCGGAGGTGGGGGATGGACGACGAAGACTGTGACGCGAGTCCCCGACACATCGAGCGTGGCCCTGAGGTCGGGCCGGCCCGGATTCAGCTCCAGCCATTCCGCGTCGACGATCGGGTAGCGGCTCAGCAGGCCCTTGCCCGGGATGCCGAGCCCGCGCACTTCCTGGTAGGGATACTCGTTCCCCAATTGGGACGCCAAGGCATCGGCGACGTGCGGCGTGACTTCCACGAGCCCGATCACGTCGGCGCCGCTATTCCGGAGATAGGGCACGAGCGCCTCTGGCGTCGCCAGCCCATCTCCGAGGTTATAGGTCAACACCGTCAGGACGGGCTCATCGCCCTGCGAATCCGTATCGCCATTAATCCAGCCGCTGACGACCCAGACAAAGAAGACCGCGCAGGTCGCCTCCAGCGCGACCGAGAGCCAGCGATGGCGCGCTACGGCGAGGGGCAGCGGCAGG
>DATLHE010000404.1:0-10421 GCA_035540335.1 Thermomicrobiales bacterium | reverse complement strand
GTGCTTGGCGGGTTGGCGGACCGGCTTCTCCCCAAGCATTGCTAACGGGCTCGATCCGGGGCGCGGGCGCCGTCGCGAACCCTGCCAGTAGGGTCAGGTTGTCTCGACTCATGGCCGGAACCTTGCGACAATGGCTGCGTTGGCGGAAGGACGCAGCCCTGCCGCAGGGTTGGGATGTGTCTTTCCATTTCGTGTCATCAGGACAAGGAGATCAGCCACATGGCGTTCGAACTTCCTCCCCTTCAGTACGCATTTGACGCACTGGAGCCGTACATCGATGCCAAGACGATGGAGATCCATCACGACAAGCATCACGGCACGTATGTCACGAACCTGAACAAGGCGGTCGAGGGCACCGACCTCGCCTCCAAGAGCGCGGAGGACCTGGTCAGGAACCTCAACCAGGTGCCGGAGGGCAAGCGCACCGCGGTCCGCAACAATGGCGGCGGTCACGTCAACCACACGTTCTTCTGGGAGCTCCTGACCCCGGGCGGCAGCAGCGAGCCGACCGGCGCGCTGGCCGAGGCGATCACGAGCACGTTCGGCAGCGTCGACGCGCTCAAGGAGCAGGTCAACGCCGCCGGCGCCGGCCGCTTCGGCTCCGGCTGGGCGTGGCTCGTGGTCGATGGCAGCGGCAACCTCGCGGTCGTCAGCACGCCGAACCAGGACAGCCCGCTGACCGACGGCCAGACCCCGGTGGTCGGCGTCGATGTCTGGGAGCACGCGTACTACCTCAAGTACCAGAACAAGCGCCCCGACTACCTGCAGGCGTTCTGGAACGTCGTCAACTGGGACGTCGCCAACCAGAACTACGAGAAGGCGCGCGGCTAGCCCGCAGTCGTCGCCGCAGCACATCCGCGCGACGCCGCGACCGGAGCTCCGGTCGCGGCGTCGCCGTACCCGGCACCCATTTGACGCACACGCCGCCCCGCCTATAGGGTTCCCCCTGAACAACCCTGCCGCCACGCTGGGCGCACGCCCGTACGACGCCTGATCGGCGCAAAGGACACCGCCATGCCGAATGCCCACCCGTCCGCCGGCCGTCCATGGCCCGCCGGGCTCCGCCGGGAGCGATGGTCGCGCCGGCGGCTCGCCGCGCTCGTCGCCGTCCTCGTCCTCGCGGTGCCGTCGCTGGCGACCGTGCTCGCGCAGGGGCTCGGCCCGGCCGGCCCCTCGCCCGCGACCGGGCATGCCTCGGTGGTGGCGCACGGGGTCGCCACGCTGGCCGACAGCAACGGCCGCTGGCACATCACCCGGCTTGTCGCCGAGGCGGGCGGCGACCCGATCACCGTCACGGTCCCCGGCTTCGCGATCGCCGAGAACACGCCGCTGCTGTTAAGCGATGTCGACACGGGGAGCCGCCAGCGGCTGGCCGGCGGCGAGGCGCTGATGCTCAACGCCGGTGCGCAGGTGACGGCCGAGACGTTCGGCGCGCCCGACGACTTTCTCTTCATCCAGCTGATCTCCGGCGACGCGAGGCCGGCCGCGGGCAGCGCGGAGGATGTCTTCACCAGCGCGGCGTTCCCGGTGCCGGAAGGCGACAGGGACCTCGACCTGCTGCGCGACGTCATCGCTGAAGGCGAGACGACGACCATCCCCGCGGGCGCCATCCCGACCGGCGTCTATGTCTTCCGCGGGGAGGTGACCGTCGCGGCCGCCGGCGAGGAGACGCCTCTGCGCTCAGGCGAGGCCGGCGCCTTCGCGGGTGAGCTGGAGATCACCGCGATCGCCGACGGCAGCGTGGTCTACGCGGCCTACGCCGGCTCCTCCGTGCCTGCCGCGACGCCACGGGCGACGCCGGCGCCGGCCACGCCGGTCCCGACCGCCGTGCCGCCCACGCCGACACCAACGCCGGTACCACCGACCCCGGAGCCCACCGCCGTGCCGCCAACACCGGAGCCGACGCCGGATACGGCGGACGATGACGAGGACGGGGTCACCAACGCGCGGGAGGTCGAGCTCGGCCTCGACCCGGCCAACCCGGACACGGACGACGACGGCATCAGCGACGGCGAGGAAATCAACACGTACGGCACCAATCCGCGCCTGATGGACACCGACGAGGACCTGCTCTACGACGGCGGCGAGCTCGTCTACGGCACCGATCCGATGGTCGCCGACACCGATGGCGACGGCGTCAGCGACGGCGCCGAGGTCTACATCTACGAGACGAACCCGACGAGCGCCGACAGCGACGGCGACGGCACGCCCGACGGCGTCGAGATCAACAACGGGACGGACCCCCGGACGGCGCCCGGGCAGGCGCCGACGCCGCCACCGGCGGAGTCCAGCCTCGACAGCGACGGCGACGGGCTGACGGACGCCCAGGAGGCGCGCATCGGCACCAACTCCGGCATGAACGACACCGATGGCGACGGCGTCAACGACTCCAACGAGGTTGCCGCGGGCACGAACCCGCTGGATCGCACGAGTTATCCGTAGATCGTGGCCCCGCGAGCGCGGGGCCGCGTCCGGCTGCCAGGGGCGGACATGAAGGGCTCGGCCATGGCCCGCCCGTACGACGGGCCTCGTCCGGACAACTGTTCTCAACTGGGGTCGACATGGTGTCGACCCGTACGATTGAGCACGCCTCCGCCGCCATCCGGGTACACTTCGATACATGATTACGAGCCTTCGCCTACCCAACCTCCAACACGACGTCGCCCTCGCCCCGCTGACCACCTACCAGATCGGCGGGCCGGCCGACCTGTTCGTCGCCGTCCATTCCAAGGACGAGCTCGCCGCCGCGGTGCTGGCCGCCCGCGAGGCGGGCGTCCCCTGGTTTCTGCTCGGCACGGGCGCCAACGTCCTGATCGGCGACCGTGGCTTCCGCGGCCTCGTCATCCACAATCGGGCGACCCACACGTCGCGGGACGGCACGCGCCTGACCGCTGAGAGCGGGGCGACGATCGCCGAGCTGATCGAGCTGACGGCTTCGGCGGGCCTCTCGGGGCTGGAGCACTTCGCCGGCATCCCGAGCAGCGTCGGCGGCGCGATCTGGCAGAACCTGCACTTCCTCGCCCCGGACCGGGTCAGGACGCTCTTCATCGAGGATGTCGTGGAGTCGGCGGAGATTCTCGACAGCGCCGGCGAGCGCCGTGTCGTCGACCGCGACTACTTCGCGTTCGGGTATGACGACAGCCGCCTGCATCACGAGGAGATCGTGGTGCTGGACGTGACGTTCGCGCTCGCGCAGGAGCCGGAGGCGGCGATCCGGGCGCAGGCGGCCGCGAACCTGGCGTGGCGGGCGGAGCGGCAGCCGCCCGTCGAGGCGTTCCCCTCCTGCGGTTCGGTCTTCAAGAAGATCGAGGGCGTCGGGGCGGGGCGACTGATCGACCAGGCCGGGCTGAAGGGGCACCGGATCGGCGGCGCGCAGATCTCGCCGAAGCACGCCAACTTTCTCGTCAACGTCGGGGGCGCCACCGCGCGCGACGTGCTCGATCTCGCCGGGCTGGCACGGGACGAGGTCCGGCGACAAACCGGGTACGAGCTGGAGATGGAGATCGCGCTCGTCGGGGAGTTTTGATCGACACGCGGCATATTCAGCGGGACCCCAAGTGCGTGTCGGGATGCGGTCGACTCCTCCTGATTTCTCCCGCCCGAGAGCGACTCTCCGAAACGCAGAGATTGTGTTCCGTGCGGTCGGCCCTGCCCCGGCGGGCCGCAGCTCCGGGCGGTGGCCGACCTCCTGCTTGCGGCCAAGGTCGGCCACAAGGGCCGACCTTGGCCGATACTTCCCCTCGGCGTGCCAACGAATCCGGGAGCCATTGGAGAAGCAGAAACCGGGGAGGAGCGTTTGCTCCTCCCCGGTTTCTGCTTCGTGTGATGTCGCTCAGGGCTACTTGAGGTTCTTCAGCTCGCCGGTAATGAGCCGGGCGTGGCGGTTGTAGCGGAAGTAGCTGAACAGCCACTGCGCGATGACGAGCGCGCGGTTGCGGAGGCCGACGAGGTTGGCGACGTGGACCACCGCCCACATCAGCCACGCCAGGAAGCCGCTGAACTGCATGCCCTTGATATCGGCGACGGCCAGGTTGCGGCCGATCGTCGCCATGCTGCCGCGGTCGCTGTACACGAACGGGGTGTACGCCTCGCCCTTGATTGCGCGCTGGATATTGTTCGCCACCCAGCGGCCCTCCTGCATGGCGACCGGCGCCACGCCCGGCAGGGGCTTGCCCTCGGCCGTCTTGGCGCCGGCGGCGTCGCCGATGACGAAGATCTCGGGGTGACCGGCGACGTGCAGCTCGCGCTCGACCGGCACGCGGCCCGCGCGGTCGAGCTGAGCGAGGTCTGCCAGCTTGCGCGTGAACGCCGAGACCTGGACTCCGGCGGCCCAGATGACCGTGCTGGCGTCGATGCGCTCCTCGCCGATGTTCACACCGGCGTCATCGACCTTGGTGACCAGCGAGTTCGTGCGGGTGACGACGCCGAGCTTCTCGAGGTCCTGCTTCGCCTGCTCGGAGAGCTTCTCCGGGAACATCGGCAGGATGCGCGGCAGGCCCTCGAGAAGGAGGATCTTCGCCGAGCGGGAGTCGATGTTGTCGAACTCCTTGGGCAGCGTGTGATGGGCGAGCTCGCCGATCGCGCCGGCCAGCTCGACGCCGGTCGGGCCGCCGCCGATGACGATGAAGGTCAGCAGCGCCTGGTGCCTGGCCGGGTCGGTCTCGCGCTCGGCCGCTTCGAAGGCGAGCAGGATGCGCTGGCGGATCGTGGTGGCGTCCTCGAGCGTCTTCAGGCCCGGGGCGTCCTCCGCCCACTCGTCGTGGCCGAAGTAGGAGTGTGTCGCGCCGACCGCGACGACGAGGTAGTCGTAGCGGAGCGTGTTGCCGGGCGAGGACCACCTGCTTCTGGTCGATGTCGATGTCGGTGGCCTCGTCGAGGAGCACCGAGACGTTCTTCTGGCCCTTGAGAATGCCGCGCAGCGGCTGGGCGATATTCGCCGGCGAGAGCTGGGCCGTCGCCACCTGGTAGAGCAGCGGCGCGAAGAGGTGATGGTTCCGGCGATCGACGAGCGTGATATCGACGTCGGCGTTCTTCAGCCCCTTGACGACGTTGAGACCGGCGAAGCCGCCGCCGATGACGACGACGCGCGGCCGGCCGTGCACCTTGATCGTGGGCTGGATCGTGTCGGCGACGGAGACGAACTGCTCGACCGCGACGCCATTGGTGACCGGCGTGCCATCGCTCGATGTGCCCGTCGCGGCCGATTCCTGAGATTTCGTAGCAACCACCCTGTGTTCCGCCTTTACAATACGAGGACCCGGTCAGTTAAGTTGAGGAGATGCGGATGCCCGTGCTGGCGGCAGACATCTCTGCACCGGCTGCGACGCGCATGCCGTAACGACGCGTGACAGCGTCCGGCACGGGCCACCGAGCCCTGGCACCCATGCCGGAAACCATACTCCGGTGAGCGTAGCAATTCCATTGCCGGGGCGCAACGATTGCCGGGCAACAGGCCGCCGCCCGGGCGCGGCACACCGGGCACCTTGGTCGCGGCGCACAAGTCGCGGTCGGCGATGCCCTCTATCCTCATCAATGATGATGATAATATCGAGGCAGGGAACACGCATTCGAACGAGCAGCACGGACAGGAGCAAGTGGTGGTGGAGTCCAACAGTACGGAGCGCTCCGAACAGATCGCGCTGAGGCTCCTGGAGCAGTCCGAGGAGCCCGTTGGGGCGGCCCGGCTGGCACGGGCCTGGCGGGACGCCGGGCTTCCCGGGGCGGAAGCGACCGCCGGCCGTTTCCTGCGCCAGCTCGACGAAAGTGGGCACACGCAGCTGCTCGGCGCCACCCGGGGCCGGACGCTGACCGAGGCGGGCAGGCTCCGGCTGCAAGAGCTGGACGACCAGCAGCGGCGGTATGACCATCAGACCAAGATCTGGCGGGCGATCAACGTTACCGACGTCTCGGACCTCATCGACCTGCTGCACATGCGTCGCATGGTCGAGGTCGAGGCCGCCCGCCTCGCCGCGCTGCGCGCCTCCGACGACGAGCTCGCCGCGCTGGCGGAGGCGGCGAACCACGCGCGCGAGGACCGGTTGGACAACACGACGGAGCGCTCGATGGGCTTCCACCGGCTGGTCGCCGAGGCCTCCCACAACCGCATCATCGGCGCGGTGGCGCTGCTGCTGCTCGACCCGTCCAACGACCCGCTGGAGAAGCTGCTGGAAGAGATTTCGCTGGACGCCGGCGCGACGCTGGATCAACTCGGCGATCACCTGCACCTCGCCCGCGCGATCCAGGAGCGCCGACCGGACGAGGCCACGGCCATCATGGCGGCACACATGGACAAGCTCATCGCCGCCGTCGAGCGGTACCGCAACGAGGAGTTTCCGGAGAGCAACGGCGTGGCGCGCACGCACGGCGAACAGATGACCCCATCGGGCGCCTGAGGCTCCATGTTGACAGCGCCTCAGCGCGTCCAGACAATGTGCTCATCATCAATGATGATGCTATCCATTCGCCGGGACGTTGGGCGGGTCGACGGGATCACCCAGCCGCTCGTTGTGCCGGCATCGCGTGCGTTGCATGGGAAAGGACACGACCGACGTGGTAGAGGGTGATGCGCAGCAGTTGAGAATCATCGTCATCGCGGCCCATCCGGACGAGGCGGACATGTACGCCGGGGGGACGGCGGCGCTGTTCGCGCGGGCCGGGCACCCCGTCAAGTTCGTGTCGCTGACCTGCGGCGACGCCGGCCACCACCTGATGGACCGGGAGGCGCTCGCCACCCGCCGCAAGGGCGAGGCGGACGAGGCCGCGCGGCGCCTCGGTGTGCGCGAGTACGAGATCTTCGCCACCCATGATGGGGAGCTGATGCCGACGCTGGAGACGCGCCTGCAAGTGCTGCGCGTGCTCCGGGAGTGGCGGGCCGATGTGGTCATCAGTCTCCACTACCTGCCGGACGGCCATCCCGACCACCGCGCGTCCGGCCGTGCCACGGTCGACGCCGTCCAGTTCAGCACGCTGCGGAACCTGCTGCCGGATGTGCCGGCGCTTGCCCGGCAACCGCTGCACCTGCTGATGCCCGACTATGGTTCGTGCGCGGAGCACCGGCACGACGTCGTCGTCGACGTGGGGGAGACGATCGAGCAGAAGCTGCTCGCCTGCGACGCCCACGCCACCCAGTTCTACGAGTTCGCGCCGCACGGGCGCGGCTTCCTGCACGAGGTGCCCCAGGGATGGGACGCCAAGCGGGGCTACCTTCTCGACCATTGGGCGGAGTTCATGGAGATCCAGCCGGACATGCGGCCCGGCGCGACCGCGTGGTACGGGGAAGAGCGGGCCCGCGCCATCCGGTACGCGGAGACGTTCCAGTTCTCGCCCCGCTTCGGCGTGCCCGACCGCGAGCGCATGCACCAATGCTTCCCGATGCTCGCCTGACACGGAATCGGGCAGATCGGTGCGCATGCCGTCGTAGGGGCCGACCGCAACGAGTGTCGGCCCGATGGCCCGCAGGGCCACGTCCTCGCGCGCCAAGACGTTCGCCGTTCACCCGGATTCCGTATGGGTTGATTATTTGGGGGGGCAACTTTGCCCTCCCGCACCGTTACGACGACGCGGGCACGGCAGCACGCGGCAGCACCGGGAAGATCGCGCGGATCGCGTCGGCGTCCGGGATGCTGCTCTCCGACGAGAACTGGAACGTCTCCGCGAACTCGACCGTCGCCGCGTGCCCGGCGCCGTAGAAGGCGGTCAGCGTCTCCCGCATTTCCGGCAGCGCGTACATCGTGTCCGCCCAATGCTCGAGGATGAACGCCCGGCGCCCCTCCCAGGTCGTCGGCACATCCGCGGGGTCGCAATACTGACGGGCGGAGTATTCATAGAACTGCGACGCGTTCGCGTCGCACGCCAGTAGTTTCTCCTCGATCGTCGGCCCGACGTCGATCACGACGTCATGGCGATGTACCCGCATCGAGATGTAGTCGATCATGTAGAGATGGACCGGGCGCTTCTCAAGCGGCGGGACGTCCGGCATGGCGTTCCGGTTGGTGACGAAGGCCATCGCCTCCTCGACGGCGATGCCCGCGGCACGGTTGTCCGGATGCCCGCCGCCGTCCGGGTGCAGGCCGATCACGATGTCGGCGCGCCATTCGCGGATCGCCCGCATCGCGCGCTTGCGCGTCTCCAGCGTCGGCATCAGCTCGCTGTCGTGCGCGTCGAGCACCTCGTATTCCAGCACGCCCAGCCGACGGGCCGCCTCCTGAGCTTCCTGATAGCGCCGCGCCGCCAGCTCATAGCGGCCCAGCTCGTGGTGGCCGGCGTCGCCGCAGGTCAGCGACACGAACTTGACGGCGTGGCCGGCCCGCGCGAACAGCGCCGCGGTCCCCCCGGCGTACATGTCCGCCTCGTCCGGATGGGCCCCGACGACCAGCACGCGAAGCTCGTCCGACTCGACGGTGCTCATGAGACGCGCATCTCCTCGCGGTCGGCTTCCGCCAGCTCCAGCGCCGCCATGACATCGCGCAGGTGCGCGTGACAGCGGTGCACGAAGGCGATCTGCCCCTCGGCGTCGAGCCCATCCGGCGGGTAGTAGTCGTCGCGGCCGGGGATTTCGCCCCGCGCTATCCGCTGGTCGGTCTCGTGCGCCATGCGGACCAGATCCATGAGCTCGCGCACATCGAGGTCGGGATGGGCGTCCTGCCAGGCCGGGTCGAAGATCTCGATCCGGTTCCGGCCCGGCCCGCTCACCGTCTCCACCGAGAGATTGAGCTCCGGCTGGTGCTCCCGCAGCGAATGGAGGACGTCCGTCCAGTCGATGATGCCGTCGCCACAGGCGCGGATGTCGCGATCGAGGCCGTAGGGCTGGAACGTGAGGACCACATCGCGGATGTGGGTCTGGTGCACAAACGGCGCCGTCCGGCGCGCGGCGTCCATCGGGTTCTCGCCGCGTATGACGATGTTCGCGAGGTCGAGGGTGATGCCGGCAACGTCGGGACCGACGGCCTCGACGAGGCGGACGAGCTCGTGGGTGGTGATCTCCTCGTGCGTCTCGAGGTTGACGCGGCAGCCGGCATCGCGCAGGACGGGCGCCAGGCGCGTGAGGAATGATTGAGTCGCGGCGAGCTGGTCTTCCCAGGTGACATCGGTGCGGAAGCGGTCGTTGGCGTGAATCCCCCACTCCCAGCGCTGGTAGTTGGCCGTATCGGCCCAGAGCTCGGTGCAGCCGATCTCCCGGCTGGCCTGGATCATCCGCGCCATGCCGCGCAGGTAGTCGCCGTCGCCGATCGCGCGGATCTCGGGCGCCTCGGCGGTGTTGAAGGGGTTGACCTTGCCCAGACCGACCTCGATGTACATGCCATGGCGGTCGGCCGCCCGACGCACGTCCGCGAGGACATCGGGGGCCAGCGTGGGGCTGACGTCGAGGATCGTGCGGAAAAAGACGCCCTCGAAGCCATGACCGGCGGCATCCTCAATGACGCCCAGCGGTCCCAGCCCGGTCGCGCCGGGATACTTGCGGGCATCCACGCCCAGTCGGTAGGTCACGTCACTCGCTCCGGTTCGTGTGGGGCGAAGGCTCGCCCTCGCCGTAAAGATGACACCGCACCCAGCGGGCGTCCGTGAGATGGGTGACGCCCGGCATCACCTCCCGGCAGCGCGGCATCATCGCCGGGCAGAGGTCGGCGAAGGGGCACCCTGGCGGCGGGTTGATCAGCACCGGCGGAACGGCGCGCTTGCGCGCGGGATCGCGCCGCCGCTCGAGCGCGAGGTTCGGCACGGCGCCGATCAGCCGCCGCGTATAGGGATGCGCGGGTTCCCGCAGCAGCTCCGCGGTCGGCCCGCCCTCGACGGCATACCCCGCATACATGACGGCGATCGAGGGCGCGATGTAGCGGGCGCTCGCCAGGTCGTGCGTGATGTAGAGGTAACTCAGGCCGCGCTCGCGCTGCAGCCGCTCCATCAGATTCAGGATGTCGATGCGGATCGAGACGTCCAGCATCGAGACCGGCTCATCCGCCAGCACGATTTCCGGGTGGGCGGCCAGCGCCCGCGCCAGGGCGACGCGCTGCCGTTGGCCGCCCGAGAGCTCGTGCGGATACCGGGCCGCGACCTCCTCCGGCGGGGTCAGCCCGACCGTCGCCAGCAGCTCATGGATTCGCGCCTGGACGTCCCGGCCGGTGGTCGCCTGGCCATGCAGCCGGACCGGCCGCTCCAGGTGGTGGCCGATGGTGTGGACCGGATTCAGCGAGCTGAAAGGGTCCTGGAAGACCATCTGGACGGTGCGCCGGTACGTGTCGGACGCGTGGCGGGGCTCGAGGGCCAGCTGGTCGACGCCCGAGAGGAGAATTTCGCCGGCGGTGGGACGGATGAGCCGGGCGATCATCCGTGCGGTCGTGCTCTTCCCGCTTCCGGACTCGCCGACGAGCGCGAGGACGCCGCCCTTCGGCAGCGCGAACGAGACGTCGCGCACGGCATGGAGC
>DATLHE010000403.1:0-20292 GCA_035540335.1 Thermomicrobiales bacterium | reverse complement strand
GGCGATTGCGCAGCAATCGAGCGACCAGCAGGGGCGATGCGGCCCCTTCGCTTTTCGTTCCCTGCGGGGAACTCACCCGGGCGAGCCCTCGGCCATGAGCATCCCCGCGACGCCGCGCCGCCGTCGTCGCCGCGCACCCCGCTGGGTGTGCGCCCGGCGCACCCGGCGCGGCGTCGCGGGGATGCTCATGGCCGAGGGCTCGCCCGGGTGAGTTCCCCGCAGGGAACGAAAAGCGAAGGGGCCGCATCGCCCCTGCTGGTCGCTCGATTGCTGCGCAATCGCCCATGAGCGACCCTTTCGCTTCTCGGTGGCTCCGCCACCTCGGACATGGCGCGGTAGCGCGAGAAGCGGTGGCAGGCCCCCGGGTGAGCCCTCGGCCCGCTGCCCCGGAGGTTCAGATGGTTCACGGGAATCAGGCGTGACGGCCAGTGCGCTCAGCGGGGGGTTCATCGCGGCGCTCTGAATGAGTGGTTTGTGTTGGACGCGGGGGTGGCGTCGTCGCCGCGCACCTCGAAGCGTGTGCGCCGGATGAACCGCAGGGCCATATGGTTCCGCAACGAGAGACAGGCGCTTCGGCGCCGGGGGATTCTTCGACACGCTCGGAATGACGGTGGTGAGGAAGGCCGCTCCGGAGTGAACCGGGGTGGTGACGACGAGCGCATCGTGTTGGGTCTTTCCCTCACGCTCTGCTCTGGGTCAAGAGGAGGGGAGGCGTTGCGGATGCTCGCGCGGGCACAAAGAAAAGTCCCGATTGACCGGGCCAGCGTTCCGCCGCGCCCCGGATCGTTTCAGTACGTCGCCCCGCAACGCGTACCGTTCGCCTCCGGAACACCGTCGCCCACCTGGTGATGAACAAAGCCCCGCAGCGATGTCCGCCAATGTGTGCTTCGGCTGGCTTCTGCCAGTTGCCCAGCCCCTCGGGACTGTACGAACACTATATACGTACAGTCATGGCGCTGTCAAGCCCTTCGACAGGCCAATTTCCGGAGTCGTTTTCGAACGCGCTGGGTGCCCGGGAATCGTACCCGCGAATCGCGCCGTCGCCAAGGGTCGCCGGCACGGGAACCGGACCGGACGGGACCGCGCGCACCCAGTCGCGCTCGAAGACCGACTCGCCGCGGCTTACCAGCGCCGGCTCGCGGACGATCATGCCGAGCTCGCGGTTGCGATCGAGCGAGGTGGGGGTGTAGTTCTGCGAGCCGATGAGCGCCGCCGCGCCGTCGACGAGCATCGTCTTGGCGTGAATGTAGAGGTCGTCCATCAGTCGAACCTCCACGCCCGCCCGCGCGAGCGCGACGAGCGCCTCTTCCTCCTCGTCATCGAACGACGCGTTGACGATCAGGCGGATCCGCACGCCGCGCTGCGACGCGCCCCGGAGCGCCGCGAGGATGCCCTCGTCGGTGATGACTTCGGCATAGAAGTCGATCGACGTCCGGGCGTCGTTGATGAGGGCGACGATCCGCGCCCGGCTGTTCTCCGGGCTGACGACGAGCGGCCCGGTGATCGACGCCGACGACGTCCCCGCCCAGTCGTGGGCGAAGATCGCGGATGCCTGGGCCACCGCCTCCGGCTCCGTCGTGACGACCCCGAGCTCCCGGTTGCCGTCGAACGCCGACCGGGTGAGGTTCTGGTTCATGATGAGCGCCACGCGCCGGTCGATGACCGCGAACTTGGCGTGCGTGAAGCGGTGGGTGGTGAGGCCCCAGGCGACCGCGATGCCCGCATCGCGCAGGCGGTCGAACATCTCCTGCTGGTCGCCGAAGGCGCCGAACGGGTGCTGCTCGAGCATGACGCGGACGCGCACGCCACGCCCGACCGCCGCCTCGAGCGCGGCGACGACCTGATCGTCGGTCAGCATGTAGATCGTGAGGTCGATCGCGCAGCGAGCGTGGTTCAGCTCGTCGAGGACGGGAGGATAGCCGTCGTCCGGCTCGACGAAAACGCCGGTGACGGCTGTGGGCGGGTCGCCGAGCGCCCGGACGCACTCGTCCACTGTGGCGGAGTAGGGGTGAGCGGGCTGGCCGCCGCCGCAGGCGACGAGGAGTGGCAGCAGCAGGCAGAGGACAAGTCCGGCGGACCACCGGCGATGCGAGACGTGTGCCAAGGCGGAATCAGGCGGGCGGGGGGAAGGACGCGTTCACCTGGGCGGTGTGCTCTTCATAGTGCTCCCACGTGTCGGCGGCGATCCACTCCCGCACCCGGGCGAGATCGTCGTCGCTGGCGCGCGAGGCCGCCTCGAGCGCGCCGAGCAGGCGCTCGTGGTTGCGTCGCATCTCGGCGAGCTGGTCATCGATTGAGCGACCGGCCCGCTGCGCCGATTCGCGACCGTTGAAGGTGTCGAGATCCTCGTCGGCGGAGGGGCCCGGGCCGCCGGCAAGGCGGCCGATCTTCTGGGTGGCGACGTCGTCCCAGACGGCGATGTGCCCGATGAGATCCTTGACGGACCAGATGCCGCACACGCCGGGCGTCGCCAGCGCGGTCACCGGCACGCGGTCGAGCGCGTGGGTCCACCGGCTCCAGCTGGACTCCGTCTGGGCGAGGAGCTCGTTGTAGAGCTCGCCGCCGAACTCTTCGGCATCATGGCCGGGCACTCGCTCACCTCCGGACTGCGCTGCAGCGCATGAAGCAGAGACACAACGAGCGGCATGCGATGGGCCGGCATCACACCGGCCATCGTGCCGCTCTCGTCAGCGCGTCATCCTGTCGGCTGCCCCGTGCGAGGCATCGCCCCTAGCGCGGGCCGGGGCGCTCGGACCGGACGGGCACTGGCACCGGAACCGGCTGCGGCCGGCGGAAGACGCCGGCGATCCAGTCCCGAAGTTGTTCCAGCAACTCTGCCAACACGGTGATTCTCCCTCGGTGCGGGTAGACCTATCGTTCACTCCTTGTACCACATGTACGGTGTCGAGCGTCCGATAGTTTTCCTCGGTGTTGTTGGCACCTAATGCTAGCACCTCGTGCCGCACTCGACCAGAGGGTGCCGATGGGCAGTATGCAGAGCCCGTGCCAGCGACGCCGCCGCTAACGCTCCCGGGCCAGCAACCCGAGCCGCTGTCCGAGGTGCTCGACGAGCGCGACGGCCCACGGCTCGGACGTCGCGGCGCCGTGGAGGTCGAGCGAGATCCCCGCCGGCATCAGCACGCCGAGCTGCAGCTCGGTTGCCCGCTGGACGACCGCATCCTCCCACGGCCCGGTGAACGCCCGGGAGGGCCCGATGCAGCGCTCGGCGAGCGCCAGCGCAACCAGCTCGGCCGCGATCGCGTCGGTCGTCACCGCGACCAGCGCGCCGCCGGGCACGCCAAGGCTGATTACCGAGAGGGCAGGCAGCGCGGCACTCGCGACCTCGGCGACGAGGCTCGAGCGCTGCCGGTCGGCCACGAGCCGGAGACGCTGCCGGGGATGGACGTAGCTTGCAATGACGTCGAGCACGAACGGGCCATGCCGCGCCACCTCGACGACGTCGACGGCGACCACCCGCGTGCCCCTGGCGACCGCGCCGGGCAGGAGGACGCTGTCGGCGCCCGCGCCGGCGACCGCGATCGGCACCGTCGTCCAGTCGCCGACCACGGCGGGCAGAAGGAGCGCGCGCCGGGCCGCGGCGCCGGCGAGCGGGGTGACGATCGAGGAGCTCGCGGCCGGCGGCAGGAGGCCGCGCACCGCCTCGGCGACGATGTCGGAGGCGTCGAGCGAGGCGGGGAGGATCGCGACGTCGCCACGGAAGGTCTCCGTGAGAGACGGCAGGAGCGCGGCGACGGCGGCCGGCATGGTGCGCTCGGCCTGGAGATGGACGACGGCGGTGTGCACGGGAGAGGATGCTCCGGGGAGTACGGCGAGAGATCGAGATCACTACGGGAATGATAGCGGGCGCGTAGGCTACCGGTCTCGGCTGCAGGTGAGACACCGATGCAGCTGCCGCGTTTTGGTCCTCATTCGATTCGCCTCGGTGACAAACCGTCCCCGGGCACCATGGCCCGGGGCTCCTGTGGCAGGCATGACCTCCGGTGGAAACTGGGCGGCTGCGCGCCGTCGGTGGCGCGGACCATGTCGACGTCACGTTCGGTGGGGTCGCCGCCGACCGTGACGGTCACCGGCTGGCCGGGCTCGGAGTCAACCGGCGCAAGACGACCTGCGTGACGGACGACAGCCGGGATTCACGCGTCGCTGCGCACCCAGAGCGCGGCCGAGCGCGGCGGCAGCGAGAACGTCGCGTCCGCCACGGTGATGGGCTCGCCGACGCGGAAGCGCTCCTCGCCGAGGGCGTCGAGGGACAACTCCAGCTCGTCCGCCTCGTCGCTCGTGTTCAGCGCGACGACGACCGACATGCCGCCCGCGTCCCGGCGCATCGCGTAACTGCCCTCGCTGGCCGCCAGCGTCTGGTAGGTGCCGGCGCGCAGGGCGGGGAGCTCGCGGCGCAGCGCGATCAGCCGCTGGACGTGCCGGCGCAGGTCGTGATTCCAGCGATCTTCGGCCCACGGAAACGCCTTGCGCGCCCACTGATCCGGCAGACCGCCGTCGAGCCCGATCTCGTCACCGTAGTAGACGGAGGGCGCGCCGGGATAGGAAAAGAGCAGCAGCGTCGCCAGCTCCAGCGTCCGGAGGTCGCCGTTGGCCAGCGTGAGCGCGCGGGCGGTGTCGTGGCTGTCCAGCAGGTTGAGCTGGGCCGTCTCGACATTCCAGTCGTAGAGGCCCAGCAGCCGCTCGATCTTGTCCGCGTAGGTCGTGCCGTCGATGCCGGGCCACGGATTGTAGGCGCGGGTCTCCTGCAGCGCGCGGTCGATGCGGTGGCGGCCGGTGAAGGCGAGCGCGGCCGAGGTGAAGGGGTAGTTCATCGACGCGTCGAAATGCTCGCCGCCCAGCCACTGCGGGCACGCCTCCCAGATCTCGGCGCAGATGTACGCCTCCGGGTTGATGGCGCGGACGCGGCGGCGGAACTCCTCCCAGAAGCCGGGGGTGGTGATCTCGTCCGGCACGTCGAGCCGCCAGCCGTCGATGCCCTTGCGCGTCCAGTGCTCAGCGACCTGCATGATGTACTCGCGCATCTGCGGGTTGTCGGTGTTGAGCTTGGGCAGGGCGTGGAGGCCGACCCAGGCCGTGTAGCCGGGCGGAAGGTTGTGATCGTAGGCGTTCACCGGGTACTCGCTAATGTAGAACCAGTCGACCCAGGGAGAGGCCGCGCCGTTCTCCAGCACGTCGTTGAAGTAGAAGAAGCCACGGCTGGCATGGTTGAACACACCGTCGAGCACGACGCGGATGTCGCGAGCCTTGCAGCCGTCCAGCAGCGCGTCGAAGGCGCCGTCGCCGCCGAGCAGCGGGTCGATCGTCATGTAATCGTGCGTGTGGTAGCGGTGGTTGGACGCCGACTGGAAGATCGGGTTGAGGTAGAGCGCGGTGACGCCGAGGTCGACGAGGTAGTCGAGTTTCTCGAGCACGCCGACCAGGTCGCCGCCCTTGTAGCCGTAGGTCGTCGGGTCGGAGTCCCAAGGCTCGACGCCGGCCGGCTTGATGAGCGCGTCGCTCCTGGCGAAGCGATCCGGGAAGATCTGGTAGAAGATGGCGTCGCGCACCCACGCCGGTGTATCAACGGTTCCGGAGGTGGTGCCAAAGATCGGCCGATTGGTGGGTGGTCTGCTGGTGGTCACGGATGTCGCGATCCTTCCCTTCCGCATCGATTGCCGCTGATGTGTGCTGGCCCGTCACCGGTCCTTTGTGGCGTCCTCGGCAGGGACTCACCGGGCGTCAGAGAAGATGAGCAAGATCGGCACCGGGCCGGACAGGGCCACGCCGCGCATCGACACATCCGCGACGAGAAAGGAGCAGGATCATATGCATACCACGGAGGCACGGCTGCTTCCCGTCGCCAGGGGTTTCTCGCTGGCGCAGACCTGCGGTCCGGTCGCATGGGCGCGCGGACGCTCGCCGCGGCACGACTGGATCGATGGCGGCCTGATCGTCGTGGAGTCACGCGACGGGCGTGTGACCTGGCGGCGGGTAACGCAGCCCGGGCCGGGATGTCTTCACATAACCTCGAATGACGTGAGCGAGCCGGATGAGGCGTGGGCGAGGCGGGTGCTCCGCGTCGATATCGCCTTGCCGGCGTTCGCGGATCCCGTCGTGGCGGCCCTGGCGGCGCGCTTTCGCGGCCTGCGGCCATACGCCGACGGCTCGCTCTTCGACGGCATCGTGACGTCGATCATCGGGCAGAGCGTGTCCGTCATCTCGGCGGCTGCGGCGCAGCACAAGCTGGCGGCCGCGTTCGCCCCGCCGGTGGAGATCGCCGGGCGGGCCTTCCATCCGCTGCCGGACGCGGCTCAGCTGGCCGACGCGCCGGTCGAGCTGATCCGCGCCTCCGGCGTAACGTGGAAGCGGGCGGAGGCGATCCGCCACGCGGCGCGGGCGCAGGTGAACGGCGAGCTGCCCGACGACGCGGCGGCGAGCGACGCGCCCGTCGAGACGATGCGCGCACTGCTGGACCTGCCACTGGTGGGGCGGTGGACGGCCGAATCGGCGCTGTTGTGGGGGGTAGGAGCGCCGGACGCGCACCCGACCGGCGACATCGCGCTGCTGCGGGCGGCGCGCGCCGCCTACGGCCGGCCGGAGATGACCCTCAGGGAGCTCGACGCGCTCAGCGAGGCGTGGCGGCCGGCACGGTCCATCGCCGCGCGGCTGCTGTGGACCGACCTGCTGGGTGTGGCTCCGTGAACCGGGCGGGCCCACGGTCCGCCGCGCATCAGGGGTCCGGCGTGGCCCCGGCAACGGTGCTCGGCGGCTCGCCTTCCTCGAACAGCGACGCCGTCAGGAGCACGATCGGCTCCGAAGTCAGGTTCTCGCCGAAGTGCACCATGCCTTCCGGCTCGACGAAGCTGTCGCCCGGCTTGAAGTCGATCGACTGCCCGCTGGTCAGCTCGTGGACGGTCGACGTCCCGGCCTCGGCGGCGGGCGTGTAGTACGCTGTGCCCTCCACGACGGTGTAGTGCAGCGTCCCGGACACGACGACGTTCACCTGCATGCCGGGGTGGGTATGGGCGGGCAGGTGGGCGCCGGGGTCGATCACGTACCGCACGAGCGCCAGCTCCTCGCCCGGCGCGCTCTCCGGCTCGCCCTCGTTGATGACCTCGCGCACGGCGCCGGGCGTCGCCGGCGTAGCCACCGCCTCCGGCGTGCCGGACGACGCCCGGGCGCCTGCGACACTGACGATCGCCGCGACCAGCAGCATGATGACGAGAACTCCGAAACCCGTTCGACGCATCCCGTTCTCCCTCATTTCCAAGACTGGCTCAGGTGTCAGGGCCCCGGTGCGGACGCATCGTCCCGATCGAGCCACCGCTGCATCACCACCACCGGTGAGCGCTCGTAGCCGATGCGCTCGTAGAAGCCGATGACGCCGGCGTTGGACTCGCGGACCATCAACTGCGCCTTCCGCACGCCGCGGTCGCGCAGCCATGCCTCGGCCGCCTCGACCATGCGCCCCCCGACGCCGGAGCGCTGGACGTTCGGCGCGACCGCGAGGTAGTACAGCCAACCGCGATGGCCATCATGCCCGATCATCACCGATGCCACAAGCTCATCACCAGCAAATCCGAGAAGAATGTCCGACCCGGTCCGGCCGGCCGCGAAGGCGATGTCCGCGAGGGGCGGGTTGTGGGGAACCACGAGCCCGCAGGCACGCCAGAGCGCGGCCACGCACTCCGGATCTGTCTCGCCGATCGGCTCGATGCGCAGCTCGCCGATCGCCGTCGTCTCATTCACAGGCATGGTCCATTCACTCCGGCAGGATCAGGGTCTTGAGGACGTCGCCGCGCACGGCCTCGCGCATGGCGGTGTCGAAATCGCTCAGCACGTGCGCCGGCGCCAGCAAGGACCGCACGTCGACGTCGCCGTGCGCCAGTACGGCGACGGCGGGCGCGTAGCCGCCCGGGCCGAGGTGGCTGCCGTGGATGGTCAGCTCCTTGGTGTCGCCGATGACCGTCCAATCGAGCATCGTCGGCTCGCTGAACAGGCTGACCTCGACGAAGGTGCCCAGCTTGCGGATCATCTGCATCCCCTGGACGACGCCCGCCGGGTGGCCGGTCGCCTCGAAGTAGATGTCGCAGCCATAGCCGCCGGTCAGCTCCTCGACGATCGCCACGGCCTCCTCGGTCACCACGTTGATCGTCACGTCGGCCCCGAGCCGGCGGGCGAGCTCCAAGCGGGCGGGCTTCGTGTCGAGCGCGATGAGCTGGCCCGGCCGTCGCAGCTTCGCCAGCTGCAGGATGCAGAGGCCGAGAAAGCCGGCACCACCGACGACGACCGAGTCGCCTTCGTGGATGTCGCCGCGCTCGACGGCGTGCCAGGCGCAGGCGAGCGGCTCGATCGAGGCGGCCTCGCCTTCGGTCAGCGACTCCGGCACCGTATGCAGGAGCGCCTGCTCGGGGACCCGGGCGTAGCGCGCCATGCCACCGGGCGTCTGCTGCGAGAAGCCGAAGATCCAGTGCCGCTGGCACATCCAGTAGTGGCCAAGGGCGCAAAAGCGGCAATTGTTGCAGGGCACAATCTGCTCGGCGACGACGCGGTCGCCCTCCCGCACGCCCCATTTCCGCGCCGCGCCGGCGCCGAGGGCGGCCACGCGGCCGGAGAACTCGTGGCCGGCGATGACCGGCGGCTCGACAACGCCGCCACTGCCGTCCACACCCCAGAAATGCTCGCCGCCGAGCCAGCACGCGACGTCGGAGGCGCAGATGCCGACCGTCCCAACCTCGATCACGAGCTCGCCCGCGGCGGGGTCGGGGACCGGCACCTGCTCGAGCCGGTAGTCACGCGGACCATGGGTTACCACCGCCAGCATCGTGCGGGCCATCGCGCAAGTTCCTTCGGGGAGCGGCAGGTACGTACCGCCTAGATTAGCGGGAAACGGCCGTGGGCGCGAGGCGGGCACGGCGCGGCTGGACTGGCCCGTTTGGGGGTGTTGACAGGGTTTGGCGACCCGCGTAGTCTGTACGTACAGATAGTTCGTACGCTATCTGGTGACGGAGCCGGCGGGTGCGCGGGCATGGCCACGAGGGAGTTCGGGGCCGGGTCGAACGCAGCGGCGCAAGCCGTGGGACACGCTCGCGGCGCGAGGTTCCGGGCACGACAGGTCTGTTGGTCGCGCGTAAAGGATGCCGATCCGACCAGAGCAGGCGACACGGGGCGCACCAGGGCCAGCGTCGTTCGCAATCGCGACGCGGAGCTCCCGCCCAGGATCCCGGCAACAGGCTGTCACGCGACGACAGAATGCCCAGCGGCCGCAAGGTTGATGGGCATTTCTGTGTCCTCCGCACCCCAGCGAAAGCGACCCCCGAGATGTCCATGCCCAACCGTCCGAAGGCGCCGCAACGGCGCCAGCTCCGCGAGATCGCCCCGGATGCGCTCCCGCACCACGACGTGATCGAGCGAGTTCGGGTGCGGCCTGGCGTCATCGTCGACGACCGGCTGGAGCATGCCCGCATCGACCACTCCGTGCTCGACGGGGTCACGGTGCGCGGCGGAGGGGCCGAGGAGCTCATGCTGCGCCACGTCGAGCTGGCGCAATGCGACTGGGCGAACGTCATCGCCGACGGGTCGTCCTGGACCGCGTGCCACGTCGATGGCTGCAAGCTGACCGGCGCCCACCTCAATCGCTGTTCCGTGAAGGACAGCGTCTTCTCCAGCTGCCGCGCCGATTTCCTCCAGCTCCAGGACGCGCGGCTGCAACGGGTCGTGTTCGCGCAGTGCGACCTGCGGCAGTCGTTCTTCAACGGCACGGAGATGCCGGGCACCGTGTTCGACGGGTGCGATCTCACCGGCGCGGACTTCTCCCGCGCCGTGATCGCCGGCGCCGATCTGCGCCGCTCCCGCATCGAGGAGATCCGCGTCTCACCGGAGCAGCTGCGCGACGTGATCGTGACGCCCGATCAGGCCCTCTACCTCGCGGGGTTGCTCGGGCTCGACATCCGCGAGGCGTAACGCGGCGCGGGAGCAGCGCTGTGGCATAATCGGGGCATCGGACGGGATCACGGAGTGATATCGGCACACGCGATGGAGCCGCGAGGCCATGAGCGACCGGACCACGCGCAACGCCCGCGCCATCGGGTCCAACGGGACGTCGGGGTCCGCCCCTACGGCGAGCGCTGCCGTGCGCCCGGGGCGACGTCTGCCCACGCGTAACCCCCGCGCCAGATCCCGTCGCGGCCCGCCGCACGTCGCCATGGACCGCACACCACGCCCCGAGAGGGACGCGACGCCCGCCACGAACCTGCCCCGACCGCGGACACCACTCATCGGCCGGGAGCGCGAGCTCACCGTGATTCGCGAGCTCCTGCTGCGCCCGGACGTGCCGCTCCTGACGCTCACCGGGCCGGGCGGCGTCGGCAAGACCCGCTTGGCGCTCGAGGCCCCGACCACCCTGCGGCAGGCCTTCCCCGATGGAATCGTGTTCGTCAACCTCGCGCCGCTGACGGAACCGGCGCGTGTGCTGCCGGCAATCGCCAGGGTGCTCGGCGTGCGCGAGCGCGAGGACGACGCCGTGCTCGAGCAGGTGCGGGCCGAGATTGCCGACCGCGCGATGCTCCTCGTGCTCGACAACTTCGAGCGCGTCGTCGAGGCCGGCGCGGCGGTCATCGCCCTCCTCACGACCTGCCAGCATCTCAAGATACTCGTCACGAGCCGGATCCCCCTGCGCGTGACGGGGGAGCAGCAGTTCCTGGTGCCGTCGCTGGCCGTGCCGGACGACGACGGTCTCCCGATCGCCAACGTGGCCACCGCCGAGGCGGTCCAGCTCTTCGTCGCCCGGGCCACGGCGGCGTCGCCCGGGTTCACAGTCGACGACACCACCATCACCGCCATCGCCGACGTCTGTCGCCGCGTGGACGGTCTGCCGCTCGCCATCGAGCTGACGGCGGCCCGCATCGGGCACCTCACGCCGGCGGCCATGGCGGCCCGCCTGGACCGTAGCCTCGAGCTACTGACCGGCGGCCTGCAGGATCAGCCGGCGCGCCAGCGCTCGATGCGCGATGCGATCGCCTGGTCCTACGACATGCTCTCGCCGGCGGAGCAGCAGGTCTTCCGGCGACTCTCCGTGTTCGTCAGCGGCTTCTCGCTCGCCGCGATCGACGCCGTCTGCGGCGATCGCGCATCGCCGGGCGCGGGCGCCGGGGGGGACTGGGGTCTCGACGCCGTCACCGCGTTGATCGACATCAGTCTCATCAAGCAGGCATCCAGTCCCGGCGACGAGCCGCGCTTCCGGATGCTGGAGACGATTCGCGAGTTCGGCCTCGAACAGCTCGAGGCGAGCGGCGAGGCGGAGGTGATCCGGGAGCGGCACGCCGCGTGGTTCCTGTCGGCCGTCGAGCGGGCCGAGAATGAGCGAATCGGCGTGCTCCCGTCGCCCGGCGTCGACTGGCTCGCGCCCGACCGCGACAACGTGCGCGCCGCGCTCCAATGGCTGCGCGACCACGGCCGCGCCGAGTGGATGCTGCGCATGGCGAGCGCGTGCTGGCCGATCTGGCTGGAGCGCGGCGAGCTTACCGAGGGCCGCGCCTGCCTGCAGGAGGCGCTCGCCCTCGTATGCGCGCCGGACCATCCGGACGTCTGGGCGAAGGCGACGTGGGTGGCCGGCGCACTGGCGCAAGCCCAGGGCGATCATGCCCACGCCACGGCGCTCAGCCAGCAGGCGCTGGACGTCTTCGACGCGATCGGCGACGTCCGGGGCGCCGCGTCGGCGCTTACCACGCTGGGCCTGGCGGCAATGGTGCAGGGAAGGTACGACGACAGCCGGGCGTTCCTGCGCGATAGCCTGGCGCGCTTCCGCGCGGCGAACGATCCCCGCGCCGGCGCCTGGGCGCTCCGTCATCTCTCGAGCCTCGCCTACCGGAGCGGCAATGTCACCGAGGCGGAGGCGCTGGCCCGGGAGGCGCTCGCGCTGGTCCGGAGCGCCGACAACCGGCTCGATCTGGCGCGACTGCTGCTCAACCTGAGCCTCGCGGCGGTCGTGCAGTGCCACATCGACGAGGCCGATGAGATCAGCCAGCGGGCGCTCGCGCTCTTCCGCGAGGAGGGCGACCGCTGGGGCATGGCGGATGCCTATCTCCGGCTCGGGCGCGTCGCCTACGAGCGAGGGGACCTCGAACAGGCCGCCACCCTCCTCGAGGCGAGCGTCGCCCGCTTCCGCGAGGTGCGCGATCCCGAGGGCCTGGCGGTGGCACTGATCCAGCTCGGCTGGGTGACACGCGGCCGGGGCCTGCGCTCCGCCGCCGCCGAGCGGTTCACCGAAAGCGTCGCCGTCTGCCGTGAGCGAGACCAGCCGTCGTGCGTCGCCTCCGCGCTGCTCGGCCAAGGGGCACTGGCGCTCGACCGCGGGGACACCCAGGCGGCGATCACGGCATGGCAGGAAAGCCTGCGCCTGGGCGCCGACCTGCGTGACCACCTGACGATCGCGCTGGCCCTCGAGTGGTCGGCCCATCTCACCGTGATCGACCGGCCGGAGATCAGCACCCGGATGCTGGGCGCCGCGGCCGCGTTGCGGGAGGCGACCAGCATCCCGCCTGAGGCGTCGGTGCGCGGTGAGCGCGAGCACCTCCTCGGCACCCTGCGCGTGGCGCTGGGCGAGGAGGCGTACGAGCGCGGCATGGCGGAGGGTGGGCGGCTTCCGCTCGAGGCCGCCCTCGGACACGCCGGGACCGCGTTCGCCGCGGCGCGCGAGGGCGGTGTCGTCCAGCGTCCCGTGAGCCTCGCCGTCCCACCCAGGACACGCGACCGAGCCACCGACGCGGATGCCGGCGCGCTCTCGCCGCGCGAGCGTGACGTGCTGCGCATGCTCGTCGAGGGCATGCCCGATCGCGAGATCGCGAAGGAGCTCTCCATCTCGCACCGGACCGTCTCCCACCACGTCTCGGCGGTCCTCGCCAAGCTCGGCGTCTCCAGCCGTGTCGGCGCGGCCGCCCACGCGGTCAAGCACGGCCTCGTCTGATCTTGCCCGTCAGGAGTCGGAGGGGAAGGCGGGCGTCCATTCGTTGCGCATCCGCGCGATCTGGCGGTAGGGGAGGACGCCGACGAGGAGGGCGATCGTGATCGCCGCGCTTGCGACGCCCAACGTGACATAAACAACACGGTGCTCGGTGGCGAGCCCGATCAGGAGGGCCACGATCACGCCGACGATCATGGCGTCGATCACGGCGACGACCGTCGGCGTGGCGGAGAGGATGCGGCTCGGCCGCGGGCCCGCGTCGGGGCCGTAGGTCTGCATCGCGCCGCGGACGTCGTCGTGATGGCTGGTGATGAAGTAGGGTTCGAGGTCCGGCGCGATCTCGAGGTAGGCATGCCGCAGGCGGTTCATGCCGAACACCAGCCAGACGTCTTCGGTAAGAGCATCGCCGAGCCGGATGAGCGTGCCGAAGCCCAGCACGAGCACCGCCGGCAGCACGACCAGGGCGAAGATGCGAAAGCTCTCACCGAAATCGGTTGCCTGGGCGATCAGCGCCAGCGCGACGACCGCCGCCGAGAGGGTGGTGAGAAACATGCTGGCGCGGGTGAAGATCTCGTTCCAGGTCATGCTGCGAGTGGCGAGCAGGCTCCAGTGCTCGGTCGCCAGGATCTGGAGGCGCACGGAATCGGGAACGGGCGTGGCGCTGGACGCGGCCTGGTCGGGAACAGCATCCGGCATCGCGGGCTCCTTTGGATCGAGGGCAACACGACGGAGGTCCCGTACCATCGCCATTGTCGCATCAGCGGGTCCGGGCCGGACCACGGCGGCCGGAGGCTGCGACGAGCCGCAGGTGGTCCAAACGAGTCAGTGTCTGGATCGATCCCGAAAATCGTCGTTAACACCCTATTGACAATCCGTCACCGCTCCCGTAACGTGTACGTACGGATAGGGCGTCACCCGCCCGGGGTCGAATCAAGAGAACGGTTGTCGAGGGGCCGCGACGCACGTCAAGGCTCGGAGCCGTCGCCGGCGCAAGCCGCCGACACAGTCTCCACATTACGCCGGTTCGTCCGGTGAGGCCTCTGATGAAGAGGCGGAAGGGTCTTCGGATCCCGGAATGGCGAGCACCGCTCACCACTTGACTCGACCGACAGACCTGTCGAGAGGAACTCTCCGACGAGGCGCGCGTTCGCAACAGGTGTGGCTTCGGCCGTTCCTGGAACCGTCGCCGAACCGGACAGGGCCAACCGATACGCTGTCACGACGACAGAGAGCCCATCGGTCGCAAGATTGGTGGGCTCTTCTGTGCCCATCAGCATCCCATCACCTGGTTGATACGTTCGGATTGCAGGATTCCCGAACCCGAACCCGTAGCGGAGGACGTGCGGAGCGACCACGGCGTTGGCGGGCGCCCAGGCAGCAATGTCCTCCCAGGAACGCACACGACGGGGAGCGACCGTGGACGATACCGACCTGAAGCAGCAATCGTTGGCGGCGATCGACGCCGAGCGGGCCGCGTGGCAGGCGCTCGTGGCTGCCGTGGGCACGGATCGGATGCAGGAGCCGGGAGCGATGGGGGAGTGGACCTTCAAGGACCTCGCGGCGCATCTCACCGGCTGGCGACACTACTCCATCGCGCGCATCGAGGCCGTGAACCGCGGCGAGCCTCTTCCGTCCACCCCCTGGCCGCCGGAACTGACCGACGACGACAGCATCAACGACTGGATTTACGCGCGGGAGCGCGACCGGCCGCTCACCGACGTCCTGGCGGATGCCGACGCGACCTTCTCCCGGCTCACCGCCGCCGTCGAGACGCTCGACGACGTGCAGCTTGCCGACCCCGGTCGCTACCCCTGGATGGAGGGACGGTCGCTGGGCGACGTGCTCATCTCCCGATACTACTTCGCACACCTGCATGAGGAACATGAGCCGGGCCTGCGCGCCTGGCTGGCACAGCGGAAAAACTCACCCGCCGACGGCTGATCAGAGCAGCGGATAGAGCGCCGCGAGCTCGTCCAGCGTCGTGTCCCAGGCCGTGAAGCGCACCGCCCGATCGTCGATATAGGCGAGCGCCGGCGGCTTGACGTGCGTGATGTCGTCGAAATGCTCGCCACGGCGAAACCCCTGCGCCTCCAGCCAGGCGAGGATGCGGTCCATCTGCGAGTCGGCGCCGCGCATCGCCGGGTTCACGCGGGTGGTGAAGATGACGACCTCGTAGCGCGCGTGGATGCGCGCCAGCGCCTCGCGGGCGCCCTCGACCGGAGGGTCGTAAATCGACCCGTCGCGCCAGCCCTTGCTGTAGCGATGGATCACACCATCGAAGTCCACCGCGATTGTCCGCCGACGCTTCGGGGTCATGTCCGTCCTCATCTTGACGTAAACCGCCCGCAACCGGGAGGGAACGCATGCGTATCAGGCTGCCGCATCCGGAGCTCGCCGCGATCACGCGGCGTGTCGCGAGCAGGGTAGTGTCCACGCACCGGGTCGTCATCTCCGGCGTGGAGATTCCCTACGCGGTGTTCTGCTCGGGTGCCGAGGCCGCGTGGTCGCCAGCGTACTACGACGAGGAAGGGCGAATCTTCATCGCGGACGACCTGGTCGCGCTGGACCAGACGTATGCTGAGCTCACGGTCTTCCACGAGCACCTGGAGATCACGTACAAGCGCGCCGGCCGGTCGCATGCGTATGCGCACCGCCGCGCGTTCGTTGAGGAGCTGCTCGCGGCGCGGGAGCACCTCAGCAGTCCGTCGGCGTTCCGCAAGTATCTGCGCTGGCGGATCTCCGGCTATCCGGCGTCGAAGGTCCCGGATCCCGAGCCGGTGATCGCGCAGCTCGAACAGATCCTGTCACAGCCGCGACCGCGCAAGGGAGACCTGCTCGCGGTGATCAGGGCCTACCGGCTGTAGGTCCTGGAGCGGCTCGAATTCCTCCGGCAGTGGAGGGATAGGCAGCCCCGCGTGCATTGCGGATAACTGTTCTTGCCCGCAAAACCTCTCATTGCCCCTGAACAGCGGGGGAGTGATCGCCCGTCACAGCCACGGGAACGGTCGGGGATACGTGAACGCGGCCGCGTCGTCGCCGTCGCGCAGCGCCGTCAGCAGTGCGTCCAGATCGGCCGCCGTGCTGACCTGGTAGCGCGGCTCCTCGGCCGCGTCGGCGGGCGACGTCGGATACCGCTGGTTCCAGACCAGCTAAATGCTGATGAGGCCAAGCGCATTGGCGCCGCGAACGTCGCGCGCCAGATTGTTGCCGACCATCGCGACATCGCCCCAGGCCGCCTCCGGGACGCCGAGGCCATCCAGCGCGTGGACGAACATCCGCCGGTCGGGCTTGACGACGCCGAGCTGGTCCGAGATCGCGAACACATCGAAGCAGCCGACGAGCCCATGCTGGTTGAGCACGTTGCGGTACGTGCCGTCCCGCGTGTCCGCCACGACCCCCAGCGGCAGGCCCCGGCCGTGCAGACGTCGCACGAGGTCGCCCATCCCTGGGTGCAGCTCGGCCCGCTGGGTCACGTCGTCGGCCTTCTCCTCGCTCTCCTCCTGCATGATCACGTCGCCGAGGTCGAACAGTACCGCTCGCAATTGCATCCGTTATGTCTTCTTTTCGCCGTATCGCCGAATCCGTGTTGGAGCAGACTCGTACCTGTCCTGAGCGCAGCGCATGGATCTGCCCATTTGCCCGCGCATCAAGCCTGTGTGACTCGTCGCGACACCTGCCCCAACCGTGCACCCATGCGCCGGCCGGGACGGCGAACGCATCTATACTTGCCCGCATTGACGCACGCTCGCACGTCTGGCAGGTTCCGTGGCCCTGATCGCATCTCCGGTGATATCCGCCCGCCTCACCCGCGGGGACGACATCTGGATACGCCTCATCGTCTTTCTCGGCGGCATGACGAGCATCGGCACCGAGCTCGCGGCGACCCACCTGATCGCGCCGTACTTCGGGGAGTCGACGTTCATCTGGGCGACGGTGATCGGGCTGACGATGACCTTCCTCGCGATCGGCTACTCCCTCGGCGGCCGCGCCGCCGACAAGTACCCACGCGCCTGGCTGCTCTACTTCGTGACGTCCATCGCCGCGATCGCGGCGGGCTTCCTGCCCTTCTTCTCGCGGCCGATCCTGAGCACGTCGCTGGAGGCCTTCCAGAACGTCGA
Organism: Thermomicrobiales bacterium; assembly: GCA_035540335.1. Classification (GTDB taxonomy): domain Bacteria; phylum Chloroflexota; class Chloroflexia; order Thermomicrobiales; family UBA6265; genus UBA6265. The sequence goes on along the minus strand of DATLHE010000403.1, from coordinate 3,216 downwards.
CATCGGCGCCTTCTACGGCGCGCTGATCGGCGTGCTGGTGATGCTGGCGGTCCCGATCACGCTGCTCGGGTTCGTCACGCCCTACGCGATCCGGCTGCGCATCGACCAGATCGAGCACGCCGGCAATACCGCCGGCTCGATCTACGCCCTCTCAACGATCGGCTCCATCGCCGGCAGCTTCCTGCCAGTCCTGGTGCTCATCCCGTGGATTGGCACGACGCGCACGTTCCTCGTGCTCAGCCTGCTGCTGCTGGTCCCGTCGCTGATCGGACTCCTCCGGCTCCGCGCCGTGCGGCCGGCGCTGGCGGCGATCGCGCTCGCGCTGGCAATGATCACCGCCAACCTGTGGGCCAGCCGGCAGCCGATCCGCGCCGCCGAGGTCGGCGAGCTGGTCTACGAGACGGAATCATCCAACAACTACATCCAGGTCACTCAGGACGGCAGCCGCACGCTCCTGAGCCTCAACGACGGCCACGCCATCCACTCGATCTACGACCCGACGAACCTGTTGACCGGCGGGCCGTGGGACTATTTCCTCGCCGGGCCGCTTTTCCGGCCACAGACCGGGCCGGCGCATATCGACAACGCGCTGCTCATCGGCCTCGCCGGCGGGACGGTCAGCAAGCAGCTCACCTCGGGCTACGGGCCGATCCCCATCGACGGGGTCGAGCTCGACCCGAAGATCGCCGAGGTCGGCCGCGAGTACTTCGACATGACCGAGCCGAACCTCAACGTCATCATCGAGGACGGCCGCTACGTGCTCCGGACCACCAGGACGAAGTACGATCTGATCGGCGTCGACGCCTACCGGCAGCCCTACATCCCGTTCCAACTGACAACGCGCGAGTTCTTCCAGGAGGTTTCCGCCGCGCTGACCGATGAGGGCGTCGCCGTGATGAACGTCGGGCGCACGGAGACCGACTATCGGCTGGTGGACGTCATCGCCTCCACCATGAAGGATGTCTTCCCGAACGTGTATGTCATCGATACGGCGCGTTATGACAATAGCATCGTGATCGCGACGAAATCGCCGTCGCGGATCGACACCTTCGCCGAATCCGTCGCCCGGCAGCCGGAGGGCTCTCCCATCCGGACCGTCGGCGAGGCGGCGCTCGAGAATGGCAACATCCGCGAGGTGACGGCGGTCACGACCGTCTTCACCGACGACCATGCCCCGGTCGAGCGCGTGGTCGACCAGATCATCATCGACGAGGCACTTGTAGAGGAAAACGAGGCTCCATGACCGAACCAACCCGCCTGCATGACGTCGCCGTGCGCGAGCGCGTCGTCCCCTTACGCAGCGATCTGCTCTCCTCCGTCCCGGGTGTCGTCCACGGGCTCACCCACCGGGTCGAGGGCATGGGCCGGGCCGACGGAAACATCGGCCTCGGCTCGCCGCGCGACAAGGAGGACGCCTGGGCGATGCGCCAGCAGTGGTGCGAGGCGATCGGCGTCGACGCCGAGCATATGGTGCTGGTCGGGCAGCTGCACGGCGCCGATGTCTTCCACGCACGCGCGGAGCACGCCGGCGCCGGGGCGTCGCCGCACAGCACCCAGGCGGGCTACGCCGACGCGCTGATCACGGACGAGCCGGACCTCGTGCTGACGACGCTGCACGCCGACTGCCTGCCGATCCTGATGATCGACCCGGAGCGGCCGGCGATCGCCGCCGTGCACGCCGGATGGCGCGGCACAGTCGCCGACGTCGCCGGGAACACCGTGCGGCGGATGCAAGAGGCGTTCGGCACCGATCCGGCGAACCTGCTGGCCTTCCTCGGGCCGGCGATCGGCGTCTGCTGCAACGAGATCGGCCCCGAGGTGACGGCGGCCTGGCGCGAGCAGGCGCGCGACCTCGGGCCGCTGACGGAGCTGGCCGTGACGCGGCCGGTCGCGAAGGAGCATTTCGACGTGCCCCGCGCCAACGCGCTGCTGCTGCAGCGGGCCGGCCTGCGGCCAGAGCATATCGAGATCTCCCCGATCTGCACGATGTGCAGCACCGACGACTGGTTCTCGCACCGCGGGCACGGCCCCGGCGCCGGTCGCCAAGGCTCGCTGATCGCGCTCACCGGAACGGAGGGCACGGCATGACGACGCTCTCCTCGACCGAGCACCTGGCGCAGAACATCACCGAGATCCGGCAGAGGGTCGCCGTCGCCGCCGACAAGGCGGGCCGCGACCCGGAAGCGATCACAATCGTCGCGGTGAGCAAGACCTTCCCGCGCGAGAGCGTCGACGCCGCCTACGAGCTCGGCCTGCGCCACTTCGGGGAGAATCGGGTGCAGGAAGTCCGCGCAAAATTCGAGACGCCGCCGCCGGACGACGCGCGGGTCCACCTCATCGGGCCGCTGCAGACGAACAAGGCGCGGCAGGCGATCCGCGTTGTGCACCGGATCGAGACGGTGGATCGCGTCTCGCTGATCGAGACGCTGGCCCGCGAGCTCGACAAGCTCGGGCAGGCGATGTCGGTCCTGCTGCAGGTGAACATCGCGGGCGAGGCGCAGAAGTCCGGCTGCGCGCCGGAGGACGCCGCCGCGCTGCTGACCCAGATGGCCACGCACCCGGCAATCCGCTGCGAGGGGCTGATGACGATGGCTCCATACGTCGCTGACCCGCAGGTCGTCCGCCCGGTGTTCGCCGGGCTGCGCCAGCTCCGCGATGAGCTGCAGGAGGCGTCAGGAGCGGCGCTGCCGGTCCTGTCGATGGGGATGAGCGGCGACTTTCCGATCGCGATCGAGGAAGGCGCGACGCACGTCCGTGTCGGCCGCGCCATCTTCGGCGAGCGCTGATCGCTGTTCGTAGCCCCGGACCTCGTGTCCGGGGGCGGGGACGCCACCACCTCATCACGATTCTGGCGGAGCGGTTCGCCCCGGTAGCGCCGTTTCAGCATCAAACCACGTCGACGCGTACGGACCCCGCACACCAGGTGCGGGGTCACGAACAAGCGGCTCGCATGAACCAATTACGGCACCGGCGTCGCCTGCCCCTGGTTCAGCAGCTCCAGGATCTGGCGAAGGCGCTCCTGCTCGGCGCCGTAGGTCGCCCAATCGCCGGCCTGCAGCGCCGTCTCGGCGCGGTCGTAGGTCGCGAGCGCCTCAGCGGCGAGCTGCTCCTGCGTCATGCCCGCGAGGTCGGACGGCGCGCCACTCGTCGATGCCTCCGGTGTCGGGGACGATGACGTCGGCTGGTTTCCCGCCGTCGATCAGGCGGCGGGAAACC
>DATLHE010000402.1:0-9720 GCA_035540335.1 Thermomicrobiales bacterium | reverse complement strand
CTCCACCCCGCCCCGACCCCGCGCCAGCAGCTCACCGCGCGCATCAAGTACCTCGCGGCCACCCACGGCCTCGCCGTCAGCGCCGTGACGACGGCCGACCCCTTCCCGGCAGTCGCCGCGCACCTGGAGCGGCACATCGCCGCCGGGCACGTCGAGGGCATGGACTGGTTCACGCCTGAACGCGCCCGCGTCTCCTCTGACATTCGCAACCTGCACCCGACCGCGCACTCGATCATCTCCTTTGGCCTCGCCTACTGGTCCGGCCCGACCGAGAAGCCGGACGACGGCGTCCCCCGCGGCCGCATCTCCCGCTACGCCTGGGGCAAGGATTATCACCGCGTCCTGAAACGCCGGATGAAGGCGTTGCTGGCGGACATGAACGATCTCCTTGGCCGCGAGCTGGATGTCCGCATCCTCGTCGACACCGCGCGCGTCGTCGAGCGGGCCGTCGCCGCCCGCGCCGGCCTCGGCTGGTACGGCAAGAACGCCAACCTCATCGTCCCCGGTCGCGGCTCGTGGGTGCTGCTCGGCGAGATGGTCACCGACCTAGATCTGGAGCCGGACGAGCCGCTCGACCGCAACTGCGGTCGCTGCACCATCTGCATCGACCGCTGTCCGACCGGCGCGATCGTCGAGCCCTACACGATCCACGCGCCGTCCTGCATCTCCTACCTGACGATCGAGCTCCGCGACGCCATCCCGCCCGAGCTTCGCCCCCAAATGGGCGACTGGGTCTACGGCTGCGACGTCTGCCAGGAGGTCTGCCCCTACACCGGCGCAGCGGAGGTCGTCAACGACCCGGACATGCAGCCGGCCTCGCTCGACAACGCCTTCCCGTCGCTCTCCTGGCTGCTGACGATGACGCCCGAAGAATTCGGCGCGACCTACTTCGGCACGCCGGTCCCGCGCACCAAGCGACGCGGCCTCGCCCGTAACGCCGCCGTCGCACTCGGCAATATCGGCACGGAAGATGACGTGCCGGCGCTCGCGCGGGCACTGGCGACGCACGACGAGCCGCTCGTGCGCGGCCACGCCGCCTGGGCGCTCGGCGCCATCGGCGGTCTCGCCGCCCGGGCGACGCTGGATCGCCACCGGACGTCAGCAAGCGATGATTATGTCGCCTCCGAGATCAACTTGGCGCTGGAGCGAATGGACTCGCGGCGAACTCTGAGCTGACGACCGGAAGATGGATGAATCCCGCGCAACCGAAACGCCCCTCATCCAGAGCGAAGCGAGCGAAGGATCCCCGCGCGAAGCGCACCGTGCCGCAGGCACGGATGAGGTGGATGAAGATTCGACCGTCCTGCGGACAGCGGCTTCGCCGGTCGATTCCTCGCGAAACTCGGAATGACGGTTTGGTGACGACGGACCGCTTGTAGGGGCAGACTCTTATGGCTGCCCATGTTCCCAGGGCGACCACACCGGGTCGCCCTCAGCTGGAGCAGCCCACGCAAGAACGCCCGGCGGGAGGTGTCCCGCCGGGCGTCTTCCTGTCGTTTGCGGTGAAGCGGCGACGCGCTAGGCCGCCTTGCCGGCCTTGCCCAGCGTCCGCTGACAGCGCGTGCAGATGTTCAGCCGCAGGCCGATCCCGTTCACGATGATGCGCTTCTTGTGCACATTCGGGCGAAAATCGCGGTTCGTGCGGCGCTTGGAGAAGCTCACATTATTGCCGAACGTCTTGGCTTTCCCACAGACATCACATTTCCCGGCCACGGGCATGCTCCCTTCGATTGCTCTGATGCCGCGACACGGGTGTCAGTCGGGGCCCGTCCACGTGCAAGAATAGGCTGATGAAATCAGGACTTGGCGTCCGGAACCCGCCGGACGTGAAATCAGCGTCGCCGAGTGGACGACGCTCTACACAAGGGAATATGCTATCACACGCGTTTGATCGACGCCACTGGGGTCGTGGACACGGCCGGGCATCACGCCTCGACGTTTGGATCGTACGCCGTGTGGCATGCCGCGCATCCGTCCACGAGGCGGAGTGAGGAGAGCATCTGTGACACACGACGCAGCAGCGCATGACCCCGGAACACCCTCCGGACGCGTCGAGATCGCCGACAGCGCCATCATCAGCATCATCCATGAGGCCGTGCTCTCCTGCTATGGCATCGTGGACATGGCCCCCCGATCGCTCGGATCAGCTATCGTTAAGCGCCTCGGCATCGGCAGCACCGCCCGTGGCATCGGCATCCAGGCGAACGACGGCCACCTCTTCATCGAGCTCTCGGTCGTCGTCGAATATGGCACGCCGATCTTCACCGTGGCGCAAAATGTGATGCAAACCGTGAAGTTTCAGGTGGAACGGGTCTTGGGGATGACGGTGGATCGGGTCAATGTCAATGTCGATGGACTCCGCGTGAGCAACCCGGCAGGGAGCGCTCCGTGACCAGTGCTCAATTCGCGCGCGGCGCGCAGGCAGTCGACGTCTGGGACGGCGCGATGCTGCTCGACGCCTTCGCTTTCGCCACCCGCTGGCTGGATCACCACCGGGACCGGGTGAACGCGCTCAACGTCTTCCCCATCCCCGACGGCGACACCGGCACCAACATGGCGCTGACGATGAACGCCTCGATCGCCACGGCTCGCGACACGTCCGGCCTCACCGGCGCCGGCGCGGCCGCCGGCCGCCTGGCGCACGGTGCCCTGATGGGCGCCCGCGGCAACTCCGGCGTCATCCTCTCGCAGATCTTCCGCGGCTTCGCAGCCGCCATCGCAGACCGCGACGAGATCGACGGCCGCGACCTCGCCCGCGCGTTCGATGGCGCCCGCGCGATGGCCTACAAGGCGGTCATGCGGCCTGTCGAAGGCACGATGCTCTCCGTCATCCGCGTCGCCGCCGAGCGGGCAGCCGAGGCCGCCAGCCGCACGCCGTCCGTCGCGTCAGTGCTGCAGGAGGCGCTTGCGGGCGCGGAGGAAGCGCTTGCCGCGACGCCGGAACAGCTCGACATCCTTCGTCAGGCTGGCGTGGTGGACGCCGGGGGCCAGGGCGTCGTCTACATGCTCGATGGTCTCCACCGCTTCGCCCTCGGCAACACGACGATCGACGAGACGGACATGGACGAGCCCCTCGGCGCCGAGATGGCCTTTCTCGACAATGTCGAGGAGCTGCACGGCGAAGACCCATTCGGCTACTGCACGAACTTCATGGTCTTTGGCGAGAACATGGACTTCGAGCGGGTCCGCGCCGACATCGCGGCGATGGGTCAATCGGTCGTGGTCGTCGGCGACGACGCGATCGTCAAGGTCCACATCCACACCGAGAGCCCCGGCAACGTGCTGCAATATGCCCTCGGCCTTGGCTATCTCGACCAGATCAAGATCGACAACATGACACTGCAGACCGAGGCGCTCACCACCCAGCGGGAGCACGCCCGGCACGCCGCCGAACCGGACGATGCGGACGCCGATCTCGCAGGCTGCGGCCCGGTCGACGGCCCCATCGGCGTCATCGCCGTCGCCGCGGGCACCGGCCTCGTGCGGGCGCTGCGCTCGATGGGCGCCGATTGCGTCGTCCGCGGCGGCCAGACAATGAACCCGAGCACCGAAGAGCTGTTGCAGGCCGTCCAGAGCATGCCGGTCGACCAGGTCATCATCCTGCCGAACAACACGACCATCCACATGGCGGCAAACCAGGTGTCCGCGCTCACCGAGAAGCAGGTCGAGGTCGTCCCCTCCCGCTCGGTCCCGCAGGGGCTGGCGGCGCTCTCCGTCTTCAACCGGGACACCGCCCTCGCCGCCAACGTCGAGGCGATGACGGACACGCTGCAGGACGTCCACTCGATCGAGCTCACCCAGGCGGTGCGCGACGTCGAGCTGAACGGCGTCCAGGTGGTCAGCGGCCAGTGCATCGGCCTCATCGATGGCGATCTCGTCGAGTCGGGTCCGGACGTCCACGACGTCGCGATCCGCACGCTCGCACGGCTGCGGGACCTGGAGCCCGAGTTGCTGACGGTCTTCGCCGGCGAGGGCGCCACACCAGAGCTCACGCAGCAGATGGAGGCGTCGGCGGCCGAGATTTTCCCCGACGCCGAGATCGAGGTCCTCGAAGGCAACCAGCCGCACTACCGATTCCTGATCTCGCTTGAATAGACACCGCGCCCCGCCGCGTGGCCGAAACGCGGTATGCTCGCTGCATTTCCGGCCGGCGAAAACAGTGGGCGCCGGGCAGCGTGAGGGTCCTGGAGGAGAACTGGTCACCATGGCGCAACGTCCGTCTGTTGCCATCATCACCGACAGCACGTCCGACCTCGTGCCGGAGGCGGCCGCGCGGCATGGCATCATCACGGTTCCGCTCAACGTCCACTTCGGCGACGAGGTCCTCCGCGACCAGGTCGATATCTCGACCGACGACTTCATGCAGCGGATGGCCAACGCGGCCAAGCTGCCGACCACCTCCCAACCCTCGGTCGGCGCCTTCGAAACGGCGTTCCGCGAGGCGGCTAAGACGCATCGCGAGGCGGTCTGCGTCCTCATCTCCTCGAAGCTGAGCGGCACGATCCAGTCGGCGACGATCGCCGCGGAGAACGTCAAGGATCTCATCGAGATCGAGATCGTCGACACCTTGAACGTCAGCTACGGCCTCGGATTCCAGGTCCTGCGCGCCGCCGAATACGCCGCCGGGGGCAAGAGCGCGGCGGAGATCGCGACCCAGCTGCGGGCGGAACGGTATCTCTACCACATCGTCTTCTTCGTCGAGACGCTGGAGCACCTGCGCCGCGGCGGCCGCATCGGCAAGGCCGCCCAGCTCGTGGGCTCGCTGCTCCAGCTGCGGCCGCTGCTGCGGATCGACGAGGGACAAGTTGTGCCCTTCGAGCGCACCCGCACCCGCGGCAAGGCCATCGACGCCCTCGTGGCGTTCGGCAAGTCGTTCGGCGCGATCGACGAGGCCGCGATCATCTACAACACGACGCCGGACGACGCCCGCAAGCTGGCCGACCAGGTCGCGCCGCTGACGCCGGGTCGCGACGTCACCGTCGCGCAGCTCGGCCCCGTCGTCGCCACGCATATCGGCCCGGACGTCCTTGGGCTGGTGATCAGGGAGAAGCCCCAATGAGTGATGCGCGTCCGGTCCAGGTCGTCACCGACTCTACCGCGGACCTCCCCCGGTCGCTGCGCGACCAGCTTGGCATCGCGGTCGTGCCGCTGACGGTGACGTTCGGCCAGGAATCGTTCGAGGATGGCGTCGAGATCACCCCGTCCGAGTTCCTCGACCGCATGCGCGCCGGTGGCAATCTGCCGAAGACATCGCAGCCACCGTCCGCCAAGTTCGCAGCGGTCTTCGAGCGAACACTCGCGGAGGGGCGCGACGTCGTCTGCGTTACGATCTCGTCCGAACTCTCCGGGACCTACAACGCCGCCCGCCTCGCCGCCGAGCAGGTGGACGATGCGCGCGTCCGCGTCATCGACTCACGCGCCGCGACGATGCAGCTCGGCTGGGTCGTCGTCGAGGCCGCCCGCGCCGCCAGTGAAGGCGCCGCGCTTCAGGACGTTGTCGATCGGGCGACCGCCGCGATGCCGCGGGCGCATCTCTTCGCCGTCCTCCAGACGCTCGACTACGTCTACAAGGGCGGCCGCATTGGCCGCGCGCAGCAGGTTGTGGGCTCCGCACTGGCGATCAAGCCGGTGCTCGGGGTCATTGACGGTGTCGTGACGCCGGTCGAGCGCATCCGAACCTGGAAGAAGGCGCTCGGCCGCGCCACCGAGCTCGCCGCCACCACCGGCACACCGACGAATATCGCCGTCCTCCACGCCGACAACCTGCCGGACGCCGAGACGACCGCGAAGGCGCTGCGCCAGCGCTTCCCGGACGCCACCATCGTCGTCGACTGGGCGGGCTCCACGATCCTCACCTACGCCGGCCCCGGCGCGATCGGGATCATGACGCTGGCGTAGCTCCAGCCGCACCAACGACACTCATTCTGTGGCGCGGCCGAAGGACCCACGCGTAGCGCGGTTCGCGACCTGACCGCTTCACACTTGCGCCGCGCCACCAAGAACACGTCATCCTGAGCGAAGCGAAGGATCCCCGTGCGAAACACGTCAAAACGGCGCCGCAGCGCCGGTGCCTCCCGCCGCACGTCACCGGATCGCCCCTACCGGCACCCACGCTTCCCTGTCATCCCGAGCGCAGTCGAGGGATCCCCATCGATGCGCAGCATCGATATGGTGTGGCCGACAACGAACGCCACCTGATGCAACGGCCGCTCCCGGCCACGTCAGGAGAGACCGGCGCTGCGGCGCCGGGGGATCCTTCGCTAGCGCTCAGGATGACGTGTTGTTGGGGATGCGGCGGCAAGATTGACCGGGCCTGAACGGACAGAGCAAGGATCCCTCGACCTCGCTCGGGATGACGAGGGCCAAGGCACCGAGTGTCGAAGGCTGCCATTAATCGAGCCATTCTGGCAGTGTGGCAGCCTGACCCCATTTTTCCCGATTTCATGGGCTTTTCGAGTCTGCCAATAATCCGGGGCTATTCTGGCAGCCTGACTCAGGCTGCCACACTGCCATATATCCGGAGTACAGGGTTTATTGGCAGCCTGCCTACCCCAGCGCGTCACGACCACCGGGTAGACTAGACTGTACGTAGCGCCGACCCGAACGTCTGTGCGCATCCCGCCGGCCCTTCGCCCTCATGACGATCAAGGACGTCCGCCTTGGCCTCATCCACCAACCTGCGACGCTCATCGACCTCCCGCGCCAACGGCTCCGCCTCCGCGGCGCAGCTCATGGAGCAGGCGCTCGATGCCATGCGTCGCGTCTGGAAGGGCGGGCCGGACCTCCGCAACGACATCGTCCAGGCCGTCGAACCCCTCCGGGAGCTCACGCCGCGCGCCGCCAGCACGAATGAGATCGCGGTCATCCTCGAGTCGACCATCGATACCCTGCTCCACCTGCCGCGCGACCCGAGTGACCGCCGCGACGTCGTTACCCGGCTCGGCAAGCAGCTCCAGGCGATCAAGCCGCACCTCGGCGCGGGCGACGGCCCGGCCAACATCGGCAAGCTCAACACCGCGCTCGGCGAGAAGCGCGCCGGCCACCCGCCGAAGCCCCGCGCTCCGCGCGTCACCACCGTTCGCTCACTGCCGCCGGACGCCCTGATCACCGAGCTCCCCAACGTCGGACCGACGAACTCCCGGCGCCTCGAAGAGGGACTGAACCTGCACACCATCGAGGACGTGCTGCGGATGGTCCCGCGGCGACACATCGACTATTCCAACACTGTCCGGCTCGACGACCCGATCGGCCTCCATGGCGAGGTGACCGTCCGCGGCAAGCTGATCGAAATCCGCGAGATTCGCGGCGCGGGCACCCCCCGCGTGCAGGCGCGCATCTTCGACGGTGCCGGGTCGCTGCGGATCACCTGGTTCAGCACCTTCATCGCCAAGCAGCTCGCCGAGGGTGACGAGATCGTCGTCAGTGGGGCGATCCAGCCCGGCTACGGCGGCCTGCAGATGACGAACCCGGAGTGGGAGCGCGTCGGGGGTGCCGGGCTCTCCACCGGCCGCCTCATCCCTGTCTACTCACTCACCAAGGGCGTCGCCCAGAAGTCGCTGCGCACCCTCTCGCGCAACGCGCTCGACGCCACCCGCACGCACCTCGTCGACTGGCTCGCGGATGCCCGCGAATTCATCCCCGACACCGCTTGGAACGCGCTGCCGGCGCTGGACGAGACGTACGAGCACATTCACTACCCGGCGTCGATGGACGAGTTCAAGCGCGCCCGCGCCCGTCTCATGTTCGAGAATCTCTTCCTCCTCCAGCTCGGCCTCGTCGAGCAGAAGAAGCGCCGAAAGCAGGAGAAGGGCCGCGCGTTCGACGTCGACCTCGATACCGTCCGCGCGTTCTACGAGACGCTGCCGTTCACGCTCACCGGCGCGCAGACTCGCGCCATCGGCGAGATCCTCAGCGACGTCCGCCAGGACCAGCCGATGACCCGGCTGCTGCAGGGCGACGTCGGCTCCGGCAAGACGGTCGTCGCGGCGACGATCGCGCTCGTCGCCCGCGCGAACGGTCTGCAGGCGGCGATCATGGCCCCGACCGAGCTCCTCGCGGAGCAGCACGCAGCCAGCCTGGAGAAACTCTACAGCGCGCTCCCCGACGACGCCCGGCCGACCGTCGCGCTCCTGACCGGCTCGACGCGCGCCGCGCCGCGCCGGAAGATGCTGGCGCAGCTGATCGAGGGCGAGATCGACGTCCTGATCGGCACGCACGCGCTGATCACCGACGACGTGCTCTTCCACGACCTCGGCCTCGTCGTCATCGACGAGCAGCACCGCTTCGGCGTTCGCCAGCGCGGCCTGCTCACCGCCAAGGCGCACGGCTTCCAGCCGCATGTGCTGTCGATGACCGCGACGCCGATCCCGCGCACGCTGAACCTCGTCCTCAACGGCGATCTGGACGTCTCGATCATCGACGAGCGCCCGCCCGGCCGCATCCCGATCGAGACCCGCCGCTATCTCGGCCAGCACCGCGCCGAGGCGTACCAGCTCGTCCGCGAGCAGGTCGCCAAGGGGCACCAGATCTTCGTCATCTGCCCGCTGGTCGAGGGCTCGGACGCGATCGAGGCGAAGGCCGCCGTCGACGAGGCGCAGCGTCTGCAGCAGGAGGTCTTCCCCGACCTGGGGGTAGACGTGCTGCACGGCAAGATGTCGTCGAAGGCCAAGGACGACGTCATGAGCCGCTTCCGCGAGAAGCAATTCGACATCCTGGTCTCGACGTCAGTGATCGAGGTCGGCATCGACATCCCGAACGCGACCGTGATGATGATCGAGGGCGCCGACCGCTTCGGCCTCGCCCAACTGCACCAGTTCCGCGGCCGCGTCGGGCGCGGCGGCAACAAGAGCTTCTGCCTGCTGCTCGCCGACGAGGTCTCCGCCGACGGCGACGCACGCTTGCAGACGATGGTCGCCTCCGACGACGGCTTTGTGCTCGCCGAGCGCGATCTGGAGCTGCGCGGCCCGGGCGACTTCCTCGGCACCCGCCAGAGCGGCCTGCCCGAGCTGAGCTGGCTGGAGCAGGGCTTCGACACGCGCCTGCTCGACGTCGCCCGCGAGTCCGCCGAGCGCCTCGTCGCCGCCTCACCGGCGATCGACGTCAACCGCTTCCAGCGCCTGAAGCCACGCCTGCAGCAGTTCTGGGCCAAGCGCCAGGAACCCGCGAACAACCTCCACTGAGTCCGGCGGATTCGCGTTCCGTAGCCCCGCACCCCGACCGAGCCCATCGGTCGAGAAGCGAAGGGCCCGCTCCGCTTCTCGCGCCAAGGCGCTCGGCCATTGCGAGCCCTTGATGTGCGGGGCGGCCCTCGGCCACCGAGGGCCGAGGCTACCGTAAGCCGTGAGGGCCCCGGTGGCGCCGGGTCTTGTACCGCACCCGTGGCCGGCGTCGGACCACCGCCTACGGCGGCCCGGGCGCACACCCTTCGGGGTGCGCGGCTACGCCATCGGTCGCGCGTTTTGCGGTCGTAGGAGCCGTGCCTGCTAAGCGGTGCCGACCGAGCGCGCACGCGAGAAGCAGAGCGAGCCCCCGGGTGAGCCCCGAGAGGGGCGAAAAGCGGAGCGCCCCTTTGGCTACACCTCGGCCGGGCGCCCACTTGGCCCGATGCCGCGAAGCGGCATATCAGACGTCGGCTACAGGTGCAGAAAAAGACCCGGCGCTCCAGAGACGCCCCGTGACAACAAAAACCCCGGGCACGAGGCCCGGGGCGACGAAACGTGA
>DATLHE010000401.1:0-6347 GCA_035540335.1 Thermomicrobiales bacterium | reverse complement strand
GACCGTGCTCTTGCCACAGCCGGACGGACCGACGATAGCGACCTCGGCCCCGGCTGGGATGACCAGGTTCAGGTCGTTCAGCACGGGGCGGCCGGGATCGTAGCCGAACGTCACGTGCTCCAGCCGGATCTCATTCGCAAGCGGCGGAAATGCAACCGCGCCCGGTCTGTCGACGATCTGCACGGGCTCATGCAGGGTCTCATCGACCCGGTCGAGTGCGCCAGCCGCCCCTTCAACGGTGTGTCCGAGCTCGGTCAGGCGCTCCACCGGCTCGTAGAACAACGGCAGGAGATGGGCGAAGGCGAACAGGGTTCCGATCGTGACCCCTTTCTCCGCAATCACCTGGTACCCACCGAAGCCGAAGATGGCCACGTAGCCCAATCCGGAGGCCAGGTACAGCGTCGACTCGAACCAGGTGCTCAGGCTCACGATGCGGAGATGCCGGGTGAACATGTTCTGGTGTCGCTTGTTGAAGGCGCGGATCGCATGCTCCTGGAGTCCGAATGCCTTGATCTCGCCGTGCGCGGAGAAGTTCTCATAGGCGATGTTGTCTGCCTCGCTCTGGAGGTGCTGGAAGCCGTGTGCCTCCCGTTGCCAGCGCGAGCGCAACGCGACGTAGCCGGCCGCGAACACGGGCAGGATCACCAGCACGATGAGCCCGAGGAGAAGATCCAGCATCAGGACCGTGATTGCCGTGCCAAGCACCAGCATCGCCTGATAGAAGGCGCTCCCCACCACCAGTCCCACCGCGGCGCGAATCTCTCTCAAGTCCTCGGTGAGCACGGTCATGAGGTTGCTGGTCGTCGTCCGCGAGTAATAGTTGTGGGACAACCGCTGCAGATGCTCGAAGAGCCGGGTGTTGAGCCGGTCGATCGCCTGCTCGTTGAGCCAATGCTCGACATAGGCGCGACGTGCGTTCGTGCCGGTGTTCAGCAGGAAGATGACGAGGAGCAGCCCAACGTAGAGAACCAGGTCGTCATAGTGCCCGTGCGCGTGCGGCAGGATGTGGTCGACGATGTACATGATCGTCAATGGCACCGCGATGGTGAGTGCCACGCCAGCGAGGGTGAGGAGCACGAACTCGACGCCCCGCACCCAATGTGGCCGGAACAACGGCGCGATCTGCCGCAAGAGCGCGCGGAACGCGCTCCCCATATGCGCCTGGTGCCTGACATCCTCGCGCCAGGCATCCTCCAGCGCCCCGAGCGGTTGGAAATAGACGGCCAGCGCCGCCGCATCGCTGCGCTCGGGGTCGTGCGCGGCCAAGAACTGGCCCAGGGACACCGCTCCGTAGAGGTCGGCGAGATGTGAGACGAAGGAAACCGCGGCAGCCCCCCGATCGGGATCGCCCTCGACCTCCCTGTCGATCGGAAAGATGGTCACCTGCCGGCCCGCTTCCAATGCCGCCCGCACACGGGCGTTGGCTTCGGCGGCAGCTGGCAGGTCATCGACGCGGCTCGCCACTAGGCCAGCGATACCGGCAACCACGATCCGGGCGTCGTCTGCCGCGGCCCCATACCAGCGCCCCAGAAGCGCCGTCACCACGGGATGGACGAACGAGGTCGCGATGTCGTCCGGCTCGAGCATCACCAGGAACGGTTGGTCCGGTGCTTCCCGTCCATCCCGGTTCGATCTCCCGGCGGCTGTGTCGCCCTCTGGGATGGGCTCCACGACGTAGAACTCGAATCGTTCGCCGTCCCGCATCCCGCTCGCCCCGAGCATCTGCTCGAGCGCGATCGTGATGCGGTCCGCTCGCCGCACCAGCTCCTCGGCTCTGGTGGCAATCCTCGAGCCTTCCGGGACGAGCACGTCCACGTGCTTGCCACGGAAGCGCTGCCAGCGCGTGCGCCCGTTGCCGCTGGTGTGTTCGTCAACAGCCTGTGACGCCATGGAGGTCCACCACCACGAGAGTCGAACCGACCAGACTCAAGACGGGGCTGGTCGGCTGTCGGTGTCTTGGAGGCTAGCGAAGAAAGCCGACAAAAGCGGACTGACCCTCAGCGCTGAACTGTTCCAGGACGCGCTCGAACGCTCCCGGCCCAATCGCGACATCGCCATTGAAGGGGTAGTTCAAGTCATAGGTGAGCAGGAGCAGGAGGCCAATGCTCGCTGCAAGCGTGCCGATGATCAGTGAGTGCACCAGACGGCTTTCCACACCGAACAGGCATGGAAACAGGACCGTGAGAATGGCCCCGCCGACGACAACGCCCCACATGATGCCCAGCAATGCGGCATCGTTGTCTTCGAGACGTTCGCGGCGGAGACTGCTCAGTTCGGAGAGCTGATTGAGCCCCTCGGCATAGAGCGCCTCCTCGGCCGAGGTTGTGAGGGCGACCGAGTCGAAGCTGGACCATAACGTGTTGATGTCGTCGACCGCCTGCTGCACCGGCGCGGTCCCGTCATCCATGGCGGCCCACTCCTTCTCGGCGACGGTCGAGACGTAGGCAAGCGACGCGTCCTGGATCTCCCCGCGTGACGGCTCCGGCAACCCGCTCGCGATGCGGTAGATATTTGCGACCGCGTTTGCCTCGGCGTGGGCGTCCGATTTGGCTTCGTTGTAGTGCTCCCACACCGTGATCACCGCAAAGCCGAGGATGATGGCGTAGATCACGCCGATCACCGCGTAGACGAAGCCCGACACCTCGTTGTGCGGGGTCAGGCGCTCATGCGGGATCGCCCAGCGGATGGTCCAGAGCACGGCCATGGATATCGCGACGCTGATCCCCACGATGATGACGGCATCCAGGACGATGCTTGAGGTGCCGAGCACGATTCCTACTCTCCCACCTTGCGGGCCGCCGCCCGCTGGGCGTGGGCGTCGCGAAGCATCTGCTGGCGCAGCGCCATCTTGGCGCGTGCGGTTGGGGCAAAATCCTCCGGGGTCCAGTCGAGCCGATCGTCCCACTGGACATCGACGGCGGCGATGTCGTGATGCGCCAACAGGCGTCGTTCCAGCTCCTGCTGGAAGTAGAAGTAGTACTGGCACCCCGGCGATGTCACCCGGACCCGAACCCGTACATGCCAGCCGGCCGGCGCCGCATCCGCGTCAATCTCGCGAATGAGCCCCATCTCCGCCATGCCGATGTTGAGGCCGATCGCCATGCCGCAGGGGTCGTGGATATCGTCCACCACCTCCCGGACGCGGTCCACGATGCCAGCCCGCGTTGCTCCGTCGTGCTGCATCGCTAGGCTGCCTTTCCCTGCAGGCGCGAGCGCAGCCCGGACCACGGCGCGGCCTTGCCTGACGCGCGCGCCCGGCTCCATTCGTCGTTGGCGATCGCCTGCTTGCGCTCCTCGATGTCGATGCCATGCATGCGGGCGATGTTCTCGCCGAGGATCTTCCGCTTGATCTCGTCCGTGACCGGTGGGTAGCCGTAGCCGTCGACAAGGTCCTGCGGCATCTGGAATGCGCGGAAGGCGCGGATCTGCGGGTCCGGATGGTTCAGGGCACAGCCGGAGCCGAAGAAGAGACGATCCTCCGCCCCCGCGCGCAACAGCGTGCCAAGGATATGCGCGAACCGCAGTGGCTGGTTGATCACCAGGCCGAGCGTGTTCTCGAGGTTCGCGTAGACGTTCGGGTGGTACTGGAGCTGATAGGACGTGTCCTCCAGGAAGGCCCAGCCGGCATGGACGACCTCGAAATTGAGCTCGGGAAACTCGGCCGCGGCGGTCGAGATATCCTCCACGCCGACGACCGTGTTCGGCCCGACGCCGACGGGCTGCGCCTTGTGGAAGGCCACCGTCTTGATCCCGAGCTCTTTCGCCTTCTCGAAGAGTGGATAGGCGACCTCCGGGTCATCGTAGAACTGGCTGACCAGCCGGTTCGCCTTCCGATCGAACATGCCGTTGGAGGGATAGAACTTGAAGCCGATGGCGCCCTGCTCGACCGCCTGGGCCATGTGCTCCAGGATCTTCTCGCGCTCAGTATCGAAGGTATCGACCGCCGCATAGAGCAGGGTCCGCTCCGGCGCGATGGCGCGCAAGTCCAGCAGGACATCCCACCGGAACATGCCGTGCTTGAACAGCGGCTTGATCTCCACCGCATGACCCACCACCATGTCGACGTCCGACTCGAGGAAGAACGCGCTGGCCAGGTCTTCGGCGGTGAAGTGGGTGCTCCACTCCTCGGGGGTGAGGCGGTACCCCGGCTCGGTCGACTCAATCTGGTTGACGAACCCCGAGTAGCCGAACGCCCGGAAGCCCGCGATCTGCTCCGGCGGCACGGAGTCGACGATGTTGGGAGCGGAGAAATCGAGGGCGTGACCCACGCCGTCGATCACGAAGATGTCATCGATCATGGGAGCTCCTCCGTGCGGTCTCCATGACGGCGCACACCCGGTTCACGCGTTGGTGTCGTCACCGGCGGGGGGCGAAGGGATGCCGAGCGCCTCCTCCATGTCGACGACCAGGGCGATGTACGGGGAGACGTCGGGGGGACCGATCTGCTTGATGACGTGCATGATCAGGTCGTCGTCCGCCTCGCTCAGATGGCGGGCCATCTCCGGGAAGAGCCGGTGATCCTCCCGCTCGGCGTGATACTCGAACATGTCGACCAGGCCCTCGGTACACCGCGCGAAATCGTCGATGGCATGAGGGAGATCGGTCGGATCGCCACCGTTGATCCTCCTCCAGGCGACATCGGCCGCCTTGGCGTAGGCGCGGCCCTGATCGTGATCGGCATAGACCCACTCGACGTCGCGTGCGCTCATGCCGCGCGCAACCGCAATCGGGATGGCGGCCTCCTCCGCCGCCAGATGCGTCTGGTCGGCGAAGTTGTCGTTGAGGTAGACGAGGATCGCCATCGCGGTGTAGATGTTCGGCGGGATGGACTCACCCTCTTTCATCTCCCGCAGGCCCCTCACGATCGCCCTGCCACAATCGAGAATCCGCTCGGTCAGGATGTGCTCCTGCTCGAAGAGATGCTCGAACGCCGGCATCTTCATCACGGCCGCTTGTTGGCTGTCCTGTTGGTTGGTGCTCATGGTGGGTTCCTCGCTCGTGTCCATGGGGCCGGTGGACGGGATGCCGCGGCCGTCGCCCCGCGCCACACGGCGCGGGGCGATGGACCGGGTCAGGAATCGAAGACGACGTCGAAGCGGATCATGCTGAACGTATCCGGGTCCATGAGCTCGATGAACCGCGTTGCCGTCGGATCCTTGGGGAAGAGCTCCATCGAGGCCTCGGCGCTCGCGGTATCCTCCCAGTGCACGATGACCACCCAGTCCCCGTTGTCGTTCCTCGCGCTCTCCCGGTCGATGAATCCGGGCTGCTTGGGGGTGTACTCCTGGCCCACCCGCTTGTCCTCGCGAATGAACTCTTCCAGATCGGTATCCGGCTTCGGGCGGAAGTGAATGACCTCGACGGTGCGTGCCATGGTGCTCCCTTTCTCGGACGATTGACGTGGATTGAGGTGACGTGGGTCCCGCCAGTCTTCATGGGCTCATGACGCCCCTCCTGATCTCGCGTTCCTCCCTGGATGAATCCCGGCCTCCACCACCGCACCGGCATCGGAGCGTCAACTCAGGCGGCGCCATAGACCTGCTCGTGCAGGTGCTTCACGAACGCCAGTCCCTCCGTCGCCAACTGCTCCGGCGAGTCGGCGAAGTCCCGCCAGATGCCGGCGAGCGGCGCGATGCGCTGATGTGGGTGGAACGATTCGATCGTGATGCATGAGGTGTAATCGATATCTCGAAGCGCCTCGAAGGTTTCCTGCCACGGCACGAGATCCTTGCCGGGGATGCCCCGCTGGCTGCCGCAGGCGTGGAAGTAGCCGACGCGCGATCCGGTCGCGCGAATCGCGTCGCCGATGTTGTCCTCCTCGTTCATCATGTGGAACGTATCGAGATGCACCGTGACGTTGGGCATGCCGACATCGTCGACAAAGCGCGAGGCATCGGCCGCGGTGTTGAGGAAGTACGACTCGAAGCGGTTGAGCGTCTCCACGCCGAAGATGAGATTGGAGGTCTGTTGCGAGTACTCGGCGATCGCGCGATAGGTCTCTACCGCCCACGACCACTCGTCGTCGGTGCGCCGGGCCCCGGTGAAGTAGCGCCAGGCGCAGTAGTTCGAGCCGCAGTACACCTCCGCGCCGGCCTCGGTGCACAGGTCGATCACGCGACGGGACAGCTCGATGCTGCGCTTCCGGTTCTCCGGATCAGGCGATAGCGGATTGGCCCTCTCGGGCAGGGCGAAGTTCATGTTCACGCTCATGCCGAGGTCAGCGGCGGCCTGGCGCACCTGGCGCGCCGGGAAGCGATCGGGGTCGATCGGGGTGATCTCGAGCGTATCGAAGCCGAGCTCGCGGACATGCTCGAGCAGGGACAGGTCCTTCTCCAGGAACGTATCGG
>DATLHE010000400.1:0-32130 GCA_035540335.1 Thermomicrobiales bacterium | reverse complement strand
GGTGTGTTGAGTGCGTCGTTATTGTCAGGTTGCCACGTGAAATAACTTGGCCGGTGGCCATCTGGGGCGATTTGGCTGATCTGGCGGGCTTTTCCAGGCTGCCAAGTGCTTTTTGGAACTTGGCAGCCTTCCATAACATCTCGGACATTATGGAAGGCTGTCAAGTTCCAGAAAGTACTTGGCAGCCTGGAAAAGCCCGCCAGATCAACCAAATCGCCCCAGATGGCCACCGGCCAAGTTATTTCACGTGGCAACCTAACAATAACGACGCTCTCAACACACCGGAGGGGAGGACGTGAACGCGCTCACCCATCTCGCTGGTCAAACCCCGAGGGCGCGTTCAATAGCCTGCCCTGCCCCTGCGGGCGAGCGAAGTCGAATGGGTCCTCCCGAGTGGCGCATCAGGTTCGTTGGCGATCGGAAATCCATTCGTTCGCCCTAGTGATCATCCTCCAGCGTCGGGTCGGCCATCTCGGCGCCCATCATCCCGCTGTCCATGTCGCCCATCATCATCTCCGCGATCGCGTGCTCGCGCCGCCGCTCCTCCGGCGACAGCAGCGCCGCGCAGGGCGTCCCGAACCGGGGCAGCGCGAAGGGCAGGTGCGTGTCGCCCCGGGCGAGGATGTGCGAGCCGTTGCTCATCCCCGTCTCCGGCTCGATCGGCTGGTCGGCGCCCCACTGCGTGAACGAGCGGGCGTTGCAGTAGTGGCCGACGAACGACCGTCGAAACCGGTCGGCGGTCACGTTCTGCTTGCTGCGGTGCATGATGTGGCCGGCAAAGAAGACGACGTCGCCCGCCTTCGCCGGGACGAGCAGGTGCGGGTAGCGGTTGGCGATCTTCGTGAGGTCGTTGCGCTCGTCGTCCGGGTTGCTGACGCCGCTGACGGCCTCGATGTCGTCCAGATCCGTGTCGCCGTAGCCATACCCCGAGCGGGGAGGGTAGACCGGCTCGTGCTGGCTGCCGGTGGCGAACCACATCGCGCCGTTGTACTCGTCGCAGTCGTCGATCGCCATCCACGCCCCGCAGAGCGTGTCGGGGTGGGTGGGGATGTAGTACGTGTCCTGGTGCCACCCCTGGCCCGGCTTGCCCGGCCCCTTGATGAAGAGCATCGTCTGCAGCGCGAGCACGTCCGGGCCGATCAGTGCCTGCAGGACGTCGAGCACGCGTGGGTGGAGCAGGTAGCGCTCGTGGAGGGCCAGCTGGCGGTGCAGCATGTGGATGCGCAGGAAGTAGTTCGCCTTCTCCTCCGGGCTGAGGTCGGCCGGCGGCGCGGCGAGGTCCTGGACGCTGACGCCTTCGTCGGAAGCCGTGTCGCGGCGGGCCAGCTCATGCCCCGCCTGCTCCGGCAGGCGCCCCTGCATCAGCTCCTCGGTGTGCTCGCGCAGCTCGGCGACCTCCCCCGGGGAGAGCAGGCCGCGAACGACGAGGAACCCCTGCTGGCGAAAGGTGATGTACTCGGCGACGGAGACCCGGTAGGGCGTATGCGCCGGCGCGGTGGCCGTCGTGGTGGTCGTCGCGGCGTCCATGGAGCCTTCCTTTTTGTAGTCACGTGTGGTCAGGGCGGCCATTGTAGCAGTGACTGATGAGATCGGCGCGATGGTGTCCAGACGATCGCGGACCCACCGGTAGGCGCCCTCGTCGCCCTTCTTGGCGAAGAACCGCAGGGCATCGAGGCCCGTGCGCAGCTGGTAGCAGCGGATCCGCTCAGAGAGATGCGGCATCGCCACGTCGTGCTGCACATAACGCTCCCGGAATGCATCCGTCCAGCCGGTGGCCGCGTCCCAGAAGTCGAGCTGCGCCACGTCGAGGAGCGGATCGCCGTAGCCGGCCTCCTGCCAGTCGAGCACGGCGGTGATGTGCCCGCCTTCGGCCAGCACGTTGCCGAAGCCGTAGTTGCCGTGGATGAAGCGACGCTCGTCCGGGCAGAACGGAAGGAGATGCTCCATCGCCGCGAAGGCGTGGTCGAAGACGTCGCGCTCGAGGAAGGTCGTCTCGAAGAGCACGTGCCACGTGCCGTAGAAGTCCCAGCCGGGCTCCTCCTCGCGCACGGCCGTCAGGTATGCCCGCCACGATGGGAGGAGCCCGTTGCCGTCGTCGCCGGCCGGTCCGTATCCGGTGGTGCCGGCGACATCGACGGCG
Source organism: Thermomicrobiales bacterium (assembly GCA_035540335.1). Classification (GTDB taxonomy): domain Bacteria; phylum Chloroflexota; class Chloroflexia; order Thermomicrobiales; family UBA6265; genus UBA6265. Next base: position 29,990 of record DATLHE010000400.1, on the reverse strand, counting down.
TGGATGGCGTCCAGCATGTCCGCCAGCACCGGAATCAGCGCCGCCCGCGCGTCGGGAGCCAAATCCGAGACGGGCGTGCCGTGGGCCCTGCGCGAGATGGCGTAGTACAGCTCGTCGAGCCGCCCGCGATGGAGCAGGGCGGGGATCGGGATGCCGGTGCCGTCGAGCAGCCGGGCGACGAACGCCTGCTTGTCGACATTCGCGCCGAGCTGCCGGTCGACGCGCAGGACATACTCATCCGCGCCCACGCCGAAGGCGAAGGTGCGGGCGATCTGCCCGCCTTCGAGCCGCTCCAGGCCAGCGATCGGCCCATCGAAATGGCGTGCCAGGAGGTCGAGGACCTCACGATCCTCGACCTCCGGTCGGAGATCGTTCATCGAGATGTTGTCCCGGCGTGATCAGCCATCCATCGGCTGGGGCGGACACGTGGTCCGCCCGATGCTCGAAGGACGCGCTCGGCCATGAGAAATCCCCGGCGAAGCCGCTGCCCGCAAGGGCAGATACGGCGTCGCGAGAGCCATTCATCGCCTTCGGCTGCGGCCTCAGGATAACGGTTTCTTGGTTGCGGGAAGACTCTGGCGTACAGATGCCCCTTATCCCGATCCCGCCGTGCCCCACACGATCGTGCTCTCGCCCGGGGCGAGGCGCAGGTCCAGCCCGTTCGTCATCAGGGCCGCGCCGGTTCGCTCGACCGTCTCGCCGCCCTCACGCTCGACCCGGTACGTTCGGCCAGGGTCCAGGCCGCGCGGCGTGACGGTGACGCCGTCGATCCGGCTGGCGTCGTGGAACGCGACAATCGCGAACACCGCCCGGTCGGGCGCGACGAACTGCCAGAGGTCCCAGTCCTGATGCAGCGGCCCGCTGAGCAGGTACCGCTCCCCGGCGAGCAACGGGCGCAGCCGCTTGTACTCCCCGATCGCCGTCGTCAGCGCCGCGCGCTCGTCCGCCGACCATCGCCCCATGAACGAGGAGACGCCGAACGCGCCGCCCATCCGGCTCCGGAACTCGGTGGTGGTGTCGCGGTCGTGCAGGACCCACGTGTTCAGGTGGTGCAGCGGCAGCATCAGCCCGGCGCCCTGCGCGTGCTGGCGACAGCTCGCCGCGCGGTCGGTGTAGTCGGAAAGCCAGTTCGTGTGCGTGTATCGGAGCGTACCCATCTCGACCCGATGGCCGCCGCTGGCGCAGTTCTCGATCACCAGATCCGGGCAGGCGGCACGCAGCTCCTCAAACACCCGATAGAGCCCGAGCGTGTGGGCGTGGTGACCGTCGCCCGCCTGATGGCCGTGGCTCGCGTCATTGCAGCCGAGGCCGTAGCCGATGTTGTAGTCCCACTTCAGCCAGTCGACGCCGTAGTCGCGGACGACGCGGATCATGTCCGCCGCCATCCACTCCTGGACCTCCGGGCTGCCGAGGCAGAGGTGCACGCCGCTGCCGTCCACCGTTCGGGTGATCGGCGCTTCGTCGCGGGTGGCGACGAAGCCGGGATGCTCGCGCAGCAACACGCCGTCAGGATCGGCCCGTTCCGGCTCGACCCAGAGGCCGAACCGCATGCCGAGACCGCGCACGCGGTCGCCGAAGGCACGCAGGCCGTTCGGGAACTTCGCGGGATCCTCGTGCCAGTTGCCCCAGCCCTCATGATAGGAGTCCGGCCGCCGCCCGAGGAACCAGCCGTCGTCGATGACGAAGACCTCGCAGCCCATCGCCGCGGCATGCTCCGCCTCCGCGAAGAGGCGGTCCTCGTCGATGTCGCCGTAGTAGGCATACCAGTGGTTGTACTGGACCCAGGGAAAATGTTCCGGCACCGGCGGCGTCCAGTGTTTGGTCACCCACGCCCGCCAGGCGTTGGCGCCCGCATCCAGATCTCCGGTGTAGCCGGCGAGGACGAGGCCGGGGAGGGTGATCTCCTCGCCTGGTGCCAGCGTGTGGGCGAAGTCGGCGATGCCGAGCGCGACATCCACGTCATCCCCGTCGCGCCGGGCGTCGAGCCGCCAGCGTCCGGACCAGACGAGCGCGGCGAGGAGACCGTCGTCCGCCGTCGTCAGCGCCAGCCATGGCACGTGCTCGCCGCTCGACCGGCCGTCGTCCGCCGCGCCGACGGAGGTCGTGCGCCGGATCTCGTCCAGGTCGTGAGTCTCCAGCCGGTAGCCGCGCGGCGGCATCGCCTCGTGCCAGCGGCCGCCGGCGAGCACGTTGAGCCGCCGGTCGGCCGCGGCGCGGACGCGCAGGTGGAACGTGGAGAGGCTGCCAAGCTCGACATCCTGCTCCGTGTCGTTGCGGACGTGAAGCTCGTTCGTCACGACCGACGCATCGTCCGCGACGGTCCAAACCGACACCGCCGTTAACCCGGAAGGGCGCAGTGTGCCGGTCAGCGTCAGGCGGTTGCCCTCGACGCGAACGTCGTCGCTCTCGAGCGGCGTGGATGGGCCGGTTGGCCCAGCCACGGTGAAGACAGAGGTTTCGCCCGCGACCCACTCGTGCTCGCCCGCGCGGAGGCCGGCGAGGACGACCTCCCCGGCGTCCGTCCGACGCCAGGAGAGGAACAGGTCAGGTGTCTCGATCGACCAGACGCCACGCGCCTCGTTGGCGCGAACCGGGTGTCCGGCAACGCTCATTGCGCATCATCCCTTCGTCGTTACCCGCAGGTGGTGCAGGCCAGCGCCTCGAAGTCGATGCCCGCGACCTTGCCGGTGTCGAGCAGCGACTGGAGCTTCTGCTGCATCTCGGGCGCGACGTCGGCGGCCTTCTTGTCGCCCCGGAGAACCTCCTCGAACAGCGGCGTAAAGACCTGGCCCCACTCCTTGCGGTAGCCGCCGAAGTAGGTGCCGTAGGTGTCGCCGACGGTGCGGAGGATCTTGCTATCGAGCTGATCGAGGAAGACCTGCTTGTGCTCGGGCTTGGTGTCCGGGTTGAGAAAGACAGGGCTGTCCGCCAGCTTCTTGAGCGGAGGCACCGCCTGGCCGAGCTCGGAGACGATCGTCTGGCCCTGCTCGGAGCAGCAGAAGGAGATCCACTTCCAGGCGCCGTCCTTGTTCTTGGCACCGGCGGTGATCGCGAGTGGCGAGTACCAGCCGCAGGAGACCTGCTTCTGGCCGGTCGGGAAGGGCGCGACGTCCCAGTCGAAGTCGAGCTCGTTGTAGCGAACCATGTTCCAGACGCCGTTGTACTCCATCGCCACGTTGCCAGTCTGGAACGAGATCGTCGACGTGTCACCGGCTTGCGGGCTCGGCGAGATGTGATGGACGTTGATCAGGTCGCCGACGAACTGCATGCCCTCGATCGCCGCCGGCTCGGCCAGCATCACCTTGCCGTCCTTGCTGAGCACCTCGCCGCCGTTGCCCCAGATATACACCCAGGGCAGCCAGGTGGCCGGCGAGAGCCCGAACTGGAGGATGCGTCCGGCGTCGAAGCCGTCCTCGTTCGCGCGCTTGCCGCCGCGGTCCTTCGTCATCTGCTGGCCGATCTCGATCAGCTTGTCCCACGAGATCGGTGTCTTGGGGTCGAGCAGCTCGACCCCGGCCTCCTCGAAGAGGCTCTTGTTGTAGAAGACGGCGAGCGAGCCGCCGTCGTACGGCAGGCCGTAGGTCTTCTCCTCGAAGACGGAGGCGTTGAAGGCGATGTCGAGATAGTCGGACTTGTTGAACCGGGAATCGCCGGCGATCAGGTCGTCGAGCGGCTCCAGCGCGCCGGCGCGGATCGAGGTGGTGATGGTGCAGTCGCACTCGAAGAGGCAGTCGGGCACGTCGCCGCTGGCCAGCTTAAGCAGGAACTTGTCGTGCCAGTCGTCGCCCGGCGCCTGCTCGATGTTGACCGTGAGATCCGGCTCGACCTCCTTGAATGCTTCCTTGAGCTTGTCGAAGACGCCGAAGATGGCCTCGTCACCGCGGACGTAGAACTTGACCTCGTTGCTCTGGGCGCGCACCAGATTTGGGACCGACCACGTGAGACTCGTTGCCGCCGCCGCGGTGCCGAGGATGCCCGCCTTCTTGAGAAGATCACGCCTGGTCGTTCGGTAAAGAACCATCTCGCATCTCTCCTTGTTGACGACGCCACCCGTCACCCGACGGTTGCGGCTATCCCTTGATACCGGTGAGCACGATGCCCTCGATGAAGGTGCGCTGCGCCAGGAAGAAGAGCACGATGATCGGCGCGATCATGATGACCGAGACGGCCATCACGAGGTGCGTCGCATCGCGGCCCCACGCTAGCCCCTGAAGGGCGGTGAGCCCAAGCGCAAGCGTCCGGTGGTCCTCCGAGTTGAGGTAGACCAGCGGACCGAAGAAGTCGTTCCAGTGACTGAGGAATCCGAAGACCGTCACCACCGCGATGGCTGGCTTGGACAACGGGAGGACGATCTCGACGAAGATCCGCCACGACGATGCGCCGTCGAGCCGTGCCGACTCGTCCAGCTCCATCGGGATCGTGCGGAAGAACTGCCGCAGCAGGAAGATGTTGAAGGCGCCGCCGCCGAACCAGTACGGCACGATCAGCGGGAAGAAGGTGTCGATCCAGCCAAACTGCTTGAAGAGGATGAAGGTCGGGATCAGCGTCACCGTGTACGGCACCATGATCGTGGCAAGGATGATCGCGAAGATCACGTCTCGCCCCGGCCAGCGGAGCCGCGCGAATGAGTAGGCCGAGACGGACGCGCTGGCGACCTGCCCGACCAGGGCCCCGATGGTAATGATCAGCGTGTTCCGCAGGTACGTCAGGAACGGCAGCTTGGACATCACCTCCTTGTAGTTCTCCCAACGCGGGTCCGCAGGAATCCACTCCGGCGGGATGACGAAGATGTCCTGCGGCGACTTCAGCGAACTGCTCACCAGCCACGCGAAGGGCACCATCATCACGATGCCGCCGGCGGTCAGCAGCAGGTAGGCGGCGAGATGGCCGAGGCGGCGGCGCGTGCGCTGGCCGGCGAACCAGGTCGTGCGCTCCTCGACGAGCGTGTCGGGCTCGACCCCGGATGTGGTGACGACCATGGGCTTATCGTGCCTCCGCCTCGTAATAGACCCACCGGCGCTGCATGCGGAAGAGGAAGAGCGTCAGCGCGACGATGATGAGGAACAGCACCCACGACAACGCGGCGGCATAGCCGACGCGGAAGTACTGGAAGGCGTTGCGGTAGAGATAGATGAGATAGAGCATGCCCGAATCGCTCGGGCCGGCACTGCCGCTGCCGGTGGGGGTATAGATGAGGTAGACCGTCGTGAACGCCTGGAACGAGCCGATGACGCCGAGGATGAGGTTGAAGAAGATGATCGGCGACATCATCGGGATCGTGACGTTCCAGAGCCGCCGCCAGGCGGACGCGCCGTCGAGCGCCGCGGCCTCATAGAGATGCGTCGGCACCCCCTGCAAGCCGGCGAGGAAGATCAGCATCGTCCCTCCGAGCCCGGTCCAGAAGGCGACGAGCGCCAGCGTTGGGATCGTCCACTCCGGCTCGACGAGCCAGCCCGGCGTCGGCAGTCCGAGACGGTAGAGCAGCTCGTTGACGATGCCGAAGTCGCGGTTCAGGATCCAGCGCCACAGCGCGGCGGCAGCCGCGGCGGGCACCAGCGCCGGCAGGTACCAGATGGTGCGGTAGAACGAGATGCCGCGCACGCCCTGATTGAGCAGGATGGCGACGAGGAAGCTGCCGACCAGCGTCAGCGGGATGCTCAGCGCGCAATAGTAGAAGGTCTGGATAAGCGATTTTCGGAAGAGCTCGTCGCCAACCATGTCCTGGTAGTTCGCCAGGCCAACCCAGACCGGCGTCTTCACGAAGTTGTACTCGGTGAAGCTGAGATAGAACGTGTAGATCACCGGGTAGGCGGTGAAAATGAGCAGCCCGAGGATCGCCGGCGCGGCGAGGAGGTAGCCATCGAGCGCCTGGCGGCGGCGCAGCGCGCTCCACCCCCGGCGCCGCGTCGACGGCGCGACGGTGCTGCTGGCGACTGGTTGCGTCGATGGGCCGGGCGTGGACACGGCTTTCCCCCGCAAGATCAGGCGATCGATTGACTGGTCTACCGGCAGCGTATCACGACCGATATGGCCCGTCAATCGCATTCCATGATCATTTGACGATCAAACGATCATGGAACATGATTGACATGTGACCATCCATGAACTAGCGTGAAACATGTCGAGTCCAGTTCGCATACGCACACGTTCGCCGGAAGGGCGGTGGGCAGACACCATGAGCGCCGGGCAATCGACCATGGCTGAGGAGACGCGGCGATCGCTGCGGGAGAGGCTCGGCGACGCCGTGTCGACCGGCACCGCCGACCGCGTCGCCTACGCGCACGACGCCTCGCCGATCGCGCTGCGGCAAGCCGCGGCGGGCGAGCTGCCGCACTTGCCGGCGGCCGTGGTCTGGCCGGAAACGCCGGCGCAGGTCGCGGCGATCCTGCGCTGGGCGCAGGCGACGCGCACGCCGGTCATTCCCTATGGCGGCGGCTCGGGCATCGTCGGCGGCGCGCTGCCGGTCCCCGGCGGGGTCGTCGTCGACCTCAAACGTCTGAACCGAATCAGGGAGATCGACGAGACCTCGCTTGTGGCGACCGTGGAGACCGGCATCAACGGCCAGATCCTGGAGGATCGTCTGCTGGCACGCGGCTACACGCTCGGGCATCTGCCCCAGTCGATCCGCGCCTCGACGCTGGGCGGCTGGATCGCCCACCGCGCCGCGGGAGTAGCGTCGACGCGCTACGGCAAGATCGAAGACATCGTCGAGGCGCTGGAGGTCGTGCTACCGACCGGCGAGGTGCTGACGACCCGATCCGTGCCGCGTAGCTCGACCGGCCCGGACCTCGACCAACTCTTCCTCGGCTCGGAGGGCGCCTACGGCATCGTCACCGCCGCCACGCTCGCCATCCACCACGCGCCGGAGGCCCGTGAGTTCCAGGCCTACGCCCTTCCCGGCTTCGACACGGCGCTGGACGCCATCCGGCGCGTCATCCAGCGCGAGCTGCGGCCGGCGATCGTCCGGCTGTATGACGCCGAGGAGGCGAAGCCCCATCTCGGCGGGCTGGGTCTGCCGGAAGGGGCGGTGATGCTGCTCTGGGGATCGGAGGGCCCGCGCGAGCTGGTCGATTTCGAGCTGAAGGGCATCCGCCACATCTGCGAGGGCGAGGAGGTCGTCGATCTCGGTTCTGGTCCCGGTGAACGCTGGTGGAACCACCGGCTGAGCACGGCGGCGCTGCTGAACACACTCAACACGCCGGCCAGCGTCTCCGACGCGCTGGAGGTCACCGGCTCATGGAGCCAGCTCGGGGCGATCTACCGGGCGATGAAGGCGGACATGCTGGCGGCGGCCGGCACGCGAGGACGGGTCTACGGCCATGTCTCGCACGTCTACCAGACCGGGGCGAACCTCTACATGATCTTTCACGCGACGGCCGCGAGTGAGGATGAGGTGCCGGCGCTCTACGACCGGATCCTCGACGCGGCGTTCACCGCCTGCCTCGACCGGGGTGGGAGCCTGAGCCACCATCATGGCGTCGGCTCGACCAAGGCGCGCTGGCTGCCGATCGAGCATGGCGAGACCGGGATGCGCGTCCTTCGCGACGTGCAGGCCGTCCTCGACCCGGCCGGGATCATGAACCCCGGCGTCGGCTTCCACGGGAACGGGCGATGAGACTCGACGCCTTCGCCGGCGATCTTCGCCGGAACGCCATCATCCACGACCAGGATCTCTTCGCCGCGCCGGAGGTGATCGCCACCGGCAAGCAGACCTTCGCGCCCTCGCGGCGCGCGCTGCTGCTGGAGCTCGTTCGCACCGGCGTTCTGGGTTGGGAGCCGGACGTCGTCGACGCCGTCTACGCCGGGCTCGACAGCGGCGTCCAGCATGCCTTCTCCGTCTACCGCGGCGAGCCCGGCGGCTGGCCGGACGAGACACCGTACGTGCGGGCGGCGCGGGCGGATATCGTCGATGCCGGGATGGCCCCGGTCTATGTGCAGGCGATCGCCGACGCCTTCCGCGCCACCGGCGACCCCTTCGGCGGCACGGCGGGGGAGGAACCGCGTCCGGGCGAGGTCGTGCACTTCACGGACGCCGCGACCCGCGCGCTCGCGCCGGAGACGGGCGCGGCCGCGCGGCGGATCATCGCACAGGTGCTGCCGGAGCTCGGGGTTCTTGGCAGCGGGTCCGGCGGCTACGAGCTGTACGATCTCGGCCTGTGGGAGGACGCCGCGACGGCGATCCGGGCGACGGTCGACGCGCTCCAGAAGCTTGGCGCGCGAACGGTCGTCTCCGAGTCGCCGGAGGCGGTCGTGGCGCTGACGCGGTTCGCGGCCGCGCTCGGCATCCGGCACGATCTGGAGGTCTGCCACCTCAGCGCGTGGCTCGTCGCGCGGGGCTACACGCCGCGCGGCGTCGTCCCGCACCGACGGGCGACCTACCACGATTCGTCGCGGCTGGGCCGGGGTTTGGGCGTCTACGACGCGCCGCGCGCCTTGCTGGCCGGCGTGCCGGGGCTGGAGCTGGTCGAGATGCAGTACCGGCGCGAGGAGGCGATCCCGACCGGGCCGGCGCTCGGCTACCCCTTCCCGGAGGCGATCCCGGCGATGGCGGAGCGGCGGCTGACGGAGGCGATGGAGACCGGCGCCGATCTCGTCGTCGTCGCTTCACCCTACGCGAAACGCAATCTACGGTTCGCACCGGTGAGCGACCCGCCCGCGATCCGAGACCTGCTCGACGTGCTCGCGGAAGGCCAGGAGAACTGATGGACGCGCGAACAGGGAAGAACATCCGCCTCGGACGGCTGCGTCACCCGGTGAGCGGGCGCTACCTGATCATCGCCTACTCGCACGGCGTGCTGATGGGCCCGGGGCCGGGCATGGCCACGCTCGGCGAGATGCGCGGTTTCGCCACGACGATCCGCGACGTCGAGGGGCTGATGGTCGCGCCCGGGATGCTGCCGGCGCTGGAGGACGCGTTCGTCGGCCGCGACCGGCCGTCGCTGGTGATTCACCTCGACTGGCAGAACTTCAGCCGGTCGGTGCTGCCCTACCAGCAGGGCGTCAGCGCCCAGCTGGCGCAGATCGACCGCGTCGTCGCGGCTGGGGCGGACGCCGTCATGACCTACCTCTTCCTCGGCCACGACGACCCGCGCGAGGAGCGCGAGGAGATCGCCCGCAACGCGCACATCGTCGACGCCTGCGCCCGCTACGGGCTGCCGGTGATGATCGAGCCGCGCAGCGCGCGGGAGAAGTCGCACCCGGAGGACAAGCAGGACGTCGACGTGATGGCGATGTACTGCCGCATCTCGGCAGAGATCGGCGCCGACCTCGTCAAGTGCATCTACCCCGGCACGACCGAGAAGCTGGCGTGCATCGTCGAGGGCTGCACGGCGCCGCTGCTGGTCGCCGGCGGCGCCCGCAAGGAGTCACCGGACGCGGCGATCGCGGTCGCCGCCAGCGCGATCGAGGCCGGGGCGAAGGGGCTCGTCTTCGGGCGCAACGTCTACCAGGCGGCGCAGCCGCAGGCGGTCGTCGACGCGCTGGTGCGGATTCTTCACGGCTGAGAGCGGAAGGAGGGGGACGGCATGGACGGCACGATCGATCTCGCAGCCATCGCGGGGCTGCCGGTGACGCTCGATCCGGAGACGCTGACGCTGGACTTCGGCGATGGCATCACCACCGACCCGCTCGCCCAGCGCCGCATCGAGGACATCCGACCGATGCTGCCGGATCCGGAGGCGAGCGGGCCCGATCCGCTCTACTCGATCTACATGGACATCCGCCCGCCGGGCCTCGTCCACGACCTGCATGCACGCGGGCTCGGCTATGGCGCGGTCGTCGACAGCCCCGGCCGCATCGGCGGGGAGTTCGTCCGCAGCCAGGGCCACATCCACTCGTCGCCGCCCGGCACGACTACGCCCTATCTGGAGATCTACGAGTTCTGGCACGGCACCGGCGCCGTCTACCTGCAGGACGCCGCGAGGCCGAACCTCACCGACGTGATGCTGGTCGACGTCCGCGCCGGCGACAAGCTGATCATTCCGCCCGGATGGGTCCACGTCGTCGTCAACTCCGGGCCGACGGCGCTCGCCTTCGGCGCGCTCTACGCGACCGGCGCGGAGCTGCTCTACGGGCCGCTTCGGGCGATGAACGGCACCGCCTGGGCGGTGCTCGCCGACGGCACGTTCGCCGCCAACCCACGCTACGACGACCCACCCCGGCCCCATCGCACGAGGGCGCGGGAGTATCCGGAATACGGGGTGACGCGCGACCGGCCATTGCTTGCCTCATTCGCCGATGACCACGCGCTCTACGACTACGTGGTGCGTCCCGAGGCGTTTCCCGAGGTCTGGGAAACCGTGATCCGGGACCTGCGGGAGCCGTCATGAGCGGCACCATCGTCACCGTCTCGCCCAACACCTCGACCGACCGCATCGCGATCGTCGACGGCTTCGCGATCGGCGGCACCTGCCGCACGGTTCGCAGCTTCGACCAGGCCGGCGGCTCTGGCGCGCACGCCGCGAGCGTCATCGTCGAGCTCGGCGGCGAGGCGCTGGCGATCGTCGCCATCGGCGGCGGCAACGGCGACCGTTGGCGGCATGCCGCTGAGCGGCAGGACCTGCCGGCGGCCACGGTGGATCTCCGATGCGAGAACCGCTCGTCGTTCGTGCTCGTCGACCGCACGCTGGGCAAGATCGCCGAGATCGTCGACCCGGGACCGGAGGTCGAGCCGGACGAGGCAGAGGCGCTGCTCCGGATCGTGACCGATCACCTGCCGGGGGCGGCGCTGCTCGTCCTCTCCGGGAGCCTGCCGCCCGGTGTGCCGGAGGACTTCTACGCCGCGTGCATCGCGCGGGCGCGAGGAGTGGGCAAGCAGGTGCTCGTCGACGCGCACTCCGCGCCGATGCGCGCCGCGCTGGCCGCCCGGCCCTGGATGATCAAGCCGAACCTCGACGAGCTGCACCAGATCATGGGGGTTGCCGCGTCCACGATGGCGGAGCGCATCGCCGCGCTGCGGCATCTGGTCGCGACGACCGTCGACAACGTGCTGCTCTCGATGGAGGCGGAGGGCGTGCTGCTGGCGACGGCCGAGGGCATCTGGCGGCTGCTGCCGCCGGCCGAGCCGGTCACGCTGCCCGGCTCGCGGGGCATCAACCCGGTCGGCTGCGGCGACGCGCTCGTCGGCGCGTTCTGCCACCACTGGGTGGGAAGCGGGGACATGGTCGAGAGCGCGCGGTGGGGGCTGGCGGCGGCACATGTCAACCTCGGCAAGTACGAAGTTCCATCGAGCCCACTTGCGGACGTGCGGCGGATGGCTGGGCAGGTCACGGTCGAGCCCGTCGCGGCGCCCGTCACGCCCTGACGAGGATGGGGATTGTGAGCGACTACTTTCTCGCCTTCGACGTCGGCGGCACCCGGATCAAGAGCGGCATCGTCAGCGGCGCGGGCGAGGTCATCGCCCGCCGCATGGACCCGGCGGAGGGACACCGGGGCGCCGACGACCTTCTCGCCCGGATGACGGCCCGGGGCCGGGAGCTCTGCGCCGCCATCCCGGACGGACGGCCGCCCACGGCGATCGGCGTCGCCTTCACCGGCGTCATCGACCCCGCGCGGGGCCAGGTGCTGCTGCTCAACGGCAAGATCCCGGATATCGAGGGCGTCCTCGTCGGGCCGCGGCTCGGGGCGGCGTTCGCCGTGCCCTGCTTTGTCGACAATGACACCCGCGTCTACACCATCGGCGAGTGGCGATTTGGGGCCGGAAATGGAGCCGACAACGTCGTCTGCCTGACACTCGGCACCGGCATCGGCACAGGCGTCATCACGGACGGGCGCGTGATGCACACGTCCGGGATGGTCGGCGGCATCCTCGGCGGGCATTTCACGGTCGACTGCGATGGTCCGTTGTGCTCGTGCGGCAACCGCGGCTGCCTGGAATCGGTCGCCTCGGTGCCCGCTTTCCTGACCTCCGTGCGCGACCATCTCTCCCGCGGCTACCCATCCACGCTGACCGCGAGCGCCGGTAACAATCTCCAGTCGCTGAGCGCCGAGATGGTGCTCGACGCCGTCCGCGCGGGCGACACGCTGGCGACCTTCGTCTTCGAGCGCTGGACCCAGCGGATCGGCGCCGGCATCGTCACGCTCGTGCACGCCTACGACCCGGACGTCGTCGTCATCGGCGGCGGTGTCATGCAGGCATCCGACACGATGCTGCCGCCGATCCGGCGCTACGTCGAGCGGCACGCCTGGACGTGGCCGAAAGGAAGGACGCGCGTGGAGGCCTGCGCGCTCGGCGACGACGCGGCGCTCATCGGCGGCGCGGCGATGGCCGCGCTGCGCATCACCACGGAGGACACCATCCCGACATGACCGAATCCCCGGAATCGCGCCAGCAGCGCATCCTGCGGTCGATGATCCACGACAACGTCGTCGCCGTCGGCGAGCTCGCCGCGCTCTTGCAGGTTTCCCCGGCAACCGTGCGCCGGGACCTGAAGGTCCTGCAGCAGCGGGGCCTGCTCCACCGCACCCACGGCGGGGCGACGCCGATTGAGCAGTCGCTCTACGCCTCGCTGCCGCTGGACTCCTCGTACGAGGAGCAGGTGCGCCTGCACGCCAATGCCAAGCGGCGGATCGGGCTGGCGGCCGCGGTGCTGGTCGGCGACGGCGACACCGTCGCGCTCACGCCGGGCACGACGACCGCGCAGGTCGCGCGTAGCATCCACAACCGGAAAGGCGTGACGATCATCGTCACCTCCGTGAACGTCGCGATGGAGCTGAGCAACCGCCAGGACCTCACGGTGTTCGTCCCCGGCGGATTCCTGCGCCCGAGCTGGTTCTCGCTGATCGGCCCGGCGACGATTCGCGCGATCCAGGACTTCTATGTCGACAAGCTCTTTCTCGGCGTCAACGGCGTCCATCCCGAGCGGGGGCTGACCAGCGGCAATCACGAAGAGGCGGCCGTGAACCGGGCGCTCGTCGAGCAGTCGCGGCAGCGGATCGTCGTTGCCGATCACACCAAGCTCGGCGCCGTGACGAGCGCCGTGATCTGCCCGACGACGATGATCGAGACGCTGATCACGGACGCCGAGGCGACCGACGAGGCGATCGCGCCCTTCGAGGCCATGGGAATCGAGGTGATCCGGGCATGACCCAGCTGACGGCACCGGCGCTGCACCGCTCCGCCACGCGCGACGAGATCGACCTGACCGGCCCATGGGCCTTCGCGCTCGACCCCGGCGACGCCGGGATCGAGGAAGGATGGTGGGGCCGTGACCTCGAGGGCGAGATCGCGATCCCCGGCTCGTGGGAGGAGCAGGGCTACGGCGAGCGGCCGCCGGAGAACATCGGCGGCTGGACCAAGCGTCGCTCGTACGAGGGCGCCGCGTGGTACCAGCGCGACGTGCAGGTGCCGTCCGGGTGGGCCGGGAAGCGCGTCTGGCTGCAGCTCGACCGCGTCGGGTGGCAGTCGACTGTCTGGGTCAACGGCCAGCGCGCGGGGGCGTGTGACTCCATCAGCACACCGCATCGCCACGACCTGACGCCGCACATCGCGCCGGGGCGGACGCACCGGGTGAGCATCCGCGTCACCAACGTGCTGCCCGAACTGCTCAACTACGAGGGGCACATTCACTCGCGGCACACCGCGACGACCTGGGGTGGGATCATCGGGCCGGCGCGGCTGCTGGCGACGCCAGCGACGTGGATCGAGCGCGTCGCGATCGTCCCGGACGCCGCCACTCGCACCGTGCGCTGCGAGGCGCAGCTCGCCGGGGAAGCTACGGGCGGCGAGGTCACCTTCCGCGTCGAGGAGGCCGAGGGCACGACCGTCGCGACGGGTAGGGCGCAGGGCTCCGGCGACATCGCGGCCGGCGAGCTGGACCTCGGGGCGGACGCGCGGCTGTGGTCCGACACCGACCCATACCTCTACACGCTCGTGGTCGAGGCCGGCGAGGATAGCGTCAGCCGACGGTTCGGGCTGCGCACCTTCGCCGCCGAGGGGCGGAACCTGCTCCTCAACGGCCGGCGCATCTTCCTGCGCGGCTACGTCGACTGCTGCATTTTCCCGCTCACCGGCTACCCGCCCGAGGACAAGGCAGTTTACGAGCGGCAGTTCCGGATCGCGAAGGCGTGGGGCTTCAACCACGTCCGCCTGCACACGTGGGTGCCCTCCGCGCCGTTCTTCGAGGCGGCGGACGAGGCGGGCATCCTCGTCCAGTGCGAGCTGCCGAACTGGAGCAACGCCAACGACCCGGCGAACGTGGACCGCATCGGCGACTTCCTGCGCGCGGAGCTGGACCGCGTCGTCCGTCATCTCCAGCCGCACCCGTCGCTGATAATCCACAGCATGGGCAACGAGCTGTTGCAGCGGGCGCCGGGGGGCATGAGCAACCGCTACAGCCCCTTCCTCAACGAGCTCATCGCGCGCGGCAAGGCGCTCGATGGCAGCCGCCTCTACATCGACCAGAGCGGCTTCGGGCACATCCCGGAGGAAGCCGAGCGGGGGAGCGAGGTGTCCGTCTTCCACACCTTCCGCGGCTCGACGCCGGACACGACGGCGACGTGGTGGTCGCGCGTGGCGGGCGGCGACGTGCCGGTCATCTCCCACGAGCACACGCAGATGGACATGTACTGCCGGCTCGACGAGATCGGAAAGTTCACCGGCATCATGGAGCCGTCGTGGCTCGTGCAGGCGCGGGAGGGGCTGGCGAGCACGGGGGCGCTCGACGACGCGCCGCGCTTCGTCGAGGCGTCCGGGCAGCTGCAGATCCGTTGCCTGAAGGAGCTCTTCGAGTGCATCCGCCGTACGCCGGAGCTGGGCGGCGTGCAGATGCTGAACCTGACCGACTTCCCGGGACAGGGCACGGCGCTCAACGGCGTGCTCGACGTGTTCTGGGACGAGAAGGGGCACATCGCGCCGGAGACGTTCCGGCGGTTCAACGCGGAGACGGTGTTGCTGTGCAGCACCCCGCGGCGGACGTTCCACGGCGGCGGCCGGCTGGTGGCGAACCTGCTCGTCTCCCACTTCGGGGAGGCGCCGCTGGACGGCGACCTGCGCTGGACGCTCGCGGCGGGGGAAACCGTCATCGCGAAAGGCACATCGGCGGTGCGCGAGCTGCCTGCCGGCGAGCCATGGCCGGTGGGGGCCGTCGCGGCGACGCTGCCGACGGGGATGACGGCGAAGCTGACGCTGACGGCGACGCTGGAGCATGCGCGGGGCACCACGACGAACGACTGGGATTTCTGGGTCTTCGCCGAGGGACGACGACAGGAGAGCCCGGCGCCGATGCTGGCGCACGCCACGCTGGCGCCGCTGACGGACATCTACCCCTTCATCGTGGCGGACACCTTCGGCTTCCTCGGCCAGCGCAAGCAGGAGCCGGCCAGCCCGGTGATCGTCTCCGACGTCATGCACGTCCGCTACGTCGAGGCGATGATGAACGGCGCGACGATGCTGTACCTGGCGGAGAACGACCCGCTGCAGGACGGGGTGACGAGCCGCTTCGAGTCGCTCTTCTGGTCGTACCTCTGGTTCACCGACCAGCCGAACCAGACGATGGGGCTGGCGATCGACGATCACCCCGCGCTCGGGGAGTTCCCGCACGACGGCGCGTCCGACTGGCAGTGGTTCCACCTCGTCGACGGCGCGACGGCGGTGAGCCTGGATCACCTGCCGCGCGAGCTGCGGCCGATCGTGACGGGAATCGACAACTGGAACCGGGGCAAGCGGCTCGGGTACCTGCTGGAGGCGCGCGTTGGGAAGGGGCGGTTCCTGATGAGCACGCTGAAGCTGCTCGACGGCTACCCGACGCGGCCGGAGGCGGTCTACCTGCTGGACACGCTACTGGGCTACGTCGCGTCGGACCGGTTCCGGCCGGAGACGGCGCTGACGCTGGCGCACCTCTGGTCGATCCCGAAGCACCCCACCGGCTGGCCACGGCCATAGCAAGGCGTGGAACTGATGCACCCGTCCGCGCGTCTTGAGCGATGTGGATTCCCGATGCGCGGATGGAGATGAGCAGTGGAGCACGGACCTGTCTACCTGATCGGCGGCGGCTGGGTTGAGGCGGCATTCCCGCGGACCTACGGCCGCTTCGCGGCGGCCGCGGGGCGGCAGGGAGCGCCCCGGATCGCCTGCGTGTTGCTCGATGAGCCGGACCGCGACGCTTACTTGGCGCGGTCGGTCGCCGCGTTCGCGGCGGTGGGTGTGGGCGACATCTTCCCGGTCTTCGTCTCGGCGGAGCGGCCGCTGCGGCGCGACGATCTCGAGAGCGCGAGTGGCGTGCTCGTCGGCGGCGGGCTGACGCCGGCCTACCACGACGCGATCGTGCCGGAGGCGGCGACGTGGCGGCCGTGGCTGCGGGAGCGGGGCATCCCCTACGCCGGGTTCTCGGCCGGGGCGATGATCGCGCCCGAGCGGGGGATCATCGGCGGGTGGAAACTGCGCCGGGGCGACGGCGAGCTGGCGATCTGCTCTGAGGATGTCAGCGAGGACGAGGAATTTCTCGACGTCCGCCCGGGACTGGGGCTGGTCCCGTTCGCGCTGGATGTCCACGCCTCGCAGTACGGCACGCCGACGCGGCTGCTGCACGCCGTCGCGTCCGGGGCGGTCGCGGAGGGGTGGGCGGTCGACGAGGACACGATGCTGGCGTGCGAGGACGGCCGGATCACGGTCCACGGTCTGGGGAGCGCGTACCGTGTGCGGCGGGGCGACGGGTGCCTGGCGGTGGAGATCGTTGGCGACGGGGAGAGCCGGGACGCGTGAGGCGCGTCGTTATTGTCAGGTTGCCAACGCAAACAACGTGGCCGGTGGCCACCTAAGGGGTTTTGGGGGCCGATTTCGTTGATGTGGCGGGGGTTTTCCCAGGTGGCCAGGTTGTTGAGAGAAACGTGGCCACCTGGGCGACGTTATGGAAGGCTGCCCAGATGGCCACGTTACGAGTGTAGAGGGGTGGTTGGCCAGGTGAGCCAGCCACCGCCCGCAGCTGCGGCCCGCGGGGGCGCCCGCAGGGGCAGGGCCGACCGTACGAAGGCGACGAGCAGCCCGCAGGGGAAGGGTCGCCCGTACGGTGGCGCGGAGATTGCAATGAGCGATCCGGTCGCGCCGGTCGCCCGCGACGTGCCGTGGCGCAGAGCGGCAGGAGGGCGGGTTCCAGGTCCGCTCGTACGATGAGGCCGGACTGGGGATTGACATCCGGGCGGCGGACGCATAGAGTGTACGTACATAAACTGGGTCATGGGGCGGAAGTGTACGAGCGGACGAGCTCCGCTTCCGCATGACGACGGAGAAGCCCGGCGGTCTCTGGACTGCCGGGCTTCTCCGTGCCGTGCATCGCGCGCATTGGCCTCGAACCCGCTGACGATACCCGCGGAAGGCGGTATCCTGCTGCCCACGAATTCGACTGCAGCGAACGGGGGATGGGCATGGTGCGGCGGGTGAACGTCGGGGTCATCGGGTTGGGCGAGGTCGCGCAGGTCATCCACCTGCCGATCCTCGAAACGCTGGCGGACCGCTTCGCGATCGGCGCCCTGTGCGACGTCTCGCCAACGCTGCTGGCGCTGATGGGCGAGCGGTACGGCGTGCCCGAGTCGCGCCGGTACGCGCGCATCGAGGATCTCGTCGCCCAGGACAATCTCGATGCGGTGCTGGTGCTGACCAGCGACGAGTATCACGCCGACGCCGTGATCGGCGCGGCGCGGAATGGCAAGCATGTGCTGGTCGAGAAGCCGATGTGCCTCTCCCCGGCCGAGGCGGAGGCGATCATCGCCGCGCGGGACGCCGCCGGCGTGCAGGTGATGGTCGGCTACATGCGGCGCTACGCGCCGGCCTTCACCGCGGCGGTGGACGAGGTCAAGAAGCTTGACAAGATCAACTACGTCCGGGTGCGCGACATCATCGGCCATAACCATCTGATCATCGACCAGGCGAGCACCGTCCACCGGCCGGACGACATCCCGCCGGCGCTGCGGCAGGACCGCGCGGATCGGGCGGCGCGGCTGGTGCGCGAGGCGATCGGCGAGGCGTCGCCGGAGGTGGTGAGCGCCTACCGGTTCCTGTGCGGGCTGGGCAGCCACGATCTCTCGGCGCTGCGGGAGCTGATCGGGTTCCCGAACCGCGTCGTGGCGGCGTCGGCGTGGAACGGCGGCAGGTTCATCGCGGCGCTGTTCGAGTACGACGGGTTCGGCGCGGTGTTCGAGTGCGGGGTCGACGAGCAGGTACGCTTCGACGCGCACCTCGAGGTCTACGGCGTCACCCGCTCGCTCCGCGTGCAGTACGACACGCCCTACATCCGTCACCTGCCGACGACGCTGGAGGTGAACGAGACGGTGGGTGAGCGGTTCCACCAGTCCGTCACGCGGCCGACGTTCACGGACCCCTACACCCATGAGCTGAAGGTGTTTCATGAGGTGGTGACCACCGGCGCGTGCCCGAAGACGACGCCGGAGGATTTCCAGGAGGACCTGCGGCTGTTCCGGATGATCGTGGACGCGCTGCGGGCCTGACCGGGAATCCTTGCTCCGGGTGACAGGGCCGTCTGGCGAGAGCGGAGATCCCCCGACTGCGCTCGGGATGACGGTTGGTTGGGGGAGGCCACTCCATCAGGCGACGTTCGCGGCTCGTCGCGCGATATCGATGCTGCGCATCGATGGGGATCCCTCGACACGATTCGCCTCGCTGCGCTCGGCTCATCGGCTCGGGATGACAAAGTGGTGTGGGCGCCGAGGGGAACCAGGCTGGTGGCGGGCGGCACTTCGCGTCGGATCCTTGGCGAAGGATGCGTTCCTGTTGGGTGGCCCCCGGGTACAAGACCCGGGGCTACCGGGCCAAGTATCGATTCTCCATCGGCACGCCGCTGCTGCCTACACCGCTTCGTGTAGGGTCCATCACTGCGCTCAGGCTGACGGGTGGTGGAGGCGCCGAGGGGAACGGTCGCGGTTGTGTGCGGCGGGAGGGCATTCAACGCGCATATGGTGGATGGCCTTTTGGGTGAATGCGCGCGTTCAATCCCTCCCCTACGGGTCGCGTGGGAATGGCCGGCCAGTGGACGACGATGCCGTGCTGTCTTGCCCGCTTAGCGGCGCACCTCAAAGCGTGTGCGCGTGACGGTCGCTCCCCCGGCGGGACGGGCTGGTTGGGGACAACGCTTCGCCTGGGGTTCCTCGCTGCGCTCGGAATGAGGGTGTTTTCGGTGGGCCGACGGTGCGCGGCGGGACGGCTTGACGGGGCCCGTGGCTGCCTCTATTGTGGGGGCATGCAAACGATTTCATAGCGCTGCTCCCCGGGGGCGGAGACCGGTGTGGCGTGGTGGCCGTGTGGCTCCCGTGCCGCGCGGCGGGCTCTCCCTGGCGCACCGGTGCAATCGTTTGCAGGGGACATCGCTGACCGGATTTGGCTTCCACCACGTACTCGCTCATACGAGGAGGTCGGTATGGCACGGTCGAGCAGAGGCGCCGGCATCTCGCGGCGCACACTCCTGGGCGGCATGGCCGCGACACCGTTCGCGCTCGGGGCGCGGTCCGCGCTGGCGCAAGAGGCGTCACAGCCGATCGCCACCCCCAAACCCACGTTGAGCCCCGGGCCCAACGCCGTCCAGCTTAAGTACTGGGACATGCAATGGGGCTCCGCCATCTTCATGTCCGCCATGCAGGATCCGTTGGGCAGATGATGCCCGCCACCGCGACGCCCGCGGCGGCGGGGCCGATCGCGCTCGACCAGGTGGGCGGCGACGTCTGGGCGTGGGAGAAGCGGACCACCGGCAGCTGCGCCGGGGTCGACGCCGACGCGACGATCGTGCTCCGGGTCAACGACGAGATGGTGGAGGCGACGCGCGAGGGCGACCGGTTTGCCGCCACGGTGCGCCTGCGCCCCGGCGACAACGCGATCACGGCGATCGCGCGGGCCGGGGGCGAGGAGATGTCGTCGCCGACGGTCACGCACACGGTGCGGCTGGCGCCGCGGCCGGTCGCCCGGGTCGCGATCTCGGTCGCGGGCGGGCAGGTCACGCTGGACGCGAGCGGCAGCGAGCCGAGCGCATACGACGACGCGCCGATCCGGGCGTATCGCTGGTCGGTCCAGGGCGATGGGCCGGCGACGCCGATGGCCGACGACGCGCCGATGACGACGATCCCGATTCCGGCCGACGACGGCGAGTACATCGTCGGCGTGACGGTCGAGGACGCGGCGGGGCGGTCGGACACCGGTCGCGCCGCCTTCCGGGTCGAGGAGGGCGTCGCCCGCGCGGTCGACCCGCTCGTCGAGGAGGCGCCGTGGGTCGAAAGCGCCGTGGTCTACGGGATGGTCGTCCGTGCCTTCACCGGCGGCGGCTTCGCCGGCGTCGTGGCGCGGCTGGACGAGCTGCGCGACCTCGGGGTGACGGCGATCTGGTTCGCGCCGATCACGCGCACGGTGGGCGACCTGTTCGGCTATGAGGTGACCGACTACTTCGATGTGCGGGAGAGCTACGGCACGCTGGCGGACTTCCGGGCGCTGGTCGACGCGGCGCACGCGCGAGGGATGCGGGTGCTGATGGACTTCGTGCCGAACCACACCTCGATCGAGCATCCCTACTTCCAGGACACCATGCGGGAGGGCGAAGCGTCGCCGTACTGGGATTTCTACGACCGCGACGCCGGCGGCGCCTACACGTATTACTTCGGCTGGTCGCACCTGCCGAACCTGAACTACGACAACCCCGAGGTGCGCCGGTTCATGACCGAGGCGTTCGGCTTCTGGATGCGCGAGATGGACGTCGACGGGTTCCGCGTCGACGTCGCCTGGGGCATCACGGAGCGCCGCCCGGACTACTGGCCGGAATGGAGCGCCGAGCTAAACCGGATCAAGCCCGACGCGCTGCTCATCGCCGAGGCGAGCGCCCGCGACCCGTTCTACGTCCACCACGGCTTCGACGCCGCCTATGACTGGACGGACGAGCTGGGCGTCTGGGCCTGGGGCGAGGCCTTCGGCGGGATCGCGCCGATCAGCAGTGGGATGACCGCCGCGCTGACGAACGACGGCGCCGGGTACGATCCGGATTCGCTGATCCTGCGCTTCCTGAACAACAACGACACCGGGTCGCGGTTCATCACGATCTACGGGCCGGATTTCTACCGCGTCTCGGCGGCGATGCTGCTGACGCTGCCCGGCCTGCCGTGCGTCTACACCGGCGACGAGGTCGGGGCGGAGTTCCTCCCCTACGAGACGCTCGGGGAGATCGACTGGAGCGACCGGCATGAGCTGCGGCCCTTCTTCACGCGGCTGATCGCGCTTCGCCAGGAGCACCCCAGCCTCCATTCCCGCGCCTGGCGGCCGCTCGCGGTCGAGCCGGCGCTGGACCTGTTCGGCTACCTCCGCACCGGGCGGGAGGGCGACCCGCCGATCGTCGTGCTGCTGAACTTCTCGAAGGAGCCGGTGGAGGCGAGCGTGTCGCTGCCGGACGAGGTGCGGGCGGCGCTGTCCGGCGACCGTCTGCACGACCTGTGGTCGGACGAGCCGGTCGCGATCGGTGAGGGCATGCCCGTCACCATCCCGGCGTGGGGCCTACGCCTGCTAACGCCTCCAACCGAACAACCATGATGAGGACCAGGAACTGATGGCCCGATCGACCGACAGACGCATCCCGACGATGGAGGACATCGGCCGCCGCGCCGGCGTCTCGGCCTCCACGGTGTCGCGAGTGATCAACGACAGCGTCGCCGTCGACCCGGCGACAGCGGAGCGGGTGCGTGCGGCGATCGCCGAGCTGGGCTACCGCCCGAACCTGCTGGCCCGCAGTTTCCGCCGCCGCACGACGCAGACGATCGGGCTGCTGGTGCCGGACAACTCCAACCCGTTCTTCGCCGAGCTGGCGCGGGTCATCGAGGATGCCGGGTTCGCCGAGGGCTACAACGTCATCCTCTGCAACTCCGACCTCTCCGACGTCAAGCAGCAGAAGTACGTCGACGTGCTGCTCGCCAAGCGGGTGGACGGCGTGATCATCAGCTCCGCCGGGCTCGTCGGCGTCGACAATGGCGCCGAGACCGTGAGGCGGATCCAGGAGGCGAACGTGCCGTGTGTCGCGATCGACTGGGACCTGGGCGACTTTCCGGTCGACCAGGTGCTGGTCGACAACCATGAAGGAGGGTACCTGGCGGGACGACATCTCATGGCACTCGGACACCGGCGGATGGCCTGCGTGGTCGGGCCCAGCGATCTCGCGCCGAGCGCGGGGCGGATCGCGGGGTTCCAGCAGGCCCTCGACGAGGCCGGACTTCGGGTCGCGAGCGACCTGCTCGTCCAGGGCAACGGCCGGCACGATGGAGGGGTGACGGCGGCCCGGGAGCTGCTGCGGCGCGAGACGGACTTCACGGCGGTCTTCGCGTTCAACGACGAGATGGCGGTCGGCGTCATCGGCGCGCTCCAGCGCGCGGGGCGGCGGGTGCCGCGGGATGTCTCGGTGATCGGCTTCGACGACATCCCCCACGCGTCGGCGATGTACCCGTCCGTGACGACGATCGCGCAGCCCATCGCCGAGATGGGCCGTCTCGGGGTGCAACTGCTCCTCACACGCCTACGACAACCGGATGCGCCGCACGAGCGCGTCGTGCTCTCCACGACGCTGGTGAAGCGCGAGAGCAGCGGCGCGGTGGCCGAGCCACCGCACGGGACCTCCGATTCGGACACAAGAGAAGAGGATGTGGCATGAAGGACTTCACCCGACGTTCGACCTCCCGCACATACAGCCGGCGCCAGATCACGCAGCGTGGCGTGGGGCTGGGAATCTCCGGGGCGGCGCTGGCCGCGATGGGCCACGAGGCCGCGGCGCACCAGGCATCGCCCGAGGCATCGCCAGCCGCCTCGCCGGTGGTGATCGGCGAGGAGCTCGATCTCGCCAACCTGAGCCCGGACATCGCCGACCCGAGCGAGCCGGTGACGATCTCGTTCATGTCGTGGGTGGCGGGCACCTCCGAGACGCTGAAGTCGCTGCGCGAACAGTTCCAGGGGATCCACCCGAACATCAAGGTCGACTTCGAGGACGTGCCGTCGGAGGAGGCGACCGACCGGCTGACGACGCGCATCGCCGGCGGCAACCCGCCCGACGTGGCCTTCGTCGACCAGAGCGCGGTGCTGGACTTCGCGACCCGCAACGCGCTGCTGGAGCTTGGCCCCTACGCCGAGAAGAGCGCGGCGGTGAAGATCGACGACTACGTTGCTGCCTTCCTCGACGCCGCCAAATACGAGGACAAGGTCTACGGGCTGCCGTACGACGGCGAATCGACCGGCCTCTTCTACCGCACCGACCTCTTCGAGGCGGCGGGCATCGCCGGACCGCCGACGACGTGGGAGGAGCTCGAGGACGCCGCAAAGAAGCTGA
Source organism: Thermomicrobiales bacterium (assembly GCA_035540335.1). Taxonomy (GTDB): domain Bacteria; phylum Chloroflexota; class Chloroflexia; order Thermomicrobiales; family UBA6265; genus UBA6265. Next base: position 6,705 of record DATLHE010000400.1, on the reverse strand, counting down.
CGAACACCGACAACCGGACGTACGGCTTCATCATGTTCGCGACCGAGGCGGCCTACTACTGGTACCCGTGGCTGTGGCAGAACGAGGGCGCGCTGCTCTCGGAGGACGGCTCGCAGATCGCGTTCAACAGCGACGCGGGCAAGGAGGCGGCCGAGTTCTACGTGCGGCTGGCGGACTATTCGCCGGCCGACTACCTGAACTCGAACTCCTACGACGGGCGCGTGGCGTTCGCCGAGGGGCAGGTCGCGATGTACGTCGCCGGCGCGTGGTTCGCGGGGGTGATGGAGAGCGAGTTCCCGGACATCACCGGCAAGTGGACGGCGGCGCCGCTGCCGGAGCGCAAGACCTGCGCGACGACGGTGGCCGGCGACACGCTGGTGATCCCGGCGGCGTCGAAGAACCACGACGCGTCGTGGAAGTGGATCGAGTTCCTGTCGGCGCCGCAGAACCTGGCGCTGTGGGTGCTCGGGACGCCGGAGAACCCGACGACGCTGCTGCCGACGCGCACGTCGCTGCTGGAGAACCCGGCGATCTTCGAGAACAACCCGATCCTGAAGGGGTTCGCGGACCAGATGGCGTGCGGCGTGACGAACGCGGCGCCGAACCTCCGTTGGGGCGAGGTGGAGACGATCCTGAACGATGCGCTCGGGCGGGCGATCTACGGGGAGACGGACGCGGCGACGGCGCTGGACGAGGCGGCGGACGAGGGGCAGTCGATCCTCGACGAGGGGTAGGCGAGACACGAAGGTTTCCTGCCCCGCCGCGTCGACGGGGCAGGGGCCGGAACGTGGCGGCGGAACGGGAGGGCATTGACCGCGCCGTCGGGGGGTGCCCGGGACGTTGGGTGAGCGCGGCCAATCCCTCCCCTCCGGGGATCGGCCCGCCATCGTAGGGGCGGATCACCGTAGGTCTCGGTCCGTGCCGGCCCGATGCCGCGGAGCGGCATATCTGGCGTCGGTCCTCCATCCCCGGGCACCGAGGCCCGGGGCTACAGGGGCGAAATGCCGTCCCGCATGCGACATGGACCGGTGCTGATTGGTCCCCGCACACAAGGTGCGGGGCTACGAAGGCAGTTCCTGGACAGGGGCGGGACCACGAAAGGACGTGTGCATGAGCGTTGGCGGCGTGACGGGACAGCAGGTGCAGCCGGCACGGAGGCGGCCGTCGAACCGGCGGCGGGTTTTGCGCGAGATGCGCAAGCAGTGGACGGCCTACCTGTTCCTGTCGCCCGTGCTGCTCCTGTTCCTCGTCTTCACCTTCTTCTCGGTCGGCTATGCCTTCTACCTGAGCTTCCACAAGTGGAACATCCTGGAGCCGCACAAGCCGTTCGTCGGCTTCGACAACTATGCGCGGCTGCTCGATGACGACCGCTTCCGGCAGGCGGTGCTGAACACGATCTACTACACGGCGGCGTCGGTGCCGCTGACGATCGCGCTCGGACTGCTCGTGGCGCTGCTGCTCAACAACCAGATCCGCGGGCGCGGGTTCTTCCGCACCTTGTACTACCTGCCGGTGATCACGCCGCTGGTGATCGCCTCGATCATCTGGAAGTGGGTCTATAACGGCGACTACGGGCTCGCGAACTACTACCTGCTGAAGCTGCACGTCATCAACGAGCCGCTGCTCTGGCTGGCGGACAAGAACCTGGCGATGCCCTCCGTGATCATCACCAGCGTCTGGAAGGGCGTCGGCTTCGCGATGGTCGTCTACCTCGCCGGCCTGCAGTCGATCCCGGAGGAGTACTACGACGCGGCGAAGATCGACGGCGCGACGGGCTGGCGGCGGCTGCGGGACATCACGATCCCGCTGCTGTCGTCGACAACGCTCTTCCTGCTCGTCATCTCCATCCTGGGGTCGTTCCAGGTCTTCACGCAGATCTTCATCATGACCAACGGCGGGCCGCTGGGGCGGACGCGGACGATCGTCTGGTACATCTACACGACCGCCTTCAAGGATTACAACATGGGGTACGCCGCGGCGATGGCCTTCGCGCTCTTCGCGATGATGCTGGGCTTCACCCTCCTGCAGCTGCGCTTCCTGCGCCGCGAAGTCGACTACTGAGAGGGAGGGGCGTCGTGGCAGTGGTGACACGCGAGCACGAGACGCAGCAGGCGGCGGAGGCGCAGGGCGCGGCGATCCGCCGCCGCCAGCGGGCCAACGAGGTCGCACAGAAGTTCGTCATCTACCTGCTGCTCGCGGCGGGGGCGGTCATCTTCATCGCGCCGTTCGTCTGGATGGTGACCGCCTCGCTGCAGGACGTCGGGGACATGTTCCGCTGGCCGCCGAGCTGGATCCCGCGGAACCCGAGCTTCGACAACTACACCGAGTTCTTCAAGCAGGAGCGCATCGGGCGCTACTTCTTCAACAGCGCCTTCGTCGCGCTGACCGTGACCTCGCTCCAGCTCTTCACCAGCTCGTTGGCGGCCTACACCTTCGCCAAGCGGCGATTCCCGGGGCGCGACCTGCTCTTCATCATCACGCTGGGGACGCTGATGATCCCGGGGCAGGTGACGCTGATCCCGAACTACGTGATCCTCAAGAACATCCCGTTCTTCGGGGGCAACGACGCGTTCGGCAGCGGTGGTCACGGCTGGCTCGACTCGTACTGGGGCCTGATCGTGCCGCAGGGCGCGAGCGCCTTCGGCATCTTCCTGTTGCGGCAGTACATGAAGAGCATCCCGGACGACCTGCTGGACGCCGCGCGGGTCGACGGCGGCACCGAGTTCCGCATCTACGCGGAGGTGGTGATGCCGCTCTGCCGGCCGGCGCTGGCCGCGCTGGGCATCTTCACCTTCACCTACGTGTGGGACGACTTCTTCTGGCCGCTGGTGATCATCAGCAGCGAGGAGCTGCGGACGCTGCCGCTCGGGCTGGCGCTCTTCGTCGTCCGCAACCGCACCGTCTGGGATCTGCTGATGGCCGGCTCGGTGATCACGACCGTGCCGGTGCTGCTGGTCTTCCTCTTCTTCCAGCGCCATTTCATCCGGGGCATCGCCGTCACGGGCATGAAGTAGGGGAGGGAACCCATGCCACACACACCCTGGTCGCACGTTCCGCCGGCTGCAGAGTCCTTCCGCGCGCCGGAGCGGGAGTACGGCATCCTGCCGTTCTGGTTCCTCAACGGCGAGCTCGACCCGGAGGAGATGCGCTACCAGCTCGAGGAGTTCCGGGACAAGCAGATGCCGGGCATCATCCTCCACGGGCGGTTCGGGCTGGAGCTGGAGTATCTGGGGGAGGAGTACCGTGACCGCATCCGGTTCGCCGTCGAGGAGGCCGAGAAGCTCGGGCTGACGACCTGGATCTACGACGAGATGAACTGGCCGAGCGGCACCGCCGACGGCCGGGTGCTGCGCGAGCGGCCGGATCTCGCCCAGCGCTACCTGGAGTGCCTGAGCTTCCCGATCCGCGGGCCGTGGTTCGCCTGCCTCACCGGGGGCGACAGCCGCTACATCGACTTTGAGCGCTCGGTGCCGGTCGCGGCGTTCGGCATCCGCGAGGACGGGCACGTCGTCGACCTGACGCCGAACCTCTCGTTCGAGAACGTGATCCCGTGGGAGGTGCCACCGGGCACCTGGCGGATCATGTACATCGTCGAGAAGCGGGCGGAGTACTACATCGACGCGCTCGACCCGGAGGCGACGAGCGAGTTCCTGCGCCACGGGTATGAGCCCTATGCGCGGACGGTCAGCGCCCACATGCCGTCGTCGATGGTCGGCTTCTACACCGACGAGCCGGCCATGCACTACTACGTGACCGGCGGCGAGAACGCGATCGTGCCGTGGACAAAGGACATGTTCCGCCGCTTCCACGCGCGCAACGGGTACAACCTGCGGCCGCGGTTGCCGGATCTCTTCTTCGACATCGGCCCGGACAGCGCCCGGGTGCGGCACGACTACTACTCGACGACGACCGAGTTCTACAGCGACGCCTACTACCGGCAGATCCACGAGTGGTGCCGGGAGCACGATGTTCTGTTCACCGGGCACCTGCTCTACGAGGAGGGGCTGCGGCAGATGATCCGCGTCGAGGGCAACCCCTTCCGCCACTACGAGCACCTGGATGTCATCGGCGTCGACCACCTCTACCCGATCATCGGCGACCGCGACCGCCCCTCGGAGCACGTGGCGATGAAGCTGGCGAGCTCGGCGGCGCACCAGCTGGGCAGCGAGCGGCTGCTCTGCGAGTCGTTCGGCGGCATCTTCATGGACGCGACGATGCAGCGCATGAAGTGGCTGACCGACTGGGAGTACGTGCTCGGCGTGAACCTGCTGAACCCGCACGGCTTCCACTACACGCTGGAGGGGCCGCGCAAGCGCGACTGGCCGCCGTCGATGTTCTACCAGTACCCGTGGTGGCACTTCTACGCCGATTTCCAGGCGTACGTCGCGCGGCTGAGCCAGACGCTGACCGGCGGGCGGCACGTCGCCGACGTCGCCGTGCTGTGGCCGATCAACGACATGTTCGCCACCTACACGCCGCAGGCCCGCACCGCGTTGGCGAACCGCACCGAGCACGACTTCAACGTGCTGACCGATGCGCTGCTGCGGCTGCACTTCGACTACGACTATCTGGATGAGGACATGCTTGCCGACGCCGGGATCGAGGGCGGCGTGATCCGGGTGCGGGACGAGGCGTACCGGCTCGTCGTCCTGCCGCCGATGCGCTACCTGAAGCTCGCGACGCTGGAGCGGCTGGAGCGCTTCGTCGCCAGCGGCGGGCGCGTGCTCGGCATGGTCTTCCTGCCGGCGACCGCGTTCGGCGATGGCGAATTGGTCGACATAAGCGACCGTGTGGAGAAACTGTTCGGCATCGACCCGGCCGCGACGCAGCAGGATCTGGCGGGGCAGGCGTCGATCGCGACGTCGTTCGTCGAGCACCCGGGAGGCGGCAAGGTCGGGTTCCTCCGCAGCTACGCGCTGAACCGCCTGCTGCCGCGCCGGCTGCAGGAGCGGCTCGGTGTGGCGGGGCAGCCGGTCAACGACGCGGTCGCCGTCGAGCAGGTGGGCGACGAGACGACGTACTGGTTCACCGGGCCGGACGGGAAGCGGGAGGACCTCACTGCCGAGGTCGTCGCCGAGCGGGAGGAGGTGCTGCGGGCGCTGGGCGAGGCGATCGCCGGGCTCATCGCGCCGGACGTCGTGATCGACAACCCGGAGATCTTCTGCCTGCACCGGGTCAAGGACGAGCGCGACCTCTGGTTCTTCGTCAACCCGACGCACCGGCCGCAGGCCGGCGAGGTGACGCTGCGCGGGGAGCTGCGCCCGGTGCTGTGGAAGACATCCACCGGCGAGGAGCGGCCGATCGCGCCGTGGGATGTCGCGGACGGCGCGACGAGCTTCCGGCTGGAGCTGCCGCCAACCGGGTCGGCGTTCATGGTCGCCGGGGACCCGGTGGCGATTCGCATCGCGGAGACCGACGCCGTCATCACCGCCATCGGCGACGATCGCGTGCGCGGCTACGTCACCGGCGAGCGGGCGTCCATCACCGTGGGGGACCAGCGGCACGAGGTCGGGACCGGCGCGACGACGACGGCCCTCGCGCTCGATGGCGACTGGAAGTTCACCGCCGAGGACGACAACGCGCTCGTCATCGGCCGCTGGCTGGCCAGCGACGGCCCGATGGACGAGGCCACGGCGCTCGACCCGTCGAGCACGGAAAGATGGCTGCAGATGGTGCCCGGCGCGTGGGCCTACCAGCTCCCGGCGGAACCGGCCGCACCATACCCCGTGGACGTCTGGTACCGGATCACGTTCGCCGTGGACGCCCTGCCGCCAGCGCTGGAGCTGATCATCGACGGCTTCGCCGGGTCGGGCTGGCGGGTCTTCCTCAACGGGCAGGCGGTCGACGCCACGCCCGCGCGCAGCCGGATCGACAGCCAGATGCAGCGGCTGAACCTCACGCCGCTGGCGAGGGAGGGCGAGAACGTCCTCACCGTCCGCCTGACCGTGACGAAGGCGACGGACGGCCTGCTCGATCTTGTGAAGCTGGTCGGGGACTTCGCGCTCGCGGCGGACGGCGACGGCTGGCGGATCGTGGAGCCGCGGACGACGGTGCGGCCCGCGTCATGGACGGAGCAGGGCTACCCGTTCTTCTCCGGCCGGGGCGTCTACCGGCACGCATTCACGATGCCGGACGAGGCGGCCGACCGGCGCGTCATCCTCCGCCCGGCGATGAGCGACGACGTGCTGGAGGTGGTGGTCAACGGGGAGCGGGCCGGGGTCCGCCTCTGGGCGCCGTACGAGGTGGATATCACCGATCTGGCGCGGCCGGGGGAGAACGCGCTGGAGCTGCGCGTCGCCAACACGCTGATCAACCTGCTGGAGGCGGTCCCGCGGCCGTCCGGGCTGGCCGGCGCGCCGGAGGTGGCGCTGTACGAGCAGTTCGACCTCGCGCTGTCGCCGGTCGCGGCGGATTAGGGGGTTGGGAGGTTGACGTACCAAAGCACGTTCACCGTAGGGGAGGACTTGCGGACGCAACAACCCTGTCTCAGGGCGCGGAGGCCGCAATGTCCTCCCGAATGTGGCGACCAGAGGGAGGACATTGCGGCTTGGGTGCCCGGCCACGCCGTTGGGGCGCCGCAAGTCCTCCCCTACGGTGATCGAGGATTCCGAAAACGACCTTAGGAGGCGCCCATGAACCTCCCCATCACGGACCTGACGCCTGAAGCGTTCGCGCCGTTCGGCACGGTTATCCGGCAGCCGGAGA
>DATLHE010000399.1:0-2275 GCA_035540335.1 Thermomicrobiales bacterium | reverse complement strand
TCAGCACCCACCCGGAGGCCGCGTTGGCGCCCAGGCCCGCGACCGCGACGAGCAGCATCGGCCCGCTGTCGACCTTGGGCGGCGCGCCGAGGCGCCGGAACGCCTCCCAGAAGATGAACAACGAGATGACGACGAGCGTCGCCGCGTTGACGAACGCCGCGAGCACCTCGGCGCGGGCGAAGCCGAACGAGCGCTCCGGCGTGGCCGGGCGGCGCGCCAGCCAGATCGCGAAGAGCGACAGCGCGAGCGCCGCGACGTCGGTCGCCATGTGCCCGGCGTCCGCCAGCAGCGCCAGCGAGTTGGTGAGCAGCCCGCCGATGACCTCGGCGACAAGGAACGTCGCCGTGATGCCGAGCGCGATGGCGAGGGGGCGCCGGTCGACCCGCTCCGGCGACCCACCATGGTCGTCGGGGTGCCCGGCCGGCTCGGCCGATGTGGCGGGGATGGTCTGCTGCGCGGTCATGTGAGCCTCTTGCGGTTTAGCCGTGACTAAACTATGATCGGGCGGGAGAGGGATTCGCGGTTTTCGCATACGGATGGACGTGGCCATGCCAGCTCATCTCAACCGCCGCACCATGCTTCGCCTCGGGGCCAGCGGTGGCGTCGTCGCCGGCGCGGCGACGGCGGTCCCGCTGCTCCTGACGCCGGCCGACGCGACCCGCGCGCCGTCGCACCCCCAGGCGACGCACGACGCGGACCCCGGGCACAGCCTCAGCGCGACCGTCGGCGACGTGGACATCGACCGCCTGCGGTGGGATCCGTCCGCGTTCGTCACCACCTTCGACTATGGCGAGGCGACGACGCGGAGCGACGGCACCGTCGTCCGCGAGTGGGAGATCGTCGCCGGCGAGCGCGAGATCGAGATCGCCCCGGGCATCTTCTTCCCGGCCTGGACGTACAACGGCACGGTGCCAGGTCCGACGCTGCGGGCCAACGAGGGCGACCTCATGCGCGTCCACTTCACCAACGGCAGCTCGCACCCCCACACGCTCCACTTCCACGGCATCCACAGCGCCTACCACGACGGCGTCACCGGCATCGGCCGCGGGGACGTCGAATCGGGCGACACGCATGTCTACGAGTTCACCGCGAAGCCGTTCGGGTGCCATCTCTACCACTGCCACGCGACGCCGCTGAAGCGGCACATCCACAAGGGGCTCTACGGCACGTTCATCGTCAACCCGGACCCCGCCAGGCACGGGGAACGGGCCCGGCAGCGGCACCCGGATCACGCCGAGGCGGCGGCATGGCAGGAGTTCGTGATGGTGCTGAACGCCTTCGACACCACCTTCGACGCCGCCAACGAGGTCTACGCGGTCAACTCCGTCGCCTTCCATTACATGAAGCACCCGATCCCGCTCGACCGCTCCCGTCCGGTGCGGATCTACCTGGTGAACATGACCGAGTTCGACCCGATCAACTCGTTCCACCTTCACGCCAACTTCTTCGACTACTACGACACCGGCACGACGCTGGAGCCGACGCTGCGCATGGTCGACACGATCATGCTGGCGCAGGGCCAGCGCGGGATCCTGGAGTTCAGCTTCGCGGACCACGAGCCGGGGCAGTACATGTTCCACGCCCACGTCTCGGAGTTCGCCGAACTCGGCTGGATGAGCCTCTTCGACGTGCGTTGACCCAGTCGCGAAAGAGCGATGCCATGAGCGAATCCACCGCCGACGCCGCCACCCCGGCCGGTCGTGCCCGGCGGGTCTCCATGACCCGCGTGCTCCTTGCGCTCCTGCCGCTGGCGCTCCTGGGCGGCGTGCTCGGCATCATCCTCGCCACCGACGCCGGCCTCGGCGACCGGCAGGCACCGCCGATCGAGACGCTCTCCATCTCGCGCATCACTCTCCCGCAGCCAGAGCTGATCGAGGTGGAGGTCATCAACGACGGCCCGGACCCGGTCACCGTCGCCCAAGTACTCGTTGACGAGGCCTACTGGCAGTTCGCGATGACGCCGGACACGCCGCTCGACCGGCTCCAGTCGGCCACGGTCGCCATCCCCTATCCGTGGGTGGAGGGCGAGTCGCACACGGTCGCGTTGATCAGCGGGACCGGCCTCGTCTTCGAGGCGACGATCCCGGTCGCCATCGAGAGCCCGCACGCCGACCGCGCCACCGTCGGCCGCTTCGCGCTGGTCGGCCTCTACGTCGGCATCGTGCCGATCGCGCTCGGGCTGCTCTGGTACCCGACGCTGCGCCGGCTGGGGCGACAGGGGCTGAACTTCGTGCTGGCGCTGACGGTCGGGCTGCTGGTCTTCCTCGTCGTCGAC
>DATLHE010000398.1:0-10987 GCA_035540335.1 Thermomicrobiales bacterium | reverse complement strand
GCGCTGGACGACCTGCGTCGAGGCCAGCTCGACGCCGAGCCCGAGGTCGGCGCAGACCTCGTCCTCCAGTTCGGGCGGCACGTGTGCATGCGTGCCGACGGCGCCGGAGATCTGGCCGACGGCGATCTGGTCGCGCGCCATGAGGAGCCGCTCCCGCTGTCGTCGCAGTTCGTCGTACCAGACGGCCAGCTTGAGACCGAAAGTTGTCGGCTCGGCATGCATGCCGTGCGAGCGGCCGATCGTGATCGTCCGGCGGTGTTCGACGGCGCGGCGGCCGACCGTCTCGATCAGCGTGTCGAGATCCTTCAGGAGGAGATCGGAGGCGTCGCGCGCCTGCATCGCCAGCCCGGTGTCGACGACGTCGGAGGAGGTGAGTCCCAGATGGATGAAGCGCGCGGCGTCGCCAACCGTCTCGCCGGTGGCGCGGAGGAAGGCGATGACGTCGTGATCCGTCTCGCGCTCGATCTCCAGCATGCGTTGGAGGTCACAGGTGGCGCCGCGAATCTTCTCCATTGCCTCGGCGGGGATGCGCCCGCGACGGGCCCACGCCTCGCAGACCGCGATCTCCACGGCCAGCCACTGCTGGATCTTGCTCTCCTGCGACCAGATCGCGCCCATCTCGGGACGCGTGTATCGCTCGATCACCTGCGCACTCCGCTCTCGTGAGTTGGTTTGGATATCGGCGGCCGAGGGGCGGTCACCGGGCAACCTGCCGCAGCAAGTATACGATCCGGGATTGCGGGGATGGTGTCCGGACGGTATCATCGTCGTGGATTTGTCTTGGGGAGCTACCATCGGATCAAGAGCGCCAGGACCCGATCGGAGGTTATCGGGTTGACGAGGTGGGAATCTATCGAACACTTCGGCGGATGATTCCCCGGCCGCACAGTCGTGATGGCGATTCCAAACCGGCCCGGCAACGGACCGACAATCGATCGCCAGCGTGCATTCGGGTGGCTCCGGCCCCCTCCCCTCTCTGAACGAATCCCGATTCGACAAGACGCGCGTTCGATGAACCAGGCCCGGCACGGGAGGGCGAAGCGCAGCCTCGCGCACCCTGTCCGGTGGCCCGGCTTCACCATCGTCGCGCTCACGAGAGGGAGGCGCACGCATGTGCGGAATCTTTGGGTATGTCGGCGCGTCCACACAGATCACGCCGATGGTGGCGGCCGCGCTGCGGACCATGGAGTATCGCGGCTACGACTCGTGGGGCATTGGCTGGGACGACGGGAGGTCGCTCGCCTGCCTGAAGGGCGAAGGTCGGGTGCCGGCCGAGATGCCGCACGCGCCGTGGTCCGGGCTGGCGCTGGGACACACGCGCTGGGCGACCCACGGGGTGGTCTGCGTCGAGAACGCGCACCCGCACGTTGACTGCACCGGGCGGATTGGCGTCGTGCACAACGGCGTCATCGAGAACGTCGTCGAGCTGCGACGCGCGCTCGATGCCGGGCACACGCACCGGTCACAGACCGACAGCGAGGTCGTCGCTCATCTGGTCGAGATGGAGCTCGCGCGGGGCGTCAGCCTTGCGAGCGGCGTCGCCACGGTCTTTCGCCAGCTCGACGGCACCAACGCGATCGTGGTCGGCGATCGTGAGTCGGGCGAGATCGCGGCCGTCACCTCGCGCTCGCCCCTGCGCCTCGGTTGCGCGGACGACGCCTGGTATCTCGCCTCGGACCCCCTCGCTCTCACCGGGATGACCGAAGAGGTTGCCGTCATCCCGGATCACGCGCTGCTCACCTTGAGCCGATCGGCGGCCACGTTGCTGGACCTAGCCACGGGTGACACGATGCCGCTGGAATGGTGCTCCATCCCGAAGGAAGACAGCGTCGCGATCGGCGACTTCGCGCACTTCACCGACAAGGAGATCCACGAGCAGCCCGCCGTCCTCCGCCGCCTGATCGATCGCGCGGAGGATGTGCGGCCGCTGGTCGAGCTCATCCGGTCGAGCCGCCACATCATCCTGACCGGCTGCGGATCTGCCTATTACGCGGCAACGATGGGCGCGGAATCGCTGAAACACAGCACCAATGCCTGGATCGACGTCCTGCCAGCGTCGGAGTTGGACCTACACACCCGGAACCTTGGTGAAGAGACGTTGCTCATCGCCTTGACCCAGAGCGGCGAGACCGCCGACGTCGTCGACGCGATCCACGTCGCAATGGGTTGGGGCGCGCGAACGGCGGCAATCGTCAACACCGTGACGTCGACGGTGGCCCGCATGGCGGACGTCACCGTGCCGCTGCTGGCCGGCACGGAGCGCAGCGTGCTCGCAACCAAGTCCTTTATGGCGATGGTCGCGCGCCAGCTCCAGGTGAGCGACGTGCTGCGGGGCGATGCGGGCGGCGTCCATGGTGATCTCGCCGCGGCGATTCCGGCGCTCGAGTTGGCACTCGATTGTGAAGCGATCCACGATGTTGCGGCGCGGATCGCGAGCGCCGATCATATGCTCACGCTGGGGAAGGGAATCGGTCACAAGGTGGCGCTGGAGGCGGCGCTCAAGGTCAAGGAAGGCAGCTACGTGCACGCGGAGGCCTTTCTGACCGGAGAGCTGAAGCACGGGCCGCTCGCGCTTGTCGCGCCCGGATTGCCTTGCGTCCTGTTCTCGACGACACCGGCGGAGACAGCCGCGGCGCGCATCGCGTCGAACGAGATCATGAGCCGCGGCGGGTACACTGTGGGCATTGGCGGCTTCACCGAATCCGACTGCTCGATGGTGGTTCCCGTGCCCGATGTTGGCATGGCGACTGCAATGATCGAGGTTGGGATCGCCCAGCGAATTGCATATGAAGTGGCCAGGTGTCGTGGCGTCGATCCCGACTATCCCCGGAACCTGGCAAAGAGCGTGACGGTCCGATAGATGGAGCAGATGTGACGAGCGAATCGAACGATGGGCTGGACTCGTCATTGATCGACACCCATTGCCATCTGGACGACGACTCCTTCGATCATGATCTGGAAGACGTCCTCGAGCAGAGCCGGCGCGATGGCGTCCGGGCATGGATCAACGTGGGCTTCGCGCCGGAGCGGTGGGACGCCTCGGTGCGGCTCGCGCGCTGTCATCCCGGCATGGCGCACATGCTTGGCGTCCACCCGTCGCACGCGCAGGACTGGAACGACGACATCCACGATCGGCTGCGCGCGCTGGTGATCGAGTCCGGCGCACGCGCCATCGGCGAGATCGGGCTCGATTTCTACCGGGACAACGCGCCGCTGGCGATCCAGCGGCGGGCATTCATCGAGCAGCTGGCGCTTGCGAGCGAGCTCGACTTACTGGCGGTGATTCACCTGCGGGACGCCGAGGCCGAGTTGCTCGACCTTCTCCTCGCCGAGCGTGAGTTGCCGAGGTTGCTCTTTCACTCGTTCGACGGTACGGAGCGGCTCACGCGCTTCATTCTCGAGCACGATGCCCGGATCGGCGTCGGCGGGCTTGCGACGCGCCAGAAATCGGCCGTGCTGCGCGAGCAACTTCGCAGGATCCCACTCGACGCAATGGTGCTGGAGACCGATTCGCCCTATCTCGTGCCGGCCCGCCAGAAGGCACGACGCAATACGCCATCTCACGTTCGCACCATCGCCGCGTTCTTGGCAGGGCACCTCGGGCGACCCGTGGATGAGATCGCCCACGTTGCGACGGCGAACGCCGAAACCATCTTTGGGAGACTTCTGACGGAATGAGCGAGACCACCACGGATATCGCGACCAGGGACACCACGATCGTCGTTGCCACGGGCAATCCGGGCAAGCTGCGGGAGATGCGGGCGCTGCTCGGTCCCTCCGTCCGCGTCGAGAGCGCCGCCGATGCCGGCGCTGTGCTGCCGGAAGAGACCGGAACGACGTTCGAGGCGAACGCCGTGCTCAAGGCGGTGGCCGTCGCCCGGCAGACCGGCAAGGTCGCGATCGCTGACGACTCCGGGCTACAGGTGGACGCATTGGGTGGATCCCCCGGTGTCTTTTCGGCCCGGTATGCTGGCCAAAATGCCACGGAGGCGGATAATAGACGTAAGCTTTTGACATCACTCAAAGACGTTGAGGATGCCAGACGGCAGGCCCGGTTTGTCTCGGTCATCGCCATCGCGTTCGCGCCAGACGACGTTGTCACCGCGGAGGGGCGATGTGAGGGGTCCATCACCCACGAGGAACGTGGCGAGGGTGGGTTCGGCTACGACTCGCTCTTCTTGCTGCCGACGGGGCAGACGATGGCGGAGATCGCGACCGAGGAGAAGAACAGGATCAGCCACCGGGCGCATGCCATGAACCAGGCGCGGCACCTGCTGCGAGCCCGCCTTGCCGACGCCGAACGTCGGCGGGAGACGTCAACGACGACGGAGGTTGATTGATGATCGTCACCGATCCGGCATCGACCGTAACCAGCCCATCTTCATTGCTCTATCCCAGCTTCCGGTCCTGGCAGCGCGATGTGCATGCCGCAGGCCTGCTGCCCGTGATCGGGATCAGCGGCACGCGCGGAAAGAGCACCGTGCTCCGCCTGCTGGAAGCAATGCTGATGGCGTCGCACCTGCGCACGGCCACCTGGACCGATGAGGGGGTCGAGGTGCGCGGGAGGCGCCAGCGGGGTGAGCTCTCCGGCTGGACCAACGCGCTCATGCGCCTGGCCGAGATGTCGGTCGACGTGGCGTTGCAGGAGCTCGACTGGGCCACCGTGAACGCGGTCGGTCTGCCGCCCAGCAGCTATCCGGTGGGAGCGATCGTTGGCCTGCGCGAGCACCTGGACTCGCCAGTTCAGTCGCCCTCTCTCGCCGGTTCGATTCGCGCCGCCCAGCGCGTGGCAGATGCCGTCTACCCGGGCGGGTTCATCGTTGCCAATGCCGACGATTACTACACGATTGACGCCGTCGCCGACGTCGACGCCACGGTCATACTGGTGGCGCAGTCACAGGACTCGCCTGCTCTGCGGCGCCATCTGCATGAGGGCGGATCGGCGGTGTGGGTCAGCAATGGCACGATCCTGGTTGGCGATGCCGATCATCACACCCGGCTTTGCAGGGTGACCGACGTGCCGCTGACGATCGCCGGCGAGGCCGCCTTCAACGTGACGAACGTGCTCGTCGCGGTGGCGCTGGCGCGCAGCATCGGCATCGACCTCCCCTGCATCGCCAGGACGCTGCGAGAGTTCGTGCCGACATGGGAGATCCTGCCAGGATCGCTGAACGTCTACGAGGGCGATTCCTTCCGCGCGGTTGTCGACCAGCTTGGCCCGGCCTGGGTGCTGCGCTCTGTGCTCAAGGCCATCAACCCGATGCTCGCGCGGCGGCAGGTGACCGTCGTCGGCGATCTGCGCTGGATCGCGCCGGAGGACGTCCAGGAGGTCGGGCGCCTGCTCGGACGCTATCACGGAGCGATCGTGCTGCACTCCGAGCAGGACGAGGATCTGGTGCAGAGCTTTCGCCGTGGGCTTGCGTCCAACGAGTTCCCGCCGCTCTTCATCTACCTGCCGACCGAACGGCGGGCGATCAACCGGGCCCTGAAGACGCTCAAGAGCGACGATGTGCTTTTGATTCTCACGGCGGGAGATTCGGGGCCGGCCAATCGCGCGATCAGGCGACATATCGCCTAGAGACTTTCTTCCTCGTCGCAGTATTGAGGTGGTTGGAATCTCAAAGGGATATGTTGTGTCGCAGCGATCGTGTCAGGCGACCACTGCCTCCACACGCGCATCCCGGTTCGGTCCCACGGCCGGCGCGCTGCCATCCTTCACATCCAGCCAGACGTTCCCGTCGCCCACGATCTCGCAGAGCGCCTCCGCGACCTCCTCCGACCAGTAGACCTGTCGCGAGCGACTGCGCATGCGCTTGAGCCCCCCATCGCCCGGGATCAGCAACACGACATCGGCATCGCCCTCATGGCGACGCAGCACCGCGTCGACCTGCTGCATGACCGCCACGTCCGCCCAGTAGTCGCCGCTGCGCGGCAGCTGGATCTGCACCGTCGGCCGCGCCTTGGGCCGGATGTTGAACTCGGGCAGCGTGTCCGTCACGCTCTCCAAAATCAGCTGCCGGTTGTCGCCTCGCTCGTCGATCTTCCCGGTGAAGAGCAGGATCGCGTCCGGCTCCAGCGCCTGCGAGTTCGCCTCGAAGGTGTCCGGGAAGGCGACCGTCTCGATGGTCCCGGTGAGATCCTCGACTTCGACGATCGCCATCGTCTTGTTCGTGCGGGTCGTGATACGTCGCACGCCTGTGATCATGCCGATCAGGCGCACGCGGTCGTTGACCGAGCGCTCGGGGATGTCGACGATCTGGACATATCCGTCCGGCACGCCGTTCCCGCACACCGAGATCAGGGGATGCGAGCTCAGGTAGAGCCCAAGCAGCTCCTTCTCCCACTCCAGGATCTGCTTGTTGTCCGCCGCGGGCACATCCGGGAGGGTGCTCGCCGCGTCGGAGATCGACGTGTCGGCGACGAGGCCGAAGAGGTCCATCTGCCCGCGCGCGGCGGCCTTCTGCCGCTGCTGCGCCGCGCCGACGGCACGCTCCAACCCCGCCAGCACCGCGGCCCGCTCGCCGAAGGCATCCAGCGCCCCGGCCTTGGACAGGCTCTCGACGACGCGCTTGTTCGTCGACGCCCAGTCCACGGCATCGCAGAACCCATCGAGCGACGCGAATGCCTTTGTCTCCTGCTCGTCGCGCTTGGCGACGATGCCGGTGACGGCGCCGACACCGACGTTCTTGACCGCGCCCAGGCCGAATCGGACCGCCTGCCTGCCGTCTTCCGTGCGCTCCACGGAAAATTCCACGCCGCTCTTGTTGATATCCGGCGCGAGCACCGGGATCGATGCCCGCCGGCACTCGGCGACGTTGAAGACGGTCTTCTCGGTGTTCCCCATTTCCGTCGACATCAGCGCGGCCATGAACTCGACGGGATAGTTCGCTTTCATGTACGCGGTCTGCGCCGCAATCACGGCGTAGGCAGCGCTGTGGGCCTTGTTGAACCCATAGCCGGCAAATCGCTCGATCGTATCGAAGATCTCGCCCGCCAGCTTCTTGTCGATGTCCTTCTCTCTGGCGCCGGCGATGAACCGATCGCGATACTTCGCCATCTCGGCGGGCAGCTTCTTGCCCATCGCCTTGCGCAGACCGTCGGCCTCGGCCATCGAGAAGCCAGCGAGGACGTTGCCGATCTGCATCACCTGCTCCTGGTAGAGCGCGACGCCGTAGGTCTCCTCGAGCACGTCCTTCAGGAGCGGATGCGCGTATTCCGTCTCGATACGACCATGCTTGCGGGCGATATAGTCCGGCGCCAGCTCCATCGGTCCCGGCCGGATCAGCGCCATGAGCGCGATGATGTCTTCAAAGCTCTCTGGCGCGACGTCGACCGTCATCCGGGTGGTCATCCCGCCTTCAAGCTGGAAGACGCCGACCGTCTCGCCCCGTCGCAGGAGCTCGAAGGCCCGTTCATCCTCCATGGGGATGGTTTCAAGGGATATGTCGCTTCCGGACGCCCGCGCCAGATCGACCGCCTTCCCCAGCACCGTCAGCGTCTTCAGGCCGAGGAAGTCCATCTTCAGCAGCCCCAGGTCCTCCAGGTAGTTCTGGGTCCACTGGGTCGTGACGTCACCCTCGCTCTTGCCCCCCGCCCGCTGCAGCGGCACATGCTGCACCAGCGGATCGCGCGAGATCACCACGCCAGCGGCGTGGGTCGAGGAGTGGCGCGAGAGCCCCTCCACCTTGCGCGCGGTGTCGATCAGCTCCTTGACCTGCCCCTCGGCCTCGTAGATCTTGTTGAGCTCCGGCACCTGCGACAGCGCCAGGTCGATCGTCATCTTTGGATCGGTGGGGATCAGCCGCGCCACGCGATCGGTGTCGCCGAACGCGAGGCCCATCGCGCGCCCGACGTCGCGCACGGCCGCCTTCGCCTTCAGCGTCCCGAAGGTCACGATCTGCGCCACCCGATCATCGCCATACTTGCGGACGACATAGTCGATGACCTCGCCCCGGCGGTCGTCCGCGAAGTCGATGTCGATATCCGGCATCGAGATGCGCGACGGGTTCAGGAAGCGCTCGAAGAAGAGGTTGTACTTCAGCGGATCGAGACCGGTGATGTCAAGGCAATAGGTCACCAGGCTGCCGGCAGCGGAGCCGCGGCCCGGACCGACGAGGATGCCGTTCTGCTTGGCGAAGTTGACGAAGTCCCAGACGATGAGGAAGTAGTTGGTGAACCCCATCGAGTTGATGACTTCCAGCTCGTAGGACAGGCGCGAGCCGATGGGATCGTCGAGCGTGCCGTAGTGACGCCGGGCGCCGTCCTCGCAGAGCTGCCGGAGGTAGGTTGCCGGTGACGTGCCCTCGGGCACGTCAAACTCGGGCAGCTGATATCCCTTGAAGCCGAGATCGAGCGAGCACATCTCGGCGATGCGCATGGTGTTGGAGATCGCCTCGGGCACGTCGCGGAACAGCCGGGCCATCTCGTCGGGACCCTTCAGGTAGAACTGCTCCGACTCCTGCTTCATCCGCTTCGTGTCGTGGACGGTCGTATTTGTCTGCACGCAAACCAGGATGTCCTGCGCCGGGGCGTCGGCTTCGTCGCAATAGTGGACGTCGTTGGTGGCGACGAGCGGCAGGTTGAGCTTGCGCGCCAGCGGGATCAGTTCCCTGTTGACGTCGAGCTGCTCTTTCAGGCCGTGATCCTGCAGCTCGATGAAGAACCGCTCCGGCCCAAAGATCTCCGCCAGCGTCCCGGCATAGTGCAGGGCCTTCTCCGGCTCGTGGTTCAGGAAGTTATTGGCGACGGGGCCACCGAGACAGGCGGACGTCGCGATGATCCCCTCGTGGTGCTGCTGCAGCAGTTCGAGGTCAATGCGCGGCCGGTAATAAAAGCCGTGCAGCGCGGCCGTGCTCGCCAGCTTGAGCAGGTTGCGATAGCCCGTCTCGTTCTCCGCGAGCAGCAGCAAGTGATAGGACTTGCGCTCGCGCCTGGCGATCGACCCTTCCGCCAGATAGGCCTCCATGCCGATGATCGGATGGATCCCGGCCTTAGTCGCCGCCGAGTACCACTCCATCGCCGCATACATCACACCGTGGTCGGTGACCGCCATGTGCTTCATGCCCAGCTCATGCGCCCGGTCGATGTACTGGCTGATGCGCCCCATGCCATCGAGCAGCGAGTACTCGGTGTGGAGGTGGAGGTGGGCAAAATCCGGCATGAGCTGACCTCTGGTGTATCACGGACACGACACGGCGAGCGGTGCTCACCGTCCGGACCCGGCGCTGGACATCTGGCGTGTTTGTCGTGCGGGGATGCGCGTCGTCTGGAGAAAGCAGAACCCCAATCTCGCGCCGGCTGGGCCGGAGGCGACATCGGGGTTGGTTTCGCGCGTTCTCGAAGACCCTGGCTTGCCGATCAGGCGGGGGACGATCAGCAAGCCGCCGCGACGTTTACGACCGTCGTCATTATGCCGCGACGATCGGTTCCTGGCCATCTCGGAGGACCAGCCGCGCCTGCTCGGCGATCAGCCGCAGAACCTGGCGCATGGAGTCCCGGTAAGCCTCCGGCATCTGCGCGTTCTGCAGCAGGCCGAGCACCTCGGTGATCTCCGGCTCGCCGGAGAGAAGGCTGCTGACCTCGCGCGGCAGGAATCCCGCCGACGCCAGGAGCTCGTCGTGCTGGACGCCCTCGAGCTCGAGCGCCTGCGACAGCTGCTGGACCGCATCGCGGGTCGGCGTGCGCGCGCCGCTCTCCAGCCGGCTCACATAGGAATGATCGAACCCGGCCCGCTCGGCCAGCTTGCTCTGGGAGACCCGCCGCGTCTCGCGGAAGCGCTTGAGCGTCGAGCCGAACCGGATTTCCTGCTGAAACATTTCCCCGCCCCCTGAATCGGTCCCTTGCCGGACCCTGCACAGGTTTTGCACAACCCGTCGCATCTTGCCAGATTGCCAATCGGTCACGAGCGCGACCGCTGATACACGGATATTACCCGGTGCTTGCCAGCATGTCAACATTCTGTCCGGACAATCCACACGGAATGAGATTATCAGCCCGCGCAACGACAGTCGATGCGGAGAACTGGCAGTGACCGCTCATCAGTGTCATTGACTGTCATCACGCTGTCGATATGGCGCCGGAGGCCCGAAAAGCAGGGGAATCCGGGGCCGCGATGCGACCCACACGCGCCACAGCGGGCCCCAGAGCGTCTCAGGTGAGTTGGGCGGCGCTGCTATACTCGCCTGCGGCGGTCCGGGCACATCGCTCCGGCCGCACTCAACCTCCTGACGACCCACGCACCCCCGAGGGACTTCCGGCCTTGACTACCCAGACCCCGATCGAGACGAAGCACATGCGAGGCGCGGCCCTCGCGCGCCGGCTGCGCGCCGAGATCGCCGCGGCGAAGATCCACCTTCAGAACCTGTCCGGGCCAACCCCCGTGCTGGCGACGCTGCTAGTCGGGAACAACCCGGCCGCGCTGGCCTACCGGACCTCGATCGACAAGACCTTCAGGAAGGTGGAGATCGAGCATCGACACGTCGAGCTCGACGCCGCGATCTCCAGCGACGAGCTCGTCCGCGCGGTCCAGGACCTGAACGCCGACCCGGCCATCACCGGCGTGCTCGTCCTCATGCCCCTGCCGGACCATCTCGATCCGCACCTGATCCTGGAACACCTTTCCCCATTGAAGGATGTCGACGGCATCACCCCGACCAATGCCGGTCGCCTCTCCCTCGGATTGCCGTCGCTGCGCCCGAGCACGCCCGCGGGCGGCATGGAGCTGCTCGATTTCTATGCCGTGCCCCTGGACGGCGCGAAGGTGACGGTGATCGGTCGCAGCAACGTCGTCGGTCGCCCGCTCGCCACGCTGCTCACGCAGCGCCACGCCACGGTGACGCTCTGCCACCGCCACACGAGGGATCTGTCGCGTGAGACGCTCACGGCGGACGTCGTGTGCGTCGCGGCTGGCGCCGCCGGGCTGGTGACCGGCGAGATGGTTCGCCCGGGAACGGTCGTCCTCGACTTCGGCGTCAACGTGACCGACGCG
>DATLHE010000397.1:0-2038 GCA_035540335.1 Thermomicrobiales bacterium | reverse complement strand
GCCATCGCGGTATCGCTCGCGGGGCTCCGCCGGGTGCTCACCCGACGGGGCGCCGGTTCAGCCATTCGGTCGGCCGGACGGGCCCGCCTCACCCGGCGCGTCGGGCGCATCGGGGCGCTTGCGCTCGGTGTCGAGCGCGTCGCCGGTGTCGAAGCCGTCGCCGGATGGCGCGGCGCCCGAACCGGTCGTGCCGGCCGAACCGCCCGCGGACCCGGAGGCGCCGGAGCCGCGCCCATTGCCCGCACCGGGCGTCGTCGGCTTGAGGGGATCGGCGGCGTCGAGCTCCGCGAGTTCCTGCTCCATCCGGCGGATGCGCTCGTTCTGCTCGGCGTCGTTGCGCAGGCGGCGGAGGAACTCCGCGTCGTCGTCGGGGGCGAGCGCGCCGCCGCGCGAAGGTCCGACCCGGGTGGCCCGTCCGCGCCCGATGATGAACCACAACAGGCCGCCGATGATGGGCACGAAGAGGATCACGACGATCCACCAGCCGCGGCGCAGCCCGCGTATGCGCGTGCGATCGAAGAACGCGCAGTCGGCGACGGCGTAGATCGTGAAGATCACGGCGGCGACGCCGAGTCCGAAGAGCAGCCGGGCCATGCTCACAGTGTAGGCGCGTCCGGCCGCCCTGCGGCTGTGAGACCGCTCAGGCGGGCCGACCTACACTGTTGAGGTGAAATCCGTGCCCGTCTGGATCTGGTACACCGCGCTGCGCATCCTCCTGTTCGCCGTGCCGCTCGCCGTGCTCCTCATCGCCGGGGTCAACCCGTGGGTGTCCGCCGCGGTCGCGGCCCTCTTCGGCCTCAGCGCGTCGCTCATCTTCCTGCGCCGCCCGCGCGAGTCGATCGCGAACGACCTCTACGCCGCGCGGCACCGCGAGACGCCGGTCGCCCGCGCCGACGACGAGGAGGAGGACGCGGCGATCGAGGCGAACGGGCGCGAGCGCCGCGACGACGCCGGGGCGTGAGCGGCGGCATCCGTCGCTCGATGCGCCCCCTGGGCGGAAGGGCGCGGCCCTGGTGCGAGTCTCGGCGGTTCAATCCTTACTTCGCAGCGGACACGTCGACGCAGACGATTCCCGTGTTGCCGTCGTGGTCGGCGATCACCGTGAGCGATGGCGCATTGCGGTCATCGACGACGGTCCCGCCCGCGGCGATGGCGGCCCCGATCCGTTGCTCGGCCACCTCGGGCGCCACATAGACCTCGATGTGGAACCACTGACGCGGGGTCCCGTGCTCGTCGGCTTCCCCGAACCACAGGTTCGGTACCCGTCCCGTGGCGTCCCGGATCTCGTCGCTGGGGGTCCCGCGGCCCTGGGACTCGGCGCTCCCGGTCAGGAGGGCAGCCCACACTGGGGCGATGATCGCGGAGCGGGCCGTGTCGAGGCCGAGCTCGATGTGGCTGACCGAGGCCGGGTCGGCGTCGACCCCGTGGTCGGCGGCGATCTCGGTGATCCGTCGCGCAAGGTCGACGTCCTGCTGGGTCACCCATTCGACGACGTGTTCTGTGCCGTCGTCGTCGCGGTAGATGGCGTCGTCGCTGCTCAGCTTGAAGTCGACGTACCCAGTGCCGATCGACACGCGCGGGTGGTGGCCGAGCGCGTCGCCCGCCTCGCCCACCGCGACGACGAACCGTGCGCCGGTGCCGAAGTCGTCGACGACGTACCGGGCATGCAGTCCCTGGGCCAGCTTGCGCCAGTCGGTCAGGTCGGCCGCGGCGATCTGTTCGCCCTTCAGCATGTCCATAGACGCGGAGCCTAGCTCTGATCAGCTGCGGCGGCATCAGAGAACCCACCTACCGTGCCGGAGCCGTCCTCCACGCCATCATCGCCTGGACCGAACGATTGCGAGACACGCCTCAGAGCGCGAACGCGAGCCCGAGCCCCACGCCGTAGAACAGGGCGGTGAAGCTCGCGAGCTGCAGCGCGAGCAACAGCTCCCCTGGGGTCTTCGCCCACAGGACGATGATGCTCGCCGGCACCGCGAGCAGCAGCGCCAGCAGCACGAGCCACGCGGTCGGGTAGAACAGCGCGAAGAACACGACG
>DATLHE010000396.1:0-3000 GCA_035540335.1 Thermomicrobiales bacterium | reverse complement strand
CGTATGGTCGTCCCTCGCAGCTGCGGGCGGTGGCCGACCTTTTCCGACCGCCACGGCGGCATCCCGCTGCGTGAATACACCATCCTCCGGCCCGGACCTTGTGTCGCACCTGGGGCCGGGACCTATCGGCAACCGACCGCGTTCGATGCCGGAACGGCGGCTCGACCCGGTAGCGCCGGGCCCCGGCCGAGCCCGTTGGGCGAGAAGCAAAAGGCCCGCTCCGCTTCTCACGCTGCGCGCTCGGCCATGGCGAGCCCTTGCCTGCGGCCATGGCCGAGGTGGCGCAGCCGCCGAGAAGCGGAGCGAGCCCTTGGCCGGGGAACCCGACGCGAAGCGCGTTGGTCGCGGCCGCGCCGGTGACCCGCCGCCAAATGGCCCTATGGGCCACCGGCCGAGCGCGTCAGCGCGAGAAGCGAAAGGCTCGCGCCGCCTCTCACCCTTCGGGTTCGGCCATGCGGGCCATTGGGCCGACACCCTGCAGGGTACGGCCCCTACGACGTCTGGGCGGCGCTCTCGGCCACGGCGATCTAGCCCTGTGAGAGCGGACGTCCAGAGGCCGTAGCCGCGCACCCCGCAGGGTGTGCGCTCGTCACCACGCCGACCACAGATGCGGCGCACGAGACCCGGCGCGACCGGTCAGGCTGCCAATAATCCCCATACACGGAATTCTGGCATTCTGGCAGCCTGACCTCTCACCAAGTCAGGCTGCCACCATTCGCGCCCATTTCTGGCAGACCCCAAAACCCCATGGATGCAACGAAATCCGCCCCAGGCTGCCACACTGCCAAAACGATCCGATTTCTGGCAGCCTGACCTATCCCGTCAATCGTTCAGGTCGAACAGCGTCGGCCCCTGATGACGCGCCGGCTCCCGGTCGCTCGCGCCGTTCTCCTCCACGTCGCCCATCAGCGACGACTGCGTCCACTGGTGCTCGTCCTGATGAACGAACCGGGCGTATCGCATCACGTGCAGCCGCCCTTCATCCGTCAAATCCCGGTACACCGCGAGCAGCCGCCGCTCCTCATCCGACTCGCGGGGCGCCGCCGGCCGGTCGATCAGCCCCGAGGCTCGCATCAGGTCCGCGCGCGACGCCCCCAGTGCCGCCGCCAGCTTGTCGAGCGTCGTCAGGCTTGGCTGCGCGCCTCGCCCGCGCTCGATGTCGCAGACGTAGGAGCGGCTCAGCCCCGACCGGTCGGCAAGCGCGCGCTGGCTGATCCCCTGTTCGGTGCGGATCCTCCGGACCCACTCACCGAGCAGGGAGCCGGCCGTCGGGGAAGGCTTGGTGGCGGTGCGGGCTTTCGCCATGAGATGAGATTCCTGCAATCGCCCCGGGCGGCTACACGCCCGGGTGCGCAATGGCCGTCGCGCCGGAGGTCACCTCCAGGCCGCGCAGCATGGCCTCGATCGAAGACAGATACGCCGTCTCGCGCTCCTCGTCGCTCCGGAGTGCGATCGGCGGGCACCCGGCGAGCTCGAGCGATACATACCCGTGCGCCGTCACCCAAAGGGAGAGGACGGTCCGCTCCGGATCCACCGGCCCCAGCTCACCGCTGGCGATGGCGTGCCGGACCTCCTCGGCCACCGTCCGGATCAGGTCGAGCCCCTCCGGCGCCTCGGTGTCGACGGCGCCCAATGTCTCGGCAAGGGGACCCGTGCGCTCCATGATCATGGAATAGAAATCCGCGCTCGAGAGCGCCAGCCGCCGGTACGCCCTGGCGTACGCGAGCAACCGCGGCACCCCCGGCTCGATGTCCGCGGCCGCGCGCACCAGATAGGCGCGCACGATGGCGACCCTCTCGATCGTCAGCGCCTCGACGACCGCCTCCTTCGACGGGAAGTAGCCGTAGAGCGTGGGCGCCGTGAGCCCCACCTCGCGCGCGAGCACCCGCATCGAGAGCCCGCCGAGCCCGTGCTGGGAGATCAGCTGGCTGGCGGCCACCAAGATATCACTCCGCCGCTGCGCCTGTTGCCGGCGACGTGCCGACGACGGCGCACGACGGCCCAACGGTGCGTTCACCACCCTCCGCCCCTCCGGACGACGCACGACCTTCCGCGCAATCCCCATTAGGATACGCCAGCCGCCGCCTTCCTTGCCGTTGCCTCCGCGACCTGCGACCATCGAACTCGAAGCGTCCGTTCGTACCCGGAGAATGCCCGCACATGCCCTCGTTCGACCTCATCCTGACGACGCCATGACCATGCGCTTCGCCATCATCGCCGACCTCACGCCCGACCCGACCGCCGGCGCGGCCGGCATCGCACTCGCACTCGCCGGCACGGGCGGCCACGTCACACTCCGCGCCGTTGCGCCGGAAGGCGCCGCCACCGACTACCTGCTCCTCGCGCTCGCGTCCGGCGGCGTGCCGGCGAACCGCATCGATCGCGAGCCGGACGGCGTCATCCGCAAGGGCGCGCGGATGGACATCTACGATCTCTTCGGCCACGACGTCCTTGTCCTCGACTTCGCGGACCAGCCGCTGCGCCGCTTCCTGACCGATCTCCCCGCCCACACGAAACCCGACGTCCGCATGCTCGGCACCCTGCGACATCTGGACACCCAGCCACCGACGTCCGATGAGCTCGAGATCGCGATGCGATACGACACCTTCACCGGCACGCCCGGGCAGTTCATGCGGCTGACCGGCACGGCGTCACCAGGCGAAGCCCTCGCCCGCATCGAAGCCCGCATGCCGGGCACGCACCTGCGTTCGGCCGTGATGATTGGCCCCGATGCGGTCGACATCGTCGCCCGCGACGAGGCGATCCACCTGGCGCTGCCCACCACGCCTCTCGCCCACGCCATCGCCATCATCGCCCGCGGCATGGCCGAGCGCTGGCAATGGCAGAAGACGGCCGAGTTCATCTGCAACCGGTAGGGGACCCCTTGTGGGCTCCCGACGCGACCGTAGGTCGCGACACGTCGCTGCGGATATGGTGGACTCCCGCGGGAGAGTCAACTCTGCATGGTCAAACGTACCGGTGTCACACGGACCTATACTT
>DATLHE010000395.1:0-26675 GCA_035540335.1 Thermomicrobiales bacterium | reverse complement strand
AGATCGTGCAGGTCGGCTGGAAGTAATCCTTGAGATGGAGCTCCCGGCCGGTGAGGCCGTTGATGAAGCGGTCGATGCCGAGGTCGGCGAGACGCTCCTGCTCGGTGTCGGGCAGGTTCGCGAGGGCCTCCAGCTCCGCCTGGGTGGGGGCGATGACCTTGTCGTAGAAGCCGGGGATGAGGATCTTGTCGTCCTGCCCCTTCAGGGTCGAAAGTGCCCAGACGAGGCGCCAGGCCGGGTTGGGGACGGAGGTCGCCGAGGCCGAATGCCAGTCGGTGCGCGCGCCCTTCGCCCGCAGCTCGACGTAGCAGATGCCCTTGAGGCCGAGGTGGATCTGCGGTCGGCCATCGATGTCGCGGCCGCCGAACTCCCAGATGCAGGCGTCGGCGCGGCAAAGGTCGGGATGGTCCTCGGCGAAGTTCTGGAGATGCGGCGAGCCGATCTCCTCCTCGCCCTCGATGATGAACTTGACGTTGAGCGGCAGCGGGCCGCGCACCTTCTGCCAGGCGTCGATGGCGGCGACGCGGGCGGCGATGTTGCCCTTGTTGTCGGCGACGCCGCGCGCCCATATGCGGCCGTCCCGGATCTCGCCCGCCCACGGGTCACTCTCCCACTCGTCGAGCGGGTCGGCCGGCTGGACGTCGTAGTGGTTGTAGAAGCTCAGCCAGCGGTCGGCCTGCCCTGGCAGCTCGGCGTAGACGACCGGGAAGCCGCCGCGGGTGTCGACCTGCCGCGGCGTGGCGCCCAGGCCGGTCAGCATCTCCTCGACGATCGCCGCCGTCTCGGCCATGCCGACGCCCTGCGCCGCGATGCTCGGCTGGCGCAGCAGGCGCTGAAGCGCGGCGATGTACTCCTCCGCGTGGGCGTCGATATGGGCATAGACATCGTTCAGGTTCGTGGCGTCGGACATCAGTTCCCTCGCTCGTAGTCGCCAATCAGGCGCACCATGGTCACCGCGTAGGCGCGGGTGGCGTCCAGCAGCTCGTCGATGTCGACCCACTCGTCGGGGATGTGGGCCAGCTTGGGGTCGCCGGGGCCGTAGATGATGACCGGGAACCCTTCCTTGGCGAAGAAGCGGCCGTCCGTCGCCATCGAGAAGCCGGTCGGCTCGGTCGAGAGGCCGAGGCGCTCATTGGCGCCGAGCATCGCCGTGACGAGCGGGTGTTCGACGCCGACATCGGTCGCCGGCCCACCCCATTGCATCTCCCCGAGCTCGACGGTGACGCCGTCGAAGCCGGCGATCGCCCGCTCCGCGATGGCCATGATCTCCTGCCGGACGGTTTCCGGGTCCTCGCCGGGCACGAGACGGCGGTCGATGTAGATCGACGCCTTGTCGGGCACGACGTTCTCCTTGACCCCGCCGGCGAACATGTTGACCGAACCCGAGGACGGGTGGAAGAAGGGATGCGTGCGGTCCTTGAGCACCGGCCAGTACTCGCGGCGGAGAGCGACGATGATCTCGGCCATCGCCTCGATCGCGTTGGCGCCCTCCCACGGCAGCGCGCCGTGCGCGGTGCGGCCGTGGACGGTCAGGCGCGTCGGCGCCGAGCCCTTCTCGCCGACGCAGACGCGGTTGAGCGTCTGCTCGCCGACGATCATCCAATCCGGCTCGAAGAGGCGCTCGCGGGCGATGAACGCGGCCCCGGCGATGCCGGCGGTCTCCTCGTCGGAAACCTCGTTGACGATCAACTGGCCGGCCAGCGGGATGCCGGAGCGCTTGACGGCGAGGGCGGCAAGCACCTGAGCGGTCACGCTCGCCTTGTCGTCGCCAGCGCCGCGCCCGTAGACGCGCCCCTCCACGATCTCGGCGCCGAAGGGGTCGCGCGACCATGCCGCCCGCTCGCCGATCGGTACGACGTCGACGTGGGCGTTGACGGCCAGAACCTTGCCGCCCTCCGGGCCGTAGCGTGCGATGACGTTTGGCTTCGCATCGTCGATGGCGACGATCTCCGTCGCGAACCCGGCCTCCTTCAACGGCTTTTCGACGTAGGCGATGGCGTCGCGGCAGTCGCCCGGCGGGTTGATCGACGGGATCCGGACGAGCCCGCGATGAAAGGCGACGACCTCGTCCGCGTCGATCGCGGCGAGTACGGCCTGCTCGAGATCGGCGAGCGCCGTCGATCCGGCCTGACTGCCCGATTGCTGCATGTGGACCCCTCCATGGTGCTGTTCTTGCGGCACAATCGTGAGATGAACATCCATGCCGGACCGTGGTGCCGATCCGGTCACTCAACGGAAGGAGTGTCACCGATATGAGCGATTCGGGGAAGAAGGTCGCCATCGTCTTGGCGAGAAATTTTGAGGATGTCGAGGCGACCTCGCCGATCGAGGCGCTGGAGAAGGCCGGGGCCGAGATCACCGTGGTAGGGATCGAGAAGGGAGCGGTCGAGGGCAAGAAGGGGACGACGATCGAAGCCACGGCCACGTTCGACGACGTCTCGCCCGACGACTTCGACATGCTGGTCATCCCTGGCGGCGGCTCGCCGGAGAACCTGCGCATTCATGACGGCGCGGTGCAGTTCACGCGCGAGTTCGTCAACTCCGGCAAGCCGGTCGGCTCCATCTGCCACGGACCGCAACTGCTCATCTCCGCCAAGGTCGTCAGCGGTCGCAAGATGACGGCGGTCAACAAGATCCGCGACGACATCGTGAACGCGGGCGGACTCTACGTCGACCAGCCGCTGATGGAGGACGGAAACATCATCACCTCCCGCGTCCCGGACGACCTGCCGGTCTTCAACGAGGCGCTGACCAAGGCGATCACCGCCCGGCAGGTCGCCCGCGCCTGACCGATATTCACGGGGAAATCGCGTTGCCAGCCGGGACGGTCATCGTCCCGGCTTCTTCACGCCCGACAGGTGGTACGATCCCATCGGTAGCATTCGGCCCCGACAGGAAGGACGTGCATGAGCACCGTAGAAACCTCGCCCGACAAGCCCCAAGTAGAGGACGATCTCGACCGCCTGCGCGCCGCGAAGGCCTTCATCTTCGACATGGACGGCGTGCTCTACCGCGGCAAGCAGTCGCTGCCGGGTGTGCAGGATATCTTTAACGCCCTGACCGTGCGCGGCATCCCCTTCCTGTTGGCGACCAACAACTCGATGGCCACGCCCGCGACATACGTCCAGCGCATGGCCGAGATGGGGGTCACCATCACCGCCGAGGAGGTGCAGACCTCGGCGACCGCGACGCGTGACTTCCTGAAGGACGAGCTCGCGCCGGACGCCCGGATTCTCCCGGTCGGCATGCCGGCACTCGCCGAGCAGCTCTCCGACGGCACCTCGTTCCGGATGATCGGCGACGACGAGCCGGAGACGGACGCCGACGCGGTCGTCGTCGGCCTCGACCTGACCTTCACCTACGAGAAGCTGCGACGCGCGACGGCGGCGATCGTCAACGGAGCGAAGTTCGTCGCCACCAACGCCGACACGACGCTGCCGAACGAGAGCGGCTTCCAGCCGGGCGCCGGCAGCATCGTCGCCTCGATCGCGGCCGCCAGCGGCCAGCAGCCGATCGTCGTGGGCAAGCCGGAGCCGCTGATGATGCAGAAGGGCGTCGAGCAGCTCGGCACCGACGCCGGGCACACCGTCATGGTCGGCGACCGGCTGGACACCGACATCGCCGCCGGCCACCGGGCCGGCCTGATGACGGCGCTGGTGCTGACCGGCGTGGCGAAGCGGGAGGACCTGGCCTCGGCCGCCGTGCTCCCGGATTACGTCTTTGCCGACCTTCCGGCGCTGATGCAGGGGATCGTGGGTCATGGCTGATACGAAGTTCGCGCTCCCGCTCACTGACGTCGAGCGGCGGCTGATCGACGCTGTCTACGCCGAGGATCAGGCGCAGCGGGCGAAGGGGCTGCCATCCTCCGAGCGGACGCGCAACGTCGACCTCAATACCGGCGCGTTCCTGTGGCAGATGGTCGCGGCGGCTCGCCCGAAGCGAATCCTGGAGATTGGATCGTCGACGGGTCTGAGTACGCTCTTTCTCGCCTCGGCGGCGAAGCGCGTGGGCGCGAAGGTCGTCGGTACCGAGGTGCTGGCCGACCGCGCGGAAGCCAACAACCGGCAGCTTGCCGAGGCCGGGCTGGCGGACGTGGCGACGGTCGTCGCAAAGGACCACCGCGAGGCGCCCGAGGTCACCGGCGAGCGGTGGGACTTCGTCTTCATCGACGCCGAGAAGGACGACTACCCGGCGCACCTGAAGGCGATCGAGCCGCTGCTGAACCCCGGATCGGTGGTCCTCGCCGACAACGTCATCTCGCACGACTGCAGCGTCTATCAGGAGTACGTCCGAACATCGCGCAAGTACACGACGACAACCGTGACGCAAGACCGCGGCATCGAGCTCAGCGTCTATTTGCCCGACGGCGCCTGATGCCAGGTGTAGGGGCGACCACTCAGGGTCCCCCCTACCTCGCTCGTCGCGCCCGATTGACGGCCAACGGCCAAAAACCCTACGATGCCGGTACTACTGGCCACCCGCACAACAAGGGCGACGACATATGGATGACGCGAAGTCCGGGACCGTGACCACGCATCCGCTGCTGCATCTTGCGACCGCACCCGCCAACTGGAACAACAACGACATTCCCGGCTGGCGTCCGCTGACGCCCTTCCCGCGCGTCCTCGACGAGATGCTCGCGGCGGGCTACGGCGCCACGGAGTACGACGCGTCGTTCGGCCGCGACGACATGGTGCTGCGCATCGAAGCCTCCCAGCGCGGGATGACGTGGTGCGGCTCGTACCAGTGGGTCGACTTCCTCGACGCCGGCACCATCAACGCGTCGATCCAGGCGCTCGAACCAACCTTCACCCTGCTGGACGGGATCGGCTGTCGCCATCTCATCGTGGCGGACAGCCTGCGGCCGCATCGCGTGGCGATGGCGGGCAACGTGCCGGTCAATGGGTCGCAATCGCTCTCCCGCGATCAGGTCCAGCTGATCGCCGACAGCGTCCATCGCCTCGCCGAAGCGGCGGGCCATCACGACATTGCCGTCCACTACCACAACCACGTCGGCAGCTGGATCGAGACGCCGGACGAGGTCGAGGCGCTTATCGACTGCCTGGATTTCGGCGCCGTCGACCTCTGCTTCGACACCGGCCACTACGCCTACGGTGGCGGCGACGCCGCGGCGTTCATCCGCGAGCACCATGCGCGCATCGGCTACCTGCACCTGAAGGACGTCGACCCGGCGGTGCTCGCCGCGTCGCGCCGGGAGGGGCTGACGTTCATCGAGGCGCTCAAGCGCATCGTCTTCTCCCCGATCGGCGAGGGCGCGGCCGATATCCCGTCGATCCTCTCGGTCCTGACCGCGCACGGCTTCGCCGGCTGGATCGTCGTCGAGCAGGACACCTGCGCCGGCGACGCCACGGCGACGGCCCGCGCGAACCTCGATTTCATCGCGCGCTGGCTCCAGCGCCACACGGAAACCATGCTCTCCCGGGAAGGAGGCCACACCCGATGACATCCCTGCGTTCCTCGTCGCCGCCCGTCACGCCGGTCGACGAGCTCGAATCACTGGCGCGGCGCGCCCGCCGGCTGATCCTGCAGTCGGTCCACACCGCCGGCGCCGGCCACATCGGCGGCCCGCTGTCCGTCGCCGATATCCTCGTCTCGCTCTATTTCAACGAGCTGAACATCGACCCGGCGAACCCCGCCGACCCGGAGCGCGACCGCTTCATCCTCAGCAAGGGGCATTCGTCGATCGCGCTCTACACCGTCCTCGCGCTGCGCGGCTACTTCCCGGTCGACGAGCTGGCGACCTTCGACGCGATCGACTCACGGCTGCAGGGACACCCGGACGTCACGAAGCTGCCGGGGCTCGATATGTCCACCGGCTCGCTCGGCCAGGGACTCTCCCCCGGTCTCGGCATGGCGCTCGGCGCGCGGTTACGCGGCTCCGACTTCCACACCTGGGTGGTGCTCGGGGACGGCGAGATCCAGGAGGGCCAGATCTGGGAGGCGGCATTCGTCGCCGCGCGCTACCGTCTGGCGAACCTGACCGCGATCCTCGACAGCAACGGCCTGCCGCAGTTTGGCTGGCCGATCGACACCGGCTACACCCGTGAGCGGCCGATCGACGATCCGGCCGGGAAGTTCCGCGCCTTCGGCTGGAACGTCGTCGAGTGCGACGGGCATGACATGGCCTCGCTGCTCGACGCCTACGCGGCGGCGAAAGCCCACACCGAGGGGCCGACGTGCATCGTCGCCCACACCGTCAAGGGCAAGGGCGTCTCCTTCATGGAGGGAGATTTCAAATGGCACGCGCAGGTGCCGACGCCCGACGAGCTCGAGCGGGCCTTTGCCGAGCTGGCCGATCCGGAGGTCTCGATATGATCACCACCGCACGCGAGGTCGCGATGCGCGACGCCTGGGGTGAGGGGCTGGTCGAGCTCGGGAGCCGGTACGACTCCCTGGTCGTGCTCGACGGCGACCTCGCCAACTCGACCAAGGCCGACATGTTCGCCGCCGCCCACCCGGACCGCTTCTTCGAGATGGGCATCGCCGAACAGAACATGCTCGGCGTCGCCGCCGGGCTTGCGACGACCGGCTACGTGCCGTGGATCAGCACCTTCGCGGCGTTCCTCGCCAAGCGGGCGCTGGACCAGATCCGCGTCGTCATCGCCCAGCCGGGGCTGAACGTGAAGATGTGCGGCTCCTACAGCGGCATCCTCACCGGCAAGACAGGCAAGACTCACCAGGCGGTCGAGGACATCTCTGTCTTCCGTGCCATGCCGCACGTCGTGACCATCGCGCCCGCCGATGCCGTCGAGCTCCGCGCCGCGATGGCGGCGATGATGGAGGACGAGCGACCGACCTACCTGCGCCTGACGCGCGACGCCAGCCCGATCATCACGGATGCTGACCGCGGGTTCGACATCGGCAAGGGCTACCTGCTGCGCGAGGGCAGCGACGTCGGCATCATCAGCACCGGGGTGCAGACAGTCCGCGCGCTGGAGGCGGCCGACATGCTGGAATCCGCGCACATCAGCGCGGCGGTCCTGCACCTGCCGACGATCAAGCCACTCGACGTCGACGCCATCGTCACCATTGCGCAGCAGACCGGCGCGATCGTGACAGCGGAGGACCACACGATCCTCGGCGGGCTCGGCGGCGCGGTCGCCGAGGTCCTTGGCGAGCACGCGCCGACGCGAATGCGCCGGGTCGGGCTTCAGGACACCTTCGGGGAATCCGGCCCGAACGACGCGATCCTCGAGAAGTACGGGCTGACGGCGCGCCATGTCGCCGTCGCGGCCGAGGAGCTCCTGGCGCTGCGCTCGCAGGATGCGCGGCGATGAGCGCACGGCCACGCATCGCCCTCATCGGTTGCGGGCGCATCGGCCACGTCCATGCGGCTTCGCTCGCGACGCTGCGCGACCATTGCGAGCTGGCGATGATCGCCGATCCGCGTGAGGACGTCGTGCGCGACGTCGCCGAGCGCCTCGGTATCCCCCGTTGGTCGGCCGATGCCGAGGACGCTATCGCCGATCCGGCGATCGACGCCGTGATCGTCGCCTCGTCGACCGAAACGCACGCGCCGTACATCGAGACCGCCGCGCGCCACGGCAAGGACGTCTTCACCGAGAAGCCAATCGCGCTCGACATCGCGGCCACCGACCGCGCGCTGGCGGCCGTGGAGGAAGCCGGTGTCCGGCTGCAGGTCGGCTTTCAGCGGCGGTTCGACCGCGGCTACGCGGCGGCCCATCAGGCAGTCGC
Organism: Thermomicrobiales bacterium; assembly: GCA_035540335.1. Taxonomy (GTDB): domain Bacteria; phylum Chloroflexota; class Chloroflexia; order Thermomicrobiales; family UBA6265; genus UBA6265. The sequence continues at coordinate 18,959 of DATLHE010000395.1, read as the reverse complement.
CGAGGGCAGCCTGGGGCGGATCGAGATGATCCGCGACGCAATGCGCGACCCGCAGCCGCCCGACCCTGGCTATGTCGCCGTCTCCGGCGGGCTCTACCGGGACATGACGATCCACAACTTCGACTGCGTGCGGTGGCTGATGGGCGAGGAGCCGGAGGAGATCTATGCCACGGCCAGCGCGCTCGTGAGCGACGACATCGCGAACGCCGGTGACGTCGACACCAGTGTGGTGACGCTGCGCTTCCCCTCCGGCAGCCTTGCCACGATCGAGAACAGCCGCCGCTCGGGCTTCGGCTACGATGTCCGCACCGAGATCTTCGGCTCGGCGGGGGCGATCATGGTCGGCGAGTCGCGTCAGACGCCGATCCGGCGCTTCTCGGCCGCGGGCGTGCAGGAGGATCACCAGTACTTCTTCCTCGAACGTTTCCGGGAGGCCTACCGGCAGGAGATGGACGCCTTTCTCGGCGCGATCCTCACCGATACCCCGGTCAGTGTGACCGGTACCGACGGCCGCGCCGCGCTGCTGATGGCCTACGCCGCCGAGCGCTCGCTTCAGGAGCGTCGCCCGGTCGGCATGGACGAGGTCCTGACGACCTATCGACCGCAGGAGGTACCGCGTGCCTGAGACGAACGACCTGTTGTTGCATTCCGAGCAGCCGGAACGGGCCGGCGCGGTGATCGACGTCACCCCCGAGCAGGCGGGCTGGGAGTATGTCGGGCTGCGCGTGCAGCTGATCGAGCCGGGCGGATTCTGGAACTACGCCTCAGAGCAGGACGAGCTCTGCATCGTCCCGCTGCGCGGCAGCGCCGTGATCGAGAGCGGCGATGAGTCGTGGAAGGTCTCTCGGCCGGGCACGATGTTCGACGGCAAGCCGACCGCGCTCTACCTGCCCGTCGGCAGCAGCGTCCGGGCGACGAGCGAGGAGGGCGCCGAGCTGGCGATCACCACCTCCCGCGCGTCCCGCCACTTCCCGCCGAAGCTGATCGAGCCGGACGACATTGACGTCGAGATCCGCGGGGCAGGCAACGCCGCGCGGCAGATCAATCACATCATCAAGCCCGACTTCCCGGCCGACCGCCTGCTCGTCGTCGAGGTCTTTACCCCGAGCGGCAATTGGTCCAGCTTCCCGCCGCACAAGCACGACGTCAGCGACATGCCGGCGGAAGCCGATCTCGAGGAGATCTACTACTACCGGATCCAGCCGGACGACGGCTTCGGTCTCCAGCGCCTCTACACCGCCGACGGCTCGTTCGACCAGGCGTGGGTGATCCACGACGGCGACCTGCTGCTCGTGCCGGAGGGCTACCACGCCTTTGCCATCGCCCACGGCTACACCGGGTATTACCTCAACATCCTCGCCGGAGACGAGGCCGAGCGGACGATGCAGCCCGCCGACGACCCGCGCTATGCGTGGGTCCGCGCCACGTGGGACGACCTGACGCACGAGCACGTCGGCGGCTGGCAGGACATCGACAAGCGCGTCAACGCCGGGGCAGGCCGACGCGACCGGGGAGGCCACGCATGAGCACGGTCCGCGTTACCGCCGCCCAGGCGATCGTCCGGTTCCTGGCCGCGCAGTATACCGAGCGCGACGGGGTCGAGCAGCCGCTCTTCGCGGGCATGTTCGGCATCTTCGGCCACGGAAACGTCACCGGCATCGGGCAGGCGCTCGAGGAGCACAGCGACCTGCTGACGTACTACCGGCCGCAGAACGAGCAGGCGATGGTCCACACCGCCGTCGCCTACGCGAAGATGAAGAACAGGATGCAGACGTTCGCCTGCACCTCCAGCGTCGGGCCCGGGGCGACGAACATGGTCACCGGCGCTGCGCTGGCGACGGTCAACCGCCTGCCGGTACTGTTGCTGCCGGGCGACATCTTCGCCAACCGCCGGCCGCACCCGGTGTTGCAGCAGCTGGAGTTCGCCGGGTCGCAGGACGTCAGCGTCAACGACGCCTTCCGGCCCGTCTCGCGCTACTTCGACCGCATCTACCGGCCCGAGCAGCTGCTCTCGTCGCTGCCGGAGGCGATGCGCGTGCTGACCGACCCGGCGGACACCGGCGCGGTGACGCTCGCGATGCCCGAGGACGTCCAGACCGAGGCGTTCGACGCGCCGGAGGCGTTCTTTGAAAAGCGCGTCTGGCGGGTGCGGCGGCCGCTACCGGAGCAGGTGGACCTTGCGCTTGCCGCCCGGTGGATTGCGGAGGCGGAGCGCCCGCTGATCGTCGCCGGCGGCGGCGCGATCTACTCCGACGCCAGCGAGGCGGTGGACGACTTCGCGACCCAATGCGGCATCCCCGTCTCCGAGTCACAGGCCGGCAAGGGGGTCATCCCGTGGGACCACCCGTGGAACGTCGGCCCGATCGGCGCCAATGGCGGGCTTGCCGCGAACCGGATCGCGCACGACGCCGACCTGGTGATCGCCGTCGGGACGCGGCTGGGCGACTTCGTGACGTCGTCGCGGACCGCCTTCCAGAACCCGGACGTCCGCGTCATCGGCATCAACGTCGCCGGCATGGACGCCTACAAGATGGGCGCGCTGCCGCTCGTCGGCGACGCCCGCGCGACGCTGACGGCGCTGCAGGGTCTGGTGCTCGACGAAGGCCTCGCGCGGGACGTCACCGCCTACGCCGGGACCATCGCGGGGCTCAAGCGGGAATGGGACGCCACGGTCGACGAGCAGCGTGCCATCGCGGATCCCGCCAACGTCACCCAGGCGAACGTCATCGGCATTGTCAACGACGCGTCGGGCGAGCGCGACGTGGTGGTCTGCGCGGCCGGGAGCATGCCCGGCGACCTGCTCAAGCTCTGGCGAACGACCGACCCGAAGGGCTATCACCTCGAGTACGGGTACTCGTGCATGGGCTATGAGATCGCCGGTGGCTTGGGGGTGAAGATGGCCGCGCCGGATCGCGACGTCTACATCATGGTCGGCGACGGCAGCTTCCTGATGATGCACACGGAGATCGTGACCGCGATCCAGGAGGGCCAGAAGCTGATCATCGTGCTCGTCGACAACGGCGGCTTCCAATCGATCCACGGGCTGCAGATGGGGTCCGGGACGCCGTCGTTCGGCAACGAGCTGCGCTTCCGAAACCCGGATTCGGGCAAGCTTGACGGCTCCTACGTGCCCGTCGACTTCGTGCGCACCGCCGAGGGCCTCGGCGCGGCCACGTTCACGGCGACGAACGCCGACGAGCTGCGCGACGCGCTCGGGAAGGCGAAGCGGGAGTCGCGGACGTCGCTTGTCTCCATCAGGGTCGATCCCGCGGTCCGCGTACCGAACTACGAAGGCTGGTGGGACGTGCCGATCGCTGAGGTAAGCGGCGAGGATTCGGTGCGGGAGAGACGCCGGCAGTATGAGGACGACATCGCGCGCCAGCGCTGGTATGGATAGGCGAGCCCCAGGCTGCCAGAATGCCCACCAATGTGGCATTTTGGCAGCCTGACCCGGATGTGCCCCCAACCATGGGGATCTCCGGTCTGCCAGAAATCGCGGTCGATTGTGGCAGCCTGACGTCGGGCTGCCACACAGCCAAAATCCGTGTATGCCATTACCCGGCAGCTTGAGAAGCACCATCGACCTCGGGCATTGCAGCCCGAGGCTCCTGGATCGACGTTGGCGATGATCCCGCACACCGGGCGCAGTTTCGACGTGCGGGTCTACGAATCGCTCGTCGGCGGCTCGGCGAGAGGCACGACCTGAAAGCCGCGCGTGTGCAGCCAGAGCAGCAGGTGCGTGGCGACCGCGTCGACGTGCTCGGCGAGAAACCGGCCCGGCTCGCCGTGGCTGAAGCTGCCCAGGAAACGCTCGGCGTCAAGCGACCAGGCCACCGCCTCATGGATGGCATCCTGTCTGGCCCGCTCGTCGTCGCTCATCGATTGCCGCAGCACATCCTCGCCCGCAACCATGCCGTCGCGCATCCAGCGGGTGCTCTTGCCAAGACCGGGTGGCCAACCATGCGTCTTGACCTTCTCGGCGAAGCGCTGGTCCTTGGTCACCTCCTCCCAATCCGGAACGCCGACGCGGACGCCGTCTGGCCCGATCATGCCTCCTGCTACGCCGTCGTCGATCATGGCGCGGAACATGTCCTCCAGACGCGCTCGCAGCGCGTCCCTGTCTTCGCTCATCCGGGGTTTCTCCCGTGCTCGCCGGTCGATTGCCGCGCAAACGGGTCGCCGGGCAACAAAAAAACCCTGCACGACGGCAGGGTGCGCGACCCTTGGTTCCTCAGTGCTGAGGCCTATCCCCTCCTTTCCGAGGGCAGGCACCTTGGCGGTCGACGCCAGGTTGCCGGACACCGCGTGCGCGATGTCACTCCTGATAGATCGTCTTCGACTGTCTCGCAGATCATAGCAAATCAGCACTCCATAGACAAGATATGTCTATCAACACAACGGACCCAACTGAAGCCGGGTCCGTTGTGTCGCGCACGGAGCGATCACGCTCGCAGCAGGCGCATCGCGTTGAGGATGACGAGCAGCACCGACGCCTCGTGGATGAGCATGCCGCCGGCCATGTTAACCTCCCGCAGCAACACGCCGGCGAGCAGCAGGCCAACCGTGACGAGCGCGATCGCGAGATTCTGGCGGATGACCGTGACGGTCCGGCGGGAGATGCGCAGCGCATCGGCGATCTTCCCCGGCTGGTCGGTCATGAGCGCGACGTCGGCCGTTTCGAGCGCGACGTCCGACCCCGCGGCGCCCATCGCGATGCCGACATCAGCGGTCGCCAGCGCGGGCGCGTCATTGATGCCGTCGCCGACCATCGCCACGACCTCGCCCCGGGCCCGTGCCGCCTCGATCCAGGCCAGCTTGTCCTCCGGCAGCAGCCGGGCGTGGATCTCAGTGATACCGACTGCCTCCCCGATCGTCCGCGCCGTCTCCGCGTTGTCGCCGGTCAGCATCGCGATCCGGCGGATGCCGGCCCGCTCCAGCCGCGCCGGCACGCCGGCGATGTCCTCGCGTGGGACGTCCTGAACGCCCAGCACGCCGACGACCGCCCCGTCGACGCCGACCAGCATCGCGGTCTTGCCCTCCGACTGGAGCCGGTGGACGAGGGTATCCGCCTCCGCCGTCACCTCAATGTCCCGGCGGGTCATCAGGTCGCGGGTACCGACGGCGATGACGTGGCCATCCCAGGTCGCCACGACGCCATGCCCGACGACGGTCTCCGCCGCATCGGCGGCGGGGAGCACGCCGGGGAGCCGCTCACCGGCGGCGGTCATGATCGGCCGCGCCAGCGGGTGGCCGGAGCCGGCCTCGGCGATGGCCGCCCAACGCAGGACCTCCATCCCCGGCTCGCGCGACGCGCTCGCCCCGCCGACCGTCACCGGGGCGAAGGCGACGATGTCGGTCAGCTCGGGCCGGCCGCGCGTCAACGTGCCGGTCTTGTCGAAGCCGACCGTGGTCACCTTGCCGACCGTTTCCAGGAACTCGCCGCCCTTGATCAGGATGCCCTGGCTGGCGGCGCGGCCGATACCGGCGACGAAGGCGACCGGCGTCGCGATCACCAGGGCGCCGGGGCAGCCGATGACAAGAATGGTCAGCGCCAGGTGTATGTCCCTGGTGAGGGCCCAGGTGAGGCCGGCGAGGGCGATGATCGCGGGCGTGTACCACGCGGCGAAGCGCTCGATCGTCTTCTGCGCCGGGGCCTTGGCCTCCTGCGCCTCCTCCACGCGATGGATGATGCGGGCGAGCGTGGTATCGGCGCCGATGCCCCGCGCCTCGATCGTGAGGACACCGTCGTGGCTGATCGTGCCGGCGAAGACGGCGTCTCCCGGCGTCTTCTCGACCGGGATCGACTCGCCGGTGATCGGCGCTTCGTCGACCGCCGAGTGCCCCCGGAGCACGATGCCGTCGACCGGGATCTTCGTGCCGGAGCGGACGAGGATCTCCTCTCCGACGGCGACATCGGCGGGGTCGACCTCGACGTCACGGCCACCGCGGCGCACGACGGCGACGTTGGGCGCGAGGTCGAGCAGCTTGCCGAGGGCCGCGCGTGTGCGGCTCAGCGTCCGCGCCTCCAGCCAGGCGCCGAGCACGAACAGGAACGTGACGGCCGCCGCTTCCCAGTACTCACCGATGATCAGCGCACCGCCGGCGGCGATCGTCACCAGTAGCTCGATCGTCACCTGCCGGCGACGCAGGCCATGGACCGCGCGCAGCGCGATGTCGGCACCGGCCACGAGCGCGGCGACGGCCATCAGGATGTCGCGCGCCTGCGTATTGCCGAACAGCCGGCTCGCCGCGAACGCCAGCGCGATCGTGCCCCCAGCGACCAGCAGGATCAGCCGCCGTCGCGCCGCCAGGTCGTGCCACTGTCGTCTCACTCGTTCCATGTCCTCAGCCCCTTCGCGGAGATCGCTCGTTCGTTATGTCTCCAGCCTACGCGCGTCTCGAAATCCGGTGAATGACCTGGATCAACTTGCGGACACGTTCTCCCACGGACACGACACCGCCCCGGTCCTTGCGGAACCGGGGCGGTGGGCACATCGGGCGATCGGTGGCTAGAACGCGGACGGTTTGGCCGTGTAGCCGGCCTTGGCGACGGCGCGAACGAGGTCATCGACGGGCGCCCGCGACGGATCGTGCTCGACCGAGATCCGGCCGGTGGTGAAGTGCACATCGGCGGCGCTCACGCCATCGACACCCTTGAGCGCCTTCTCGATCTTCGGCACGCACGACGGGCAACTGAGGTCCTGCGCGCGAAGGGTCGTCTTCCTGGTCTGTGTGGTGGTCATGTGTCCCTGCTCCTTTGCGGGCGTCGCCACGATGGCGTCGTGTCTGATTCCACGATAGGCCGGAGCAGGGAGACGGTGAATGACCCACATCAACTTTCGGCAACGATCAGGCGTCGTCCGGCTGGGCGACGCCCGCCAGCCGCTTGCGGTCCCGGACGGCGATCCAGCGACGGCCGCTCTCGATCAGCCCGGCGCGGCGGAACTCGCTCATGACGCGGCTGACGGTTTCCACCTTGGCGCCGGTCATGTCCGCGAGGTCCTGGCGGGAGAGAGGCATCTCGATCAGCGTGCCGTCGTCGCCCGCTCGGCCGACGCGGTCGACGAGGTGCAGCAGTGTGGCGGCGACGCGGCGCTCGACCGGGTAGGTGCTGATCTGCTCGATCGTCTCGTGTGCCTCGCGCAACCGGGCCGCGACGAGATCGAGCGTCGCCAGCGTCACCGCAGGGTAGCGCCGGAGGATGCGACGGAACTCGTCCGCGGTCGTGTACAGGATGCAACAGTCGGTATGCGCCGTGGCGTCCTCACGATAGACAGCGTCGCCGAGCTCGGCGAGGCTGCCGAAGTGCTCGCCCGGCCCGAGGAACCCCAGCAGGACATCCTGACCTTCCGGCGTCGGGCGTGCCAGCTTCACCATCCCGGCGGCGACGATCGACAGGCGGGCGGCGGGATCGCCCGCGTGGTGGATGACACGGCCGGCGGCGTAGTCGGTCTGGTGAAACTCTCTCGCCAGCTCGTCGATATCGACCGCCGGCAATGGCGCGAAGAACGGCGCACCGCCCAGCAGGCGTCGTTGCTCGGCGGGCGTGCACCGATGCACATCGATCGCGACGGGGTCGACAGGTGTGCGACGGCGAACCACATGGCACCTCCAGTGAAATTGCGAATGGTCCAGTGGCGATCCTGGCGACGAAGGAGCCAGTACAATCGCAAACTGGCTCAACAAGGCTACCGCACGATCTTCCCCCATACGTATGTTAATCGTCAGGGACGCACGGCACCGCGATATGCCACCATCGGCGCCCGCGGGCCGGCGCAGAATGGCTCGTTATCGTCACTTGACCATAATTACCACCCTCGGTATAAGTACGGTAAGGGTTCACGCACGACCGACATACCAAGGGTGATTCGACGACCGGGACCGGGCGCCCGGTCTGATCGCTGGAAACTGCCATGACGGTCTCCTATCCGTCTTCCCGGCATCCCGCTGTCCCCGTACGGATCGAGGGGCCACGGCTCCCTGGTGGCCGCCACCGCGCGCCCGTGCTACATCAGCGGAACGCGGTGGTGCTCCGCTCGCTGCTGATCGGCGTTCGAGCCATGCTGCGACCGGGATGGTCGCACGCTGCGCCTCAGCTTGCGACGATCCCGACAGCCCGTCCCATGCGACGCGGCCGATCGCTCCTCACGCCATCGCCGGAGGCGCCGACCCGACCGACGGTGTTGGACGAGGACGCTTCTCTCGCGGCACTCCAGCTGAACGCTGCCTGCGCCGCGCTCGACCGTGCCGGGCTCAATCTCGATGAGCTCCTGGTCGTCATGACCGGCATCATGGCGACGCACATCGGGCACGCAGGGGTGATCAGCCTGGTATCCGACGATGGCCACTGGCTGCAGCCGCGGGCCGCGTTCCATGTCGACGCCGGGCGCGTGGCCGCCTTCCGGGCCGCCGCGCTGGGTGTCCGGGAGCCGGTCGCGACAGGTGGCACGGCGCTCAACGTCCGGCCCGCGCCGGTGATCCACGTGTTGCCCGGCAACCGCGGGGAGCGGGCGGCGACATTGCGGGGCACCGCTTGCCCCATGCACGTCGGCGGCTCGCTCGTCGGCACGATTGCCTGCTACCGCGACGGCCGTCGCCCGCGAGGCGACGAGCTTGCCCTGCTGCGCGCCTTGGCCGAGCGCGCCGCGCCGGTCATCAACAACGCTCACCTTCCCCAACAACTCCACGACCAGGAACGACGACGCGCGATGCTGACCGACCAGATATTGCTGACCCAGGAGGCGGAGCGACGCCTGGTGGCACTCGACATCCATGACGGCCTCGCGCAGGTCGCCGCAAGCACTTACCAGCATCTCGAAGCCCTTGCCAGCCATCTCACGTGCGATCCGGCCGACCTGGCCGCTCTCGAGCGGACGCAGGAGCTCGCGAAACGAACCATCCACGAGGCGCGTCGCGTCATCGCTGGCTTGCGTCCAACGGTGCTCGACGATTTTGGCCTCTCGACGGCGCTCGCGGAAGCGATCCGCGAGCTGCGGGAGGCGGGCTTCTCCATCGTCATCGACGACAGTACTGCCGGCCACCGCTGGCCGCGCGCCGTGGAGGTGGCGCTCTTCCGTATCGCCCAAGAATCGCTGACGAACATTCGCAAGCACGCGGGGCTTACGACCGTGCGCATGTCGTTGAGCCACGGCGACGGTCGGCTTCGACTCGAGATTCAGGATTTCGGCCGTGGCTTCGACACCAGGGCCGACGTTCCGTCGCCGGGCCCCGGCGAACGGGTCGGCCTGGCGGGAATCCGCGAGCGATTGCTGATCCTCGGCGGCATGTGCAGCATCACGAGTCACCCGGGCCAAGGCACATGTGTCGTAGTTGACCTGCCGGTGAGACCGCATGTGGAAGGCGCGGCGAATGTCCAGCCAGACGGTTCCGACCCCTGGGGCGTCTCCCGCTTCGGTGCTGATCGTTGACGATCACGAGCTCGCCCGAGCGGGACTCGCCAGCATGCTGACCGGAGAGCCCGACCTGCATGTCGTCGGCGAGGCAGAGAACGGCGAGGCCGCTGTGGCGGCCTGCGCGCTCCTGCAGCCCGATCTGGTGCTCATGGACGTCCGCATGCCCGGCATGGATGGCCTCGCCGCGACCGCCGCGATCAAGGCTCGCTCACCCCACACCAGCGTCGTGATCGTCACGCTTTACGAGGAGCAGGATTACCTGCTCCGGGCCATCAGGGCCGGCGCCGCCGGCTATGTGCTCAAGGACGCGACCCGGCGCGACCTGCTGGGCACGGTCCGGCGCGTGCTGACTGGCGAGGCCGCGCTGGAGCCCGCCATGGCCATGCGTCTCCTGCGGCGGCTCTCGCGGGACGGGGTCTCTGCCGGCAGCACCGAGGTCGAGACCCTCACGCCGCGTCAGATGGAGGTGCTGCGGCTCCTCGTGGAGGGGCACACCAATCAGGAGATCGCCAACAATCTCGGGATCGGCCAGGGCACGGTCAAGTCGCACGTCGAGCACATCATCGCCAAGCTCGGGGCCTCGGACCGCACGCAGGCCGCCGTGCGGGCGGTTCAGCGTGGCCTCATCGTGCCGGCGGCCCTCGATCCCAGAGCCCGGCACCGGGCCGGCCACCCGCCGACCGGCAGATGCGCCACTCCCCCAGGTGACGGAGGCCGCAGGCGCGAACCGTCCTCATACTCGGGATACGTCCAGGAGCTGCTTCGACCGGGCAACGACCTCCTCCACACGCCCGGCGGCAAGCCTCCGACGGGGTCATCCTTTCTTCATCCGCCAGGCGCCCCCAGTCGCCGTGGAGGATCCTCGTCTCCTTCCCCTCACGATGGAGGGTGTCCGGGCCCTCCGCCTTGCGCACCCTCCCCCTCCCTCCCGGAGCGGTGCTGGCGGGATGATCCCGACGTCACCAGTCACCAGCAGGGGGCGGACCGGATTGGACGACGAGCACGCACCACCGCGCGCTTCGCCACCCACGAAGGTCTCCAGGCACGATGCCTGAGCCGAGCGCTGCCAGCGCGGCGTGTTCCCCTGCGCGCCGCCAGCGTCACGATGCCGTACTATGGCATCCACACCCCATGCTGGCCGCCCGATCGCACCGGCGGCACGATCTCCGACCATGTCAACGCGAATCCGAAAGGAGTAGACGATGGCACAGGCGTTCCCGGCGAGGCAGCCACTCATGTTCCTCCTTCGAGTCGTGCTCGTCCTGGCGACGTTGCTCGCCGCCGGCTGGACGGCGCACGGCGCGCTGGCGCAGGAAGGGTCCGCCTCCGCCGATGTCCTGAAGGACCTCGGCGATGACGGGGTGATCACCAACTGCGTCGACCCCGCCTTCCCGCCGATGGAGTACTTCGAGGACCAGAACGCGAAGCAGCCGATCGGCTTCGACATCGACCTCACCAACGAGTTGGCCAAGCGTCTCGGCGTCAAGGCGGAGTTCGTGCCGCTCGAGTTCACCGGGCTCCTGCCCGGCCTGCAGGCGGGCCGCTGCGACATCGTCGCCAGCGGCATCTACCTCACATCGGAGCGCATGGAAACCTTCGGCGCGCAGCCGTACTTCGACTCGCACATCGTCCTGATGACGACGGCGAACAACAGCGACATCGCCGCACCCGAGGACCTCTCGGGCAAGACCGTCGCCGTCCAGTCCGGCACCAACTACCTGAAAATGATGGAGGCGCTCGACGCCGAGCTGAAGAACCAGGGCAAGGATGGCATCAACATCCAGACCTACCCGAAGCAGACCGACGCCGACCAGCAACTCGTCGTCGGCCGCGCCGATGCCACGATCACGCAGGACACCGAGGTGGCCTTCCGCGAGACGGCGCAGCCCGGCCAGTTCAGGATCGCCTACACCTATCCGGAGACGCAGACGTTCGCGATCTTCTTCCGCAAGGATGCCATGGCCCTCGGGTCGGCGCTGGACGAGACGGTCGAGGCCATGCGGAGCGACGGGACACTGGCCCGCATCGCGGCGACATGGAACCTGCCGGAGGCGGGCGCGGAGTTCACGCGTCTCTCCGAGCTGAGCGCGACGCCGGCGGCCACGCCGGCGCCCTGACCGGTTCTGACACGGGATGAGCGGCCATGACCTTCGACTGGAGCATCTTCCGGGAGGCGCTCACCTCCCGCGCCTACGCCGAGGGCGCCCTGATCGCGATCGCGCTCGCGGCGCTCTCTCAGGCGTCGGCGGCCGTGATCGGCCTGGGCATCGCGCTGATCGGCCGGTCGCCGCTGCGCGTGCTGCGCCTCGTCGCGCTGCTGTGGGTCTGGCTCTTCCGCGCCATCCCCACGCTGTTGCAGCTGCTGTTCGTCTGGAACGCGCTGCCGCAGCTCATCCCCTCGCTGCGTGAGGAGTGGTTCACGCCGTTTCTCGCGGCCTGGCTGACGCTGTCGATCAACGAATCGGCCTACATGGCCGAGATCATCCGCTCCGGCCTGAACGCCGTCGACAAGGGCCAGACGCTGGCGGGCAAGACGCTCGGCCTGCGCTCCGGCCAGGTCTTCCGGCTCATCGTGCTGCCGCAGATGGTACGCGTGATCATCCCCGCCACCGGCAACGAGTTCATCTCGCTGCTCAAGCTCACCGCGCTGGCATCGGTGATCTCGCTGCGCGAGCTGTTGACCGTGACCAGCCAGCAAGTCGCCGTCAACTTCCGCTTCGCCGAGCTCTACGGCGCGGCGGCGGTGTGGTACATGGTGATCGTCAGCGTCTTCATCGTGCTGCAGGCCCAGCTTGAGCGCCACTACCAATGGTCATCGACACGGCGCGCCGGGATTCCCGGCCTGCGGCCGCAGTTGGCGGGGGCGCTGAATCGATGACGGTCAACACGGCTCCCGCCGCGCCGATCGTGGTGGCGACCGGGGTCCGCAAGCACTACGGGCGGCTCGAGGTATTGCGCGGCGTCTCGATGACCGTCAACCGCGGCGAGGTGAAGGTCGTTGTCGGACCGTCCGGGTCGGGCAAGAGCACCTTCCTGCGCTGCCTGGGGCTGCTGGAGCAGATCGACGACGGGCGCATCGTGCTCGACGCCGCCGAGGTGTCCTGGTTGTCGCATGGCGACCGCCGCCCGCGCGAGCGCGACCTGGCCCGGCATCGCTCCGAGATTTGCATGGTCTTCCAGCACTTCAACCTCTTCCCGCACATGACGGCCGTCGAGAACGTCATGGTTGGGCCGGTCCACGTCCGCGGCACGCCCAAGAACCGGGCCCGCGAGGAGGCGCTCGCGTTGCTCGACCGCGTCCGGCTGGCCGAGCGCGCCAACCACTACCCCCACGAGCTCTCGGGCGGCCAGCAGCAGCGCGTCGCGATCGCGCGGGCGCTGGCGATGCGGCCGAAGGTGATGCTGTTCGACGAGCCGACCTCCGCGCTCGATGCCGAGCTCGTGCGCGAGGTTATCGACGTCATGGAGGAGCTTGTCCGGGACGGCATGACGATGATCGTCGTCAGCCACGAACTGCGGTTCGCACACGAGGCGGCCGACACGATCGTGATGATGGCGGACGGCGAGATCATCGAGGAAGCGCCCCCCGGCGAGTTCTTCACCGCTCCCCGGCACGAGCGCACCCGCCAGTTCCTCAGCATCGTGGAATAGTCCGACCCACGTCGCGCGCATGGCGCACGTCACGGACCGATCGAGACGGGCCGCCGCTACCGCGCGTCCACCAGGCGGGGCCGCTGCGCCTCCAATGACAGCGCGCCCCTGCGTCCCGACGCGGTCCCTTTGAAGCGGGTATGTGAAGCATGGAGCCGTCGCGGGGAGCGTTGGGGGACCGGTCCGGTATCATCCATGACTCTTTTGCTAGGAACCTCCTAATCCCCCTTTTTCCTAACCGTTTCGAGCCGATGCCTTATCTGGAGCGCCTTCAAAGTGGCTATTGTCGCGCTTTGTTCAGGCATGATAGTGTCGGGCTCGGGTTACTACAAATTAATACGACGTTAACTCGTCAGCGCCCGGTTTCGACGCCTCGCAACTGTGTGCCCTCGACGAGCGGGTCACACGACGCGACGACTCTTGCGACAGCTGGGTTCGCTCTTGTGAGGAGTGCGGCACCGTGGCGAAGGAACAGGCCGTGAATCTCGCTTCGACGACGTCCGTGGGCGCCGCCCACGCCCTGCCGGCGCAGCGACGGATCGCGTGGCTGGACGCGATCCAGGCATCACTCTCGCCGTGGCAGCTCGTGGCGACCGCGATGTTCGTGGGGGCGATGCTCCGTATCTGGCGCCTCGACGAGCTCGGCTACAACAGCGACGAGGCCGTCTATGCCGGACAGGCCGCCGCGTTCGTCAACGACGCCAACATCAGCCCCTATTTCCCGCTGGTCCGCGCGCACCCGATGCTGTTCCAGTTCACGCTGGCGATGACCTTTCACTACGGCGTCACCGACATCGTCGGCCGCCTCGTGTCGGTGCTGTTCGGCGTGGCGACGCTGCTCCTGGTCTTCCTCGTGGGCCGCACCCTGTACGACGCCTGGACCGGCGCCGTCGCGACACTCCTCCTCGCGCTGATGCCGTATCACGTTGTCGTGAGCCGTCAGGTCCTGCTCGACGGCCCGATGACGTTCTTCGCGACCCTGACGCTGCTGCTGATCGCCAAGTACGCGGCGACCCACTCGTCGCGGTGGCTCTGGGCCGCCGCCGCGGGCATGGGCATGACGTTCCTGGCGAAGGAGACCGGGATCGTCCTGGTGGCGTCCGTGTACGCCTTCCTCGCCCTCTGCATGAGCATCCCGATCCGGCTGCGGGACGTCATCATCTCCTCGTTCATCCTCGCGACCGTGGTGATCTCGTTCCCCGTCTCGCTGCTGCTGGCGGGCGGCGGCGCCTCGGAGAAAGCCCAGGGCTACCTCGTCTGGCAGCTCCTGCGGAAGCCGAACCACATCTGGAGCTTCTATCCCTCGACGGTGCCAATCGCGATGGGTGTGCTGGTCGTGGCCGCCGCCGTGACGGGGCTCTGGTTCCTCCGCCGCCAGCACTCCTGGCGCGAGAACCTGCTGCTTGCCTGGATCGCCGTGCCGGTCATCTTCTTCCAGCTCTGGCCCGTCAAGGGCTTCCAGTACCTGCTCCCCACCGCGCCATGCGTCGTGCTGCTGGCCAGCCGGGCCCTGCGTCATTGGTCGCTCCCGGCCTATCCGTCCGGCTGGCGACAAGTGGTGTCGCGCGTGTTCCCCGCGATCACCGTGACCGTGCTGGCCCTGTCGCTGGCGGCGCCGGCGTGGAGCCGCGTCGAGACGGTGCCCAGCGACCGACTGCTAGCCGGCTCCGGCGGCATGCCCGGCGGTCGCGAGTCAGGCGACTGGATCCGTCAGTACGTGCCGGAAGGCGCCGTCTTCCTCTGCATCGGCCCCTCGATGGCGAACGTTGTCCAGTTTTATGGGCACCGCAAGGCCTATGGACTGTCCGTGAGCCCCAACCCGCTCACCCGCAACCCGTCGTACGATCCGATCCTCAACGCCGACCGCAGCATCCGCACGGGAGAGGTGCAGTACCTGGTCTACGACGTCTACTCCGCCTCGCGATCGGCCCATTTCGGCGACCGGATCCTGGATTTCGCCGAGCGCTACCACGGGACGATCGTCCACGTCGCGTACGTCACGATCACAGACGAGAACGGGGCCCGACAGCGAACACCGGTCATCATCATCTTCGAGGTGCGTCCATGATTGGCAGGCGGTTGTCCCTGGCGGTCCTCATCTCGCTCGTTCTCGGCTTCCTGCCGGCGCCCGCGGCCACGGTCGCGCGGCAGAAGGACGACGAGACGGCGCCGGCCACGCCGATCGAGCACTTCATCGTCCTCATGCAGGAAAACCACTCGTTCGACAACTATTTCGGCACCTACCCAGGCGCCGACGGTTTTCCGGAGGGGGCCTGCGTGCCGGTCGACCCCGACGACCCGTCCAACACGGACTGCATCGAGCCCTTCCATCTCGAGGGCGGGCAAAGCGCCGATCTCGACCACACCCGCGAAACCCATGAGCTCCAGTACAACCACGGCAAGATGGACGGCTTCGTGGCCGCGCTCAACGCCCGCAATCAGGACGGGCGGCTCGCCATGGGGTACTACGACGACCGGGAGCTCGCCTACTACTGGAACGTCGCGGACGAATACGTCCTCTTCGACAAATTCTTCACCTCGGCGCACGGCGGCAGCGTCGAAAATCACATGTACTGGATTGCCGGCCAACCGGGGAATCCCGACGGCCGCATCCCGGAGCAGGGATATGGCAACTCTGTGCTCACGATCTTCGACCGTCTCGAAGAGGCCGGGATTTCCTGGAAGTTCTACATCCAGAACTACGACTCCGATCTGACCTTCCGCACGGTCGCGAACGCCAAGAGCAACCGCGCCGCGCAGGTAATCTGGTGCCCGTTGCTCAACTTCCCGCGCTTCATCGACGACCCGAAGCTCTTCCAGCACATCGTCCCGCTCGATGAATATTATGACGACCTTGACAACGGCACGCTGCCGGCGGTCTCCTTCATGGTGCCGTCGGGGGCGAGCGAGCACCCGCCGGGCAGCATCTTTGCCGGCCAGCGCTTCGTCCAGACGCTTATCCACGAGCTGATGCGCAGCAGCGCGTGGGACAGCTCGGCCTTCATGTGGACATACGACGACTGGGGTGGCTGGTACGACCATGTGCCGCCGCCGCCGGTCGACGAGTTCGGTTACGGGTTCCGGGCCCCGGCGCTGCTCGTCAGCCCCTACGCCAAGCGCGGCCACGTCGACTCCACCGTGCTGGACTTCACCTCGTTCCTGAAGTTCATCGAGGAGAACTGGGGGCTGCCGCCACTATCGACGCGTGACGCGGCCGCCAACAACTTCCTCAGCGCCTTCGATTTCGACCAGGAGCCACGCGAGGCGGCGTTCCTCAGCTGGGATCGCCAGGCGGTGGTCCGGCCGGAGCCGAACCGCCTCGTCCTGTACGTCACCTACAGCTCGGTCATGGTCGTCTCGCTGTTCCTCATCGGCATCGCCATCCCCAGGTCGCTCACGAGGTCCGGCCGGCGGCGGAATGCGCTGGGGGGCAGGGAGGAATGAGACCTCGACTGTGGTGGATCGCGGCCCTTTTCGTCCTGCTCGGCTGCGGCGCCTGCATCGGCACGGCGGCGGCCCAGGAGCGCCAGGCGGCGGCGACCCCGGCGGCATCAGCGACGGCGCCGGTGCTCACGCTGGATCCCTTTCCGGCCGCCGTGGTCGGCGAGCGCCCGGTGGTGGTCGGCCACCTGACGCAGCCGGATGGAACGGCAATGGCCCGCGAGGCCGTGACACTGTATGTCGATGACGCACGCGAAGACCACGCGACCACGGCCGAGAACGGCACGGTCGTGTTGCGCATCAAGACCGAGCTGCCGGCCGGGACCTACGCCATCCGCGCGACCTACGATGGCGACGCCAAGGCCAATGTCAACCCGGTCTCCGCATCCGGCCAGCTGGAGATTCATCCCGGGACGCTGGGCGTGAAGATCGTCCCGGCGCTGCCGAACATGCACGTCAGGCTCACGCCGCTCCCGAAATCCGGCCCTCCGGCCGCGGACGCGCCGGGTGTGACGCTCATCTCGGACGAGAGTGGGCTCGTCACGTTTCCGATCTCGGAGATCGGCAACTACCGGGTCGAGGTGCTGCTGCCCTGGACCAGCCCCGCCGCCGGGGTCCGGGCCGAATTCTCCCGGTGGCGCGAGAACATATTCACGCCCTACCGCGACGTCGAATATGAGCCCGGGATGGTGCTGCAGGCCGGTTTCGAGGTGCAGTACCTGGTTGCCTACCAGTTCACCAACCTCCAGGGTGATCCGATTGACCCGTCCGGGATCTCGACTGTCACCCTCACCAACAGCATGGGCGAGCGCATCGAGCGCGATGAGCACGGCGAGTTCTGGGTCAAGGGTGGCCGGGTGACACGCCGCTCCAGCGGCCTCGAGGAGACCCAGCTGCAGTACTCGGTCGACGAGGTCATCGTGGACGGCGCGAACGTCGTCAACCGGGCGCAGAATCGCTTCATCCCTGCCCGGACGCGATCCTGGACGGTGCCCTTGCTCTTCTACGCGATGTCCTTCTCGAGCCAGGACGCGATCTTCGGCTTCCCAATGGGCGATACCGTGGAAGTCGTGTCGCCCAACGGCACCGTGCACGGCGTTGCGCTCGACGCCGATGGCCTGGCATCCCTGCCCCTGCTCCCCCGCGGCGAATACAAGGTGCGCGTCCAGGGGAGTGGCTACTCGCCGACGCTGCCCGTCGCGCTCTCGAAGGACCAAACCGTGGCGCTCAAGGTCATCAGCCTGCTGGATGCCGCCTTCATCGGCGGCCTGGGCGCCAGCGTGGCACTTGGACTTCTGATCGTCGGGCGGTGGCGCTCGGCCCGCACGTTCCGGTGGTTTCGAAGGCGGGTGCGCGCCGATGCGCGTCCGTCGAGACCGTAAGGGGAGGCTCATGCACCGGCATCATCACCACCGGCACCGTGGCGGCCCGCTCTGGCCTGGTGTCCGCGCCTCGTTCGTCGTCATCCTGCTGTTGCTGACGGTCGCGCCCGCCGCCGCGCAAGAAGCCACGCCCGGCGCGACTCCGGTTGCGTCGCCGGGTGCGACCCCGCTGCCGGACGTCCCCGTCGGCAGCCCCGTTCCCGGGGCGAGTGCGACGCCGGTGCTCGCCTACTATTCCATCCGCTACAACGTCGACTCGTGGGACCGCGCAAAGGCGGACTTTCCAGCGTTGGGACGCTACCCGAGCGACGACCCGGAGATCATGCGCCAGCACATTCAATGGGCGAAGGCGGCCGGCATCGACGGGTTCATCGTCGGCTGGAAGAACACGGAAGAGCTGACCGACCGCCTGCGCACGCTCGTGCAGATCAGCGAGGAGGAGGAGTTCAAGCTCGTCCTGCTCTACGAGGGGCTCAATGCGGACCGGAACCCTGTCCCCGCGCCCCGGATCGCGTCCGACCTCGAGTACTTCTACAAGGAGCTCGGTGACAGCCGGGCCCTCGCGCTTTTCTCCCGGCCCGTCGTCATCTGGTCCGGCAGCTGGGAGTTCTCCCGGGAGGAGATCGAGCTCGTTACCCCCCAGCTGCGGGAGCGGCTGCTAATCCTCGCGTCGGAGCGCAATCCGGACGACTATCGCGATCGGGCCGACCTGTTCGACGGCGACGCCTACTACTGGTCGTCGGCCAACCCGAAGACCTATGCGCGGTACTCCGACAAGCTGAAGTCGATGGCCCGCGCGGTGCACGAGCACGGCGGACTCTGGATCGCGCCGGCGGCGCCGGGGTTCGATGCCCGGCTGATCGGCGGTGACCGCGCCGTGAGCCGGGACGACGGCGACATGCTGCGCACGCAGCTCGGCGCGGCCTTCCAGGCTGATCCCGACGCGATCGGGCTGATCAGCTGGAACGAGTTCAACGAGAACTCCCACGTCGAGCCGAGCTGCGTCTACGGCGTGACGTCGCTGGAGGTGCTCGCGAGCATGCTGGGCGGCACGGCTCCCGCGTCGGTGCCC
>DATLHE010000394.1:0-10632 GCA_035540335.1 Thermomicrobiales bacterium | reverse complement strand
GGGCCAGGAAGAAGAGGCCCGCGCCCGCGATGAGCGGGTAGTAGGACGGGTTCGGCATGTGGATGCCATGGCCGTGCTCGTCTTCCTCGGCCGCCTGCTCCTGGCGCAGCGGTTCCCGTTCCTTGTCGTCCGGGACGCCGGTGGTGCCGAGGGTCTTGCCGGCGATGGTGACCTCCATCTCGGAGTCCTCGTGCTCGTACGCCTCGGTGCCGTACTTCTCGGCCCAGAGCGGATCGCGGTGGGCGACCTGCGGGATCTCGCGGAAGTTGTAGACCGGCGGCGGCGACGTCGTCGCCCATTCCAGCGTCGGCGCGTCCCACGGGTTGGGGCCGGCGATCTTGCCGCTGTGGAGGCTCTTGCCGACGTTGTAGAGGAAGAGCAGGAGCGACGCGCCCAGGAAGTAGGCGCCGAACGAGACGACGACGTTCCAGAAGGTCCAGCCGCTGCCCTCGCCGTAGCTGTAGTAGCGGCGCGGCATGCCCTCGAGGCCGAGGAAGTGCATCGGGAAGAACGTCAGGTTAAAGCCGATGAACGTCGTCCAGAAGTTGATCTTGCCGAGGCGCTCGTCCATCATGCGCCCGGTCATCTTGGGCAGCCAGTAGTAGAAGCCGGCGAGCAGGCCGAAGATGGTGCCGCCGAAGAGCACGTAGTGGAAGTGGGCGATGATGAAGTAGGAGTCGTTCTGCTGCGTATCGACCGGGACCACGGCGTGCATGACGCCGGAGATGCCGCCGATCGTGAACTGCGAGACGAGACCGACCGCGAAGAGCATCGGCGTCGTGAACTTGATGTGGCCGAACGCCATGGTGCCGATCCAGTTGAAGATCTTGACACCGGTCGGGATGGCGATCGTCATCGTGGTGGCCGCGAAGACGGAGTTCGCCGTCGGGCCGAGGCCCGTGGTGAACATGTGGTGCGCCCACACGCCGAAGCCGAGGAAGGCGATTGCCGCGGTGGCGTAGACCATTACCGAGTAGCCGAAGAGCGGCTTGCGGGAGAAGGTCGGGATGACGTCGGAGATGATGCCGAACGCGGGCAGGATCAGGATATAGACCTCGGGGTGACCGAAGACCCAGAAGAGGTGCTGCCAGAGCAGCGGGTCACCTCCGGCGGCGGTGGCGTAGAAGCTGGTGCCGACCCAGCGGTCCATCATGAGCAGGATGAGGGCGACGGTCACGGCCGGGAAGGCCATGAAGAGCAGGATGGCGGTGATCAGCGTCGTCCAGGTAAAGAGCGGCATGCGCATGAGGGACATGCCGGGCGCGCGCATGTTCAGGATGGTGACGGTGAAGTTGAACGCGCCGAGCATCGAGGAGATGCCGAGGATCTGCAGGCCGACGATCCAGAAGTCGACTGCGCGGGTCGGGTTCCAGGCCAGGTCGGTCAGCGGCGCGTAGCCGTACCAGCCCTGGTTCGGGGCCTCGCCAAAGAACCAGCTGAGGTTGAGGATGATGCCGCCGCCGAGGAACAGCCAGTAGCTGAAGGCGTTCAGGCGGGGGAAGGCGACGTCACGGGCGCCGATCTGGAGCGGCATGACGTAGTTCCAGAAGCCGACGGTCATCGGCATGGCGGCGAGGAAGATCATCGTCGTGCCGTGCATCGTGAACAGCTCGTTATACGTCTTCTCGTTGACGAGCGTGTTCGCCGGCTGGACGAGCTGCGTCCGGATGATGAGCGCCTCGAGACCTCCCAGCATAAAGAAGAAGAAGGAGGTCGCCAGATACAGGATGCCGATGCGCTTGTGGTCGATCGTGGTCAACCAGCTCCAGAGGCCGGTTTCTTTCGTGACTGTCGGCCGTGCCACCACCTGGGCCGACGGTTGGGCGATTGATGCCATCCTCTTGCTCCTACCCTAGACATCCGGCGCGAAGCTCGCTCGCGCCTGCTTTCTCCGGCCTGCCAGTCCTGGCGCACCGCGTACAGAACACCATGACCGGCGTGAACTGTGGGGTTTGGTGGCCGCTCGCCGGTGGAGCGGCCTCCCCTGTGCAAGAGAGATCAGGAACCCGTTTCGGGGGTCGCCATCGGCGAGGCGACGGGCGACGCGACCGGGCTCGCGACGGGCGTGGCCGCGCCACCGGCCCAGCCCTGCGCGTCGGCGCAGCCGCCGGCGGGCTTCATCGATTCGAGGTAGTCGACCAGCTCGGTGATCTGCTCGTCGGTGAGCTCGACCTTGCCGGGGCCGATCTGGGTCGCCATGTAATTGCCGGGCTTGACGGCGCCGGGATCCTTCAGCCACTTGGCGAGGTTCTCGGGGTTGTTCTCCATCATGCCGGCGGCGATCGTCTCGCGGCAGGCGAGCATCGTGAGATCCGGGCCCATGTTGGCCGGGGCGTTGATGCCCTTCGGCGTGACCGAGCCTTCCATGCCGTTGACGCGGTGGCAGGCGAGGCAGACCGAGAAGGCGTCCGGCGCCTTGACGACACCGGGGGTGTTCTCCGCGCCCTTCTTCGCCGACGACGGCGGTGCGGAACGCCAGTTGTTGACCCAGGCGTAGAACTGGTCCTCGGGGACGACGTGGATGGTGAAGCGCATCCAGGCGTGCTGGGCGCCGCAGTACTCGGCGCACTCACCGTAGAAGGTGCCGACCTCCTCCGGGGTGATCGACAGGGTGTTGACGTGGCCGGGTATGACGTCCAGCTTGCCCGACAGGCGCGGCACCCAGAAGGAGTGGATGACGTTGTTGGAGCGGAGGTTGATCTGGGCCTTCTTGCCGACCGGGAGCCAAATCTCGTTGGCGGTGTGGACGTCGAGGCTCTGGCCGCCCTGGGCCTTGTCCTCGCCGTACTCGATCTCCCACCACCACTGCTTGCCATAGACGTCGACGACGATGTCGCCATCCTGGGCGGCGGCGTCGTGGTCATAGAGGGTGGTGATTGTCGGGATCAGGAGGATGAGCAGGACGATGGCCGGGATGATCGTCCAGGCGATCTCCAGGCGCTTGCTGCCGTGGATCTGCGGCGGGCGCTCGGTCGTATCGCGCGAGCGGCGGAAGCGCAGCGACGTGTAGACGATCGCGAACTGCACGCCGACGAAGACGATCAGCGACAGCCAGAAGACCAGCTTGTAGAGCGACTGGATGTCGTCCGCCGTGGGCGACGCCGGGCTGGTCGTCGAGTAGGGCTTGTCCTCACTCGGGCCGCACGCGGCGAGCACGATCATCGCGGTCATGCCGAGCGTGCCGAGCGTCAGCAACCGGCTCATAAATCCGCGCCGCCGTGGCTGACCGGATGTCGCCGCCCGGTCGTGGCTTCGCCGTTCCATTCTGCCTCCCCGCACCATCTCCCCTCCCGGGCATGGTGAAAACACTCGATGGCACCACAACGTGCACCGTGCACATTGCGTGCCGCCTCCAGCCAACCATGGTGATGCCCAGCCCCGACGCGCGGATGCTGGCGAGCCCCACCGGCGCGCCTCACGCTCTCCTGCCATGAGACGCATTTGCCCATCGCAGGGCGTGTACCGCGTTACTTTACTCCATCATCCGAAGAAACGGGGCCAGAACGCGGCCCGCATGCACAACCTTGCCCTCGCCGGCCAATGTGGGGCTCCGCGCCGCGCCCGCCCGCGTTCGTTCGCGGGGGACGCTTGCCGGGGACGGCCGACGCCCGCGCGGCCGCCTCGCCACGACCGTAAACCCGGGCCGCCGGGTGGTCAAGCCGGGGAGGGCGACAGTCGGGCATCGCGACACGAGACGAAAGGGCGTGTTTACGATTATCCCGTCTGCCCACCGCGCCGTGGCGGGCGAACGCCCCCATGGGAGGGCCGATGGCGGGCAGCGGCCTGACGCAACGGGTATCTTCGGTATAATGGGCGCAAGCAATGGCCGTTGTTGCCGGTTCGGCAACGACCAATCACCACCGGTGCCGCGGGCGATGCCGCACACGCGCGCGATGACCCCGGTCTTGATGAGGAAGATGCCCCGTGCGATCCCCGCAACCGTCGCGCCCCGCCACAAAGCTGACCGCGCTCGCGCTTGGCGCGCTGGGTGTCGGTCTGGTGGTGTTGTCGCTGATCGCCGACGAGATCGATCTCGGTGGCGGCAAGGGCTTCGGCTATCAGCAGCTGATCGTGCTGATCGTCGGGCTGGGGCTGATCCTCGCCGGCGGCGCGATGCTGCTCCAGGGACGAGGCGGCCACCGCTCCGGGAACGGGTTCGAGCTCGAGCGCTAGGCGGACACGGTCACGACACGCGAGCCGAATGAGCAACGGCGACCCTGTGGGGTCGCCGTTGCTCATGTCCGGGGCGTCAGCGCTGATCCATCGCGCCGAGGACGGGCTTGATGTCCAGCACGGGCGTGCCGTCGATGGCCTCGAGCCCCCGGACCGAGATGGCGCCCTCATCCACCGTCTCGATCGTGACCGGGTGCAGCCCGATCGGATTGGGGCGGTCCGGGGAACGGGTCGCGAACACGCCCGTGAGGGGGCGGCGCGGGTCGCCGCGCGGGTGGACCGCGAGCACGTCGCGGCTGCCCAGGTGCAGCCAGGTCAGCACGATGATCCGGTCGCCGGGATGGAGATCGCGGGCCGCCTCGACGAACGCGGGGCGGAGCACGATGCGCGCCAGGGGCGCGCCCTCGTCACCCTGGCGGGGGGCCGCGGCGCGATCGGTCAGCGACGATTGCACCCAGCCGACCGGTTGGACATCGTAGGTTCGATCACTCATGTCGTTTCCCTCCGGGACACCGCGCATACCGGACGCATCCTTCCTCCATTATGGCGACGGCTTATGGCGACGCCCGGTCGCGCCACCGGGGTATTATTGGGAGCACCTGTCACGCGCCGCGAGGCCCGATCCCATCGGGGCGGCCGTGCCGCTCCCGGCCGTCGCGCCGGGCTGTTGCCTACCCGTACCCAACCAGGAGCCACCGCACATCCATGGCCGATGCCGCCACTGACCCCACCACCGTCCAGCCCACCGCGCCCGAGCTTGGGGGCGGCATCATCGCGCGCGAGGAGCGCGCCGCCGCGGACGCGATCCGCGCCGCGCTGCGGCAGGCCGGCGTCGAGCCCGGCGCGCGGCCGATCGACCTGCGCCCGCTGCCGTTCGAAGGCACGTGGGGCAGCGCCTCGACCGTCTGCCGGATGGTCGCCGGTGAGCTGGTGACCACCGAGCTGGAGGCCGCCGGCGCGCTGGAGGGGCTGTCCAAGAAGGACGCGAAGAAGCTCGTCAACGCCCAGGTCGGCGCCCGCGCCCAGGAGCTGGCGGAGACCGTGGCGGCGACGCTGCGCGAGAGCGGCCGGTTCGGGAGCGTCGAGGCCGTCAACGGCTACATCAACATCTCGTACGACGCGCAGTCGATGACCGCTCGCCTCGTGCGCGAGGTGCTGGAGGCTGACGCGACGTATGGGCACGCCGCGCCGGGCTCGCGCCCGCAGCGGGTGATGATTGAGCACTCACAACTCAACACGCACAAGGCCGCGCATGTTGGCCACCTTCGGAACATCTGCCTTGGCGTGGCGGTGACGAACATCAGCGCCGCGGCGGGCTTCCCGACGATGCCGGTGACCTACATCGGGGACATCGGGCGGCACGTGATCCGCTGCCTGTGGTGCTACACGAGCTTCCACCGGGGCGAGGAGCCGGAGGGCAGCGCCTCGCGCGGGCGCTGGCTCGGTGAGATCTACGCCGAGGCCGACGCCCGGCTCAGCTTCCGCAAGGACGTCATCGACTTCCTGCTCCGCGTCGTGCAGGAGGACGAGGTCTTCGTCGCCGCAGTCGACCGGATGCTGAAGTTCCTCTGGCGGCAGAACGTCGAGGGCGAGGACATCGCCTACCTGCTGGGGCGGATCAGCTCGCAGCAGGAGATCAAGGTGGAGGAGCTGCGCGACGAGAACGTGCTCGTCACCTTCTGGCCGATCATCGGCGACCAGCTGCGGGCCGAGGCCGAGCAGCCGGTGGAGGCGACGGTCAGCGGCAACGGCGAGGCGGATGAGGCGCCGGCGGCGCCGACGACGACCCCGGCGGAACGCCTGGCGGAGTGGGAGCGGCTGGCCGAGCACATGGCCGACTGGTGGCCGCACGTCCCGGCGTGGGAGCAGCAGACACGGGAGACGTTCCAGCTTTGGGAGCAGAAGGACCCCGACTTCGTCCGGCTGTGGGAGACCACCCGGCAGTGGAGCGTCGATGACCTCCAGCAGATCTTCGACGAGTTCGGCGCGCGCTTCGACGTCTGGTTCTGGGAGAGCGGGGTCGAGGACGCCGGCCGGGAGATCGTGCGCGAGCTGCTGGAGAAGGGCATCGCCGAGATCAGCGACGGGCTGCCGGTGGTGAAGATCGACGAGAAGCTCGGGCTCGAGACCGAGACCTACCGGACGATGCCGATCCTGCGCTCGGACGGGACGACGCTCTACAGCACGAAGGACCTCGCGCTGACGCAGCAGAAGTTCGTGGAGTACGGCGTCGACCAGTCGATCTGGGTCGTCGATGTCCGGCAGTCGCTCTACTTCGACCAGATCACCAAGGTTCTCGAGCTCTACGGCTTCGAGCAGGCGGCGAACAGCCTGCACCTGAGCTACGAGTTCGTGACACTGCCGAGCGGCGTCATCTCCTCGCGCAAGGGCAACGCGCCGATGCTCGAGGACGTCCGCAACGTGATGATGGCGCGGGCGCTGGAGGTGATCCGGGAGAAGAACCCGAACCTGCCGGCCGAGGAGCAGGACCGGGTCGCCCACCAGATCGCGATCGGGGCGATCAAGTACGTGATGCTGGCGCGCGACGGCAACAAGGTGATCACCTTCGACCCGGACGAGGCCCTCTCGTTCGACGGGCATGCCGCGCCGTACATCCAGTACGCGCACGCGCGGGCCTGCCGCATCCTCGAGCACGCCGGGGTCGGTGACGCCGCCGTGCTGGCCTCGCTCGACGGCATCGCCTTCGGGACGCCGCAGCCGGAGGAGCTCGGGCTGCTGCAGACGATCGCCGAGTTCCCGGGCATCGTGCAGCGGGCGGCGGACGAGCACCGGCCGCTGCACATCACGAATTATGTCTACGAACTGGCGAAGCGGTTCAACGACTTCTACCACGCCTGCCCCGTGCTGCAGTCGGAGGAGCCGACCCGCAGCGCGCGGCTCGCGCTGGTGACGATCACGAAGACGACGCTGCGCAACGGCCTGGCGCTGCTGGGCATCGCCGCGCCGACGCAGATGTAGGCATGACGACCGCCGGCACCGGCCGCCCCTGCGCGGCCAATCTCCTGCGGACCGCCCGCATCCAGCCGATCGCGGTGCCGCTCTGGTACGGGTGCGAGGTGCCCGGGACCGACCACGGCGCAATCGCACTCCGGGACGGGCTGGAGCAGCGCTGGATGGACGGGCACTTCCGGAAGCTGCTGGCCCGGCTGGAGCCGGCGATCACGATCCCGGTCGAGGACGTGCCGCGGGCGCGGGCGCGCATCAACCAGCGCGACCTCGTCTTCCTGGAGGCGATCGACAACGCCAACGAGCTGCTTGCCGACGCCGTTGCGGCGACGATCGAGCGGGGCCATCTGCCGGTCACCCTCGGTGGGGACCACGCGCTCGCCGTCGGCTCGATCGCCGGGGCGACGCGTCAGGCCAAGAACCTCGGCCTGCTCTGGATCGATACGCACCCGGACGTGAACACGCCGGCGTCGAGCCTGAGCGGGCACATCCACGGCATGCCTCTCGCCACGGCGATGGGCGAGGCCGTCACCTCGCTGCCACGCGGCTCGCAGCTGGCGGGCAAGGTGCCGATGATCAGGCCGGAGAACGTCGTCTTCCTCGGCATCCGCGATATCGACGTCGCGGAGGAGGATCTGATCGTCGAGAAGGGCATGTTCGCGCGGACGATGGACGAGTGGCACGACAACGGCATCCTGCCGGGGCTGAAGGCGGCGACGGACCACCTGATGGCCCAGGGCGTCGACGCGGTCCATCTCTCGTTCGATCTGGATGTACTTGACCCGGGGATGATGCCGGGCACGGGCACGCGTTATCCGGGTGGGCTGACGATCCGCGAGGCGTCGCAGGCGCTGCGGTACCTGGGGAACTGGGACGGGCCGATCCGGTCGATGGACTTCGTGGAGCTGAACCCGACGCTGGACCCGACGGGGGACAGCACGCAGGCGGCGCTGCACCTGCTGGCGACGGCGCTGGGCCAGCGGATGCTGGACCGGGGGTAGGCGAGAGGACCATCGCCTGCGGCGATGGGGGCACACTCTGCGAGTGCCCCGCTACGACGACCTGCCCTGACGTTCTTGCCATCGACCGGGATTGCCCTCGATGTATGCCCGAACGCTGTCCAACGGCTCGCCCCGACGGATGATCCGGTCGTGAACATCCTTCTGCCACAGGTGGCCAGAGTAGCGCGGCCATCCATGGTGCTCCACGCCGTCGCGCCATGCGCGAAGCACGCTGTTTTTGAACGAACGGACCACGATGCCGACGGTCATGCGGACGTCCTCGTGCGCGGGATCGGTGCCGGTGAGCACGATGCCATGCACAGGGTCCGGCATGATCATGAAGGCATCCGGCTCGACACCAGGGAAGCGGTTCTCAAGATCGCTCCACGCCCTGGCGGCAGCCTGACCACCCAGGGTGAGCATCATGCGCCCGTCGATCACCTCGCCGAACAGGCATTGCCGGTTGTGCGTACAGATGGTGACCAGGGTGGCGCCGGGTTGGGCGTAGCCGTAGCCGGGGTAGCGGAGCGTATTCCGACGGGTGTATCCGTCCATAATCGCCTCACCAGATATGGCCCTGCGGGCCATCGGGCCGACACCCTTCGGGGTACGGCCCCTACGACGGCGGAACGCCGCCCCCATAACGTAGCGGTCGCGTACGATCGCACGATGATGCCCTTACCCCATCAGGTTGCCCGAGGGATGCGTCGCCGCTCAGCCGTGAGGGGTGTGGCCCTTGCCGCCGCGATAGGTCAGCAAGCCGAGCACGGCGGTGAAGCCGTTGAGCACGGTGTGGCCGTTGATGGGGCCGATCTCGCCGAAGGAGTACATGCCGCCGACGGTCAGGCCGCGAAAGGCGGCCTGGACGGCGAGCGCGTCGTGATCCGGGCGGCCGAACATGGCGGTGCCGCGCCCCTTGCAGGTGCAGAGCAGCCCGGCGACCGGTGCCGCGTCCCCGACCATGGCGCGAGCGTCGACGAGCACCTGCTGGAAGTCGAGCGCGGAGCTGCGGGCGTCGCGCTGCTGGAACTGGACAGTCTGCCCGACGCGGGGGAGGCTGCCGACGATGAGCGCGCCCTTCTCCTGGTCGATGCCGAGCAGCCCGCGGACGACAAACTCGCCGCGGTGGAACTGATGCTGGTACTCGTCGATCGGGAAGCCGAGCAGGAGGTTGCGCTCGATCGTGGCGCGGGACTCGGGCGGCAGGGCGTCGATGGTCTCCTGCAGCACCCTGGTGGCGGGGAGGTTGGAGATGGTGGTGATCAGGTTGCGCTCGACGCCGGTGATCGTCCAGGGCTCGCCGATCGGGTCGCACCCCTGGGAGAGGACGATGTGGAGGTCGTAGGGGCCGCCGATGGCGAGAGCGACGCCGCCCTCGTCGTAGACCTGCCCGTCGAAGAAGACCCAGGTGCGGCGCTCCTGCCCGGCCGAGGAGGCGGTGCCGCCCATCATCGGGGTGCCCGGGTAGCGGGCAGAGAGCCTGGCGACCATCTCGTGGGCGTCCATGCGGAAGGGGTCGGCGAAGAGCAGCCAGGCCCGGGTTTCTTCCGGCGGCGGGCCGTACATCTCCGCCCAGAGGTCGTCATCATCGAGGACGTCGAGCATGGACTGGTGGAGCCGGACCGGGGTGAGGGTCACCTCCGGCAGCCAGAGGCAGATCATCGCCAGGCAGGGCTGGTTCTCGAAGCTGACCGCGTTGGCGAGCGCCCCGCTGCTTGAGCTGCCGACGAGGCAGGAGGTGCCGGATCGCTCGTAGGTCTCGCGGACGAGAGCGGGGAAGTCTTCGGCGTAGTCGCTGCTGGCGAAGAGTAGGACGAGATCAGGCGAGGTGGGGCGGTGTTCGAGGGTGTCCTGGAGGACGAGGTCGAGCGCGAGGCGCCAGTTGGCGCTCTGGACAATCGCGGCGGCGGCGGTCGGCGCGGCGGCGGGATCGTGTGTCGTCGATGCGTCCAGGTCTGGCTCGATCCGCTCCGGCATGCCTTGTCCTCACCAACAGGTCGACGGCGTCCCGCCAGCGGGCGGAGACGCCACGGATGCACCGATCCCACGCTCGCGGCCGATGGCTCGGGACCGCGTGCATGGTTCCGTGTCGATGCGCCGTGAAACAGAAGGCGATTGTACGTATATGTCGCGGGGGCGCAAGGGGGGGCGGCGGTGATGCTTGGCCTGTCGGGGATGCCGGGAGGCGGGATCGCCCCGTGCGGGAGGGCGTGTTTCACGCTCCGGCCGTGGCTCTGCCAACAGCATATCGATGCTCCGCATCGATGGGGATCCCTCGACTGCGCTCGGGATGACAGGGAAATTTGGGCGCCGATGGGAACGGCCGTGGTGGCGTGCGGCGCTTCGCGTAGGGTTCCCCGGCCGAGGCGAAGCCGATAAGCGGAGCGAGCCCCCGGCCGAGCCCATAGGGTGAGAAGCGGAGCGGGCCCCTGCTGCGCTCGGAATGAGGGATCGTCTTTCCGCGCGCATTGCACCTGTGCGAAGATCGGGC